>NZ_JBFUMY010000050.1:0-96986 GCF_054049135.1 Kitasatospora sp. P5_F3 | reverse complement strand
CGGCTGCCCCGCCGGGCACCCGGCGGTGGAGCAGCCGCCCGCTGCTGGCAGGCGGGCTGGCGCTGGCCGCCGTCGTCACCGCCGGCGTGGCTCTCTGGCCGGAGTCGGAGGATGACGGCCCGTACGCCGCGGTCTACCTCGACCGGGAGCTGACCATCCCGGCCGCCGCCCAGTACGACTTCGACCTGGACGACGGCAAGGTGGTGCCGAGCGGCGAGTCGTCCTGGAACGTCACCACCCTGGGCCCCGAGTTCCGGGTGCACGGCGACTCGGACGTCTTCGTGGGCAAGGACGGCGACCGGCTGAGCCCGCAGGCCTGCGCCCTCGGAGTGGAGAGCGAACCCGCTTCCGGCTCGGTCAAGTTCGACCAGGTGCCGCCCGGGCGGTCGTTCTGCGTACGGTCCCGGGGCACCGGCTCGGTGGCGGTGCTGCGGGTGGTGAAGCTGGGCGACAGCGACGGCCGGGCGACCTGCTCGCTGAGCTACTACCGCTACCAGGGCTGACCGCCGCCCCGACTATCCTGGGCCGGTCACACCCCAACCGACCCGGAGCACACCGTGTACTTCACCGACCGCGGCATCGAGGAGCTGGCGAGCCGGCGCGGCGACGAGGAGGTCACCTTCGAGTGGCTGGCCGAGCGCCTGCGCGAGTTCGTCGACCTGAACCCGGACTTCGAGATCCCGGTCGAGCGGCTGGCCACCTGGCTGGCCCGGCTCGACGACGAGGACGAGGACTGAGCTCAGCCCCCGACCGAGGGCACCTTGACTTCGCCGTCACGCGATATATCGTGTTGTTCAGGGAGACGCGATACATCGCGATCCGACGAACGGGAGGCGGGACAGATCATGGGCAAGTGGACGGTCAGCGAGCCTGACAGCATCACCTTCGACGAGCCGGTCGGCACCCTCAACGTGCGGGTGATCGCGGGTGCGGTCAACGTGGTCACCGCCGAAGGTCCGGCCCGGCTGGAGATCAGCGAGCTCAAGGGCGACCCGCTCCAGGTCACCCTGGAGAACGGCGTCCTGACCGTAACCTACCCGGACCTCGCCTGGAGCGAACTCACCGACTCCATCAAGTCGTTGGAGACCGTGAAGAGCTTCTTCAGCGGGCTGCGCCGCAAGCGCGAGGCGGTGGCCGAGGTCTCGCTGACCGTGCCGGCCGGCTCCGAGGTCAAGATCGGCTCGGCCTCCGCCGACACCACCGTCTCCGGCGTCACCGGTACGGTCACGGTGTACGGCGCGAGCGGCGAGACCACCCTGGTCGGCCTGACCGGCCGCACCGAGGTGAAGACCGTGTCCGGCGACGTGAACGCCCAGTCGGTGGCCGGGGAGCTCCGGGTCAACACGGTCTCCGGCCACCTCACCGTGGTCGCCGGTACGGGCGACAAGCTGGTCGCCAAGTCGGTCAGCGGCTCGGTCACCCTCGACGTGGACACCGCCACGCCGACCGACCTGCACGTGAACACGGTCAGCGGCCCGGTCGCCGTCCGACTGCCCTCGCAGGCCGACACCAAGGTCGAGCTGGGCAGCACCGGCGGCGAGCTCTCCAGCACCTTCGAGGAGTTGACGGTCAGCGGCAGCTGGGGCACCAGGAAGCTCTCCGGCCAGTTGGGCTCCGGCACCGGCCGGCTCCAGGTCTCCACCGTCTCCGGTGCGGTGACCGTGCAGCGCCGCCCGGAGGCCGAGGCCGAGCGGATCGACCTGGTCAAGGAGCTTCCGGCCGCCCCCACCGACACCACCACCCAGGAGAGCTGACATGACCCCCGTCTTCGGCCACGGCCGACTCCGCCTGTACCTGCTCAAGCTGCTGGACGAGTCCCCCCGGCACGGCTACGAGGTGATCCGCCTGCTGGAGGAGCGCTTCCAGGGCCTGTACGCCCCCTCGGCCGGCACCGTGTATCCGCGGCTGGCCAAGCTGGAGCAGGAGGGCCTGGTCGCACACAGCACCGAGGGCGGGCGCAAGGTCTACCGGCTCACCGACGCCGGCCAGGCGGAACTCGCGGCCCGGCAGAGCGAGTTGGCCGAGCTGGAGGTGGAGATCCGGGAGTCGCTGGCGCAGCTCGCCGGCGCGATCCGGGAGGACGTCCGGGACAGCGCCAAGGACCTGCGGGCCGAGCTCTGGGGCGCCGCCAAGGAGGCGCCGCGTCCCAAGTCCGAGGACGGCGGCGACCCGTGGGCCGGGCCGTGGGGCGACAAGGAGTCCTGGCAGCGCGCCAAGGACGAGTTCACCCAGTTCAAGACGCAGGCCAAGGAGCAGGCCAAGCGGGCCAAGGAGCAGGAGCGGGCGGCCAAGCAGAAGGCCAAGGCCGCCGAGGACGAGGCCCGCCGGCTGCGGGCGGAGGCCAAGGCCTCCCGGACGGCCGCCCAGCAGGAGGCACTGCGGATCAAGCGCCGGATCGAGCAGCAGGTCAAGGACGCCGCAGCCGGCGGCGACTGGTCCGCCGGACTCGCCGAGGGCATCTCCGAGCTCACCCGCTCGCTGGCCGGCCTGGCCGACGCCGCCAAGTGGGGCCATGCGCCCGGCGCCCCGGCCGAGGAGATCACCCTCGACCGGATCGACCTCGACAAGATCGACCTGGACCGGCCCCCGGCCGACCTCCCCGCCTGGGCCGCCGTCGACCCCGACGCCGACCCGGCCCGCGAGCTGGAGCGGCTGCTCGACCGCCTCCGCGACCAGGTCCGCGACACCGCCCGGGACACCGGCGTGACGCCCGCTCAACTCGGCTCCGCCCAGCAGGTGCTGGCCGCGGCGGCCGAGCAGCTCCGCCGCGCGCTGGGCCGCTAGCCGGACGAGACGAAAGGGGGCGGTACCGGGTCACCGGTACCGCCCCCTCCGACGTGTCAGGGTGTCAGGACCAGCTTGCCGAAGACGTCCCCCTTGGCGAGCCGGGCGAACGCGTCCCTGGCCTCGGTGAGCGGCAGCACGCTGTCGACCACCGGGCGGATCCCGGAGTTGGCGCAGAGCGCGAGCAGGGCGGCGAGCTCGTCCTTGGTCCCCATCGTGGAGCCCTGGACGTTGAGCTCCAGGAAGAAGATCCGGTTCAGCTCGGCGGCCTTCGGGCTGGGGCCCGAGGTGGCCCCGGAGATCACGATGGTGCCGCCGGGCTTCAGCGCCTTCACCGAGTGGGACCAGGTCGCGGCGCCGACCGTCTCCAGCACCGCGTCGACCCGCTCGGGCAGCCGGGCGCCGCTCTCGAACGCGGCGTCGGCGCCGAGTTCGACAGCCCGAGCCCGCTTGGCCTCGTCCCGGCCGGTGACCCAGACCCGCAGACCGGCCGCCTTGCCGAGGACGATCAGCGCGGTGGCCACCCCGCCGCCGGCCCCCTGGATCAGTACGGTCTGGCCGGGCCGGGCGGCCGCCTTGGTGAACAGCATCCGATAGGCCGTCAGCCACGCGGTGGGCAGGCAGGCCGCCTCGGCGAACGAGAGCTCGGCGGGCTTGGGCAGCAGGTTCCAGGTCGGGACGGCGACCCGCTCGGCGAACGTCCCCTGATAGCGCTCGGTCAGGATCGACCGCGGCTCGTCCGGGCCGACCCCGTGCCCGCTCTGGCCGATCACCGAGTGGATGACCACCTCGTTGCCGTGCTCGTCGATCCCGGCCGCGTCGCAGCCGAGGATCATCGGCAGCCGCTCGGCGGGCAGCCCCACCCCGCGCAGCGACCACAGGTCATGGTGGTTGAGCGTGGCGGCCTTCACCGTCACCACACTCCAGCCGGGTCCGGCCACCGGCTCGGGCAGCTCGCCCAACTCCAGTGCGCTGAGCGGGTCATCGGCGTCGATACGGGCTGCATAGGCGGCGAACATGCCCCGGACGATAGCGGTGAACGCCCACCGACCGGAACGGGACACGGGTGTGACGGCGGTAACCAACCCACCGTCACACCCGCGGCTCGAACAGTCCTCGAAGCGCTACAGCCGGGCAACGCCCTCACGGCGGGCAGCCTCCGCGACCGCCTTGGTCACGGCCGGCGCGACCCGCTCGTCGAACGGCGAGGGGATCACCTTCTGCGGCGTCAGCTCGTCGGCGACCACCGCGGCCAGCGCCTTCGCGGCAGCCAGCTTCATGCCTTCGGTGATCCGGGTGGCCCGGACCTGGAGGGCACCGGCGAAGATCCCCGGGAAGGCCAGCACGTTGTTGATCTGGTTCGGGAAGTCGGAGCGCCCGGTGGCGACGACCGCGGCGTAGCGGTGCGCGACCTCGGGGTGGATCTCCGGGGTGGGGTTGGCCATCGCGAAGATGAAGCAGCCCTCGGCCATGGTGGCCACGACGTCCTCGGGGACGGTGCCGCCGGAGACGCCGATGAAGACGTCCGCCCCGGCCAGCGCGTCGGCCAGCGAGCCCTTCTGCCCGGTCCTGTTGGTGACGGCGGCGATCTCCGCCTTGACGTCGGTCAGGTCGCCCCGGCCCTCGTACACCACGCCGCGACGGTCGCAGACGGCCACGTCGCCGATGCCGGCCGCGACCAGCATCTTGGCGATCGCGATGCCGGCCGCACCGGCGCCGGAGATGACCGCGCGGAGCGAGCCGATCTCCCGGCCGGTCACCTTGGCGGCGTTCCACAGCGCGGCGGTGGAGACGATCGCGGTGCCGTGCTGGTCGTCGTGGAAGATCGGGATGTCCAGGGCCTCCTGGAGCCGCCGCTCGATCTCGAAGCAGCGCGGGGCGGAGATGTCCTCCAGGTTGACGCCACCGAAGGAGGGCGCCATCCGGACCACGGTCTCGACGATCTCGTCGACCCCGGTGCAGGCCAGCGCGATCGGCACCGCGTCCACACCACCGAACTGCTTGAACAGGATCGCCTTGCCCTCCATGACGGGCAGCGAGGCCTCCGGGCCGATGTCGCCGAGTCCGAGCACCGCGGTGCCGTCGGTGACGACCGCGACCACGTTGGACTTCCAGGTGTAGTCGTTCACCAGCTCGGGCTGCTCGGCGATGGCCGTGCAGACCTTGGCGACACCGGGGGTGTAGGCGAGGGACAGGTCGTCCGCATCGCGCACCGGCACGGTCGCCCGGATCTCCATCTTGCCGCCGCGGTGGAGCGCGAAAACGGCGTCGACCGGGTCGTCTGTGTCCTGAGTGCTGGTGTGGATGATCTCCGCTGCCACGATGACCTCTTCGTCATGATCAGCGAGGGCGGGACCGACGGACATCCGACCCGCTCGGGGATACCGAAAATCCCGGGACCCGCCGAAGGCGGACCCGGAACGGGGTCGGGGCACTGCCGTCGGGCAACGCCCTCGTATGAGGGTTTTTGGGTGTCTCTGCGCTGTGCTTCCGGTCTGCCGAGGCTCGTCCGGTCGGTACCGGATCATGAGCCTAGGTCGGACTCAGGCATCGCACCTATGCCTTCTTGTCCTTTTCACGCGCATGTCACTCGCCGGTAGGGGCAGTTGACGACCCCTGAATTTCGGAAGTTCCGGGGGTCCTGCACCGACAACGGCAGACATGCACGCACACCCGCAGGAGTGAACCCAGACACGGAGGGGAGTTGGCGCCTCGAATCCGGAGTCGGCGTCTTCGACTTCCGGTTCTGCGCGCCCCAGGCCTGTCGCGACCTGGCGGTCTGAGTTCTGATCGGGGGTCACCCGATACCCGATTCTGACATACCCGAGACCCGATTCGGCAGGGCGGATGGCAGGATCCGAGTTCCGGCCACCGACCAGGACCGTCCGCGCACCACGTGAGCGCGACCCCTCCGGTCCGTCGCAGACCCGCGCTCGGCTCGGTGGCCCGGGCACCACCCTCTCCCACAGGAGGAGCTCCACCATGCAGCGAACCACCCTCATACCTCGTCAGATCGGCCGTTGCGGAGCGGCCGTGGCGGCGGGGGCCCTGCTGCTCACCGCGTGCGGCGGCAAGCAGGAGCAGAAGCACTCCACCGATGACCTGAGCCCGCTGGTCCCGGCCGGGGTGAAGGCCGCCGGGGTGCTCCGGATCGGCTCCGACCTGAACTACGCGCCGGTCGAGTTCAAGGGACCCGACCAGCAGGCGACCGGCATCGACCCGGAGATCGCCGAGGCGGTCGGCCGGGAGCTAGGCCTGCGGGTCGAGTTCATCGACACCGCCTTCGACAAGCTGGTCCCCGGCCTGCACGCGAAGCAGTACGACGTGGTGATGTCCGCGATGAGCGACAACCGCCAACGCCGCGAGGGCACCGACGACGCGGACGGCCCGGCCGGGCCCGGCCTGGACTTCGCCGACTACTTCATCGCCGGGACCTCGATCCTGGTCCGCAAGGGCAACCCGAAGGCGATCTCCAGCCTGGACGACCTGTGCGGGCACACCGTCGCCCTGCAGCGCGGCACCACCCAGGCGACCGTGATCGACCGGCAGACCGTCGCCTGCACCAAGACCGGCAAGCCGCTCAAGGTGAAGCTCTTCGAGAACGACGACCTGGCCCTCGCCGAGCTGGCCGCCGGCCGGGCGGACGCCGACCTGAACGACTACCCGGTGGCCGCCTACGTGGCGCAGCAGCGGGACGGCGGCAAGACCTTCCAGATCGCCGGCGCCCAACTGCAGCCCGGCCCGTACGGGATCGCGCTGACCAAGGAGAGCACCGCCCTGCGGGACGTCCTTCTGAAGGCGCTCAACCGGATCATCCGCAGCGGCGAGTACGACAAGATCCTGGCGAAGTGGAACGTCACGGACGGCGCCGTGCAGAACGCCGTCGCCAACGGCGGGTTCTGACCGCCTACGGCCCTCCGGTCTGCATACTTATACGCGGAGTGACAGGGGAACCGAATTAGTCCGGATAGCGGACACTCTGACCCCTCGTTATCCGATTTTGATCTGAATAGTGACCCGATCCCTGACCCCTGATGGCAGGATTCCCACCAACTCGGATCGCTTCAGCCCACCTCGGCGGAGGGTGGCGACAAGCCCCGGCACCCGTACGCCGCCCCCGCGGCGCGCTCCGCCCAGCCTCTCCCACAGGAGGAGACTCCCCCCATGACCGTCCGTAACCCGCGTACCCGCCTCTTCGCCGCCGGTGCCGTCCTCGCGACCGGTTCGCTGCTGCTCACCGCCTGCGGCAGCAGCGGCAGCTCCTCGCCGAGCGGCGCCGCGAGCCCGAGTGCCTCCACGCCGGCCGTCACCGCCGACGCCGCGCTGGCCGCGCTCGTCCCGGCCGACGTGAAGTCCTCCGGCAAGCTGGTGGTCGGGGCCGACGCCTCCTACGCGCCGAACGAGTTCAAGGACGACAAGGGCAACATCGTCGGCATGGACGTCGACCTGGCCAACGCCATCGCGCAGAAGCTCGGCCTGACCGCCGACGTCCAGAACTCCCCGTTCACCGCGATCATCCCGGGCATCACCGCGAAGAAGTTCCAGCTCGGCATGAGCTCCTTCACGGACACCAAGGAGCGCGAGCAGACCGTCGACATGGTCACCTACTTCACCGCGGGCACCTCGGCCGCCGTGAAGAAGGGCAACCCGGAGAAGGTCAGCGCCGACGACCTGTGCGGCAAGAAGATCGCCGTGCAGACCGGCACCACCCAGGCCGACGCGATCAAGGACGTCATCAACCCGGCCTGCGCCAAGGCCGGCAAGCCCGCCGTCCCGAACGACGGCGACAAGTTCGACCTGCAGACCGACGTGACCACCGCGCTGGTCTCCGGCCGCGACCAGGTCATGATGGCCGACTCGCCGGTCATCGACTACGCGATCAAGCAGACCAACGGCCAGCTGGAGAAGCTCGGCGGCACCACCGACAGCGCGCCGTACGGCGTCGTGGTGGCAAAGGGTTCCGAGCTGACCAAGGCCGTGCAGGGCGCGATCCAGGCGCTGATCGCGGACGGCACCTACAAGGCGATCCTGACGAAGTGGGGCGTCGAGGCCGGTGCGATCGACAAGGCCGTGACCAACGGCGCCACCAGCTGACCTGTCGTCTGACCTCACCCACCGAAGGTCCCCTGTGAATTCTCCCGACCAAGGGGTGGAGAAGCAGCCGGCCCGGCCTGAGAACATCAAGGCCGTGCCGGTCCGCCACCCCGGACGCTGGGCCGGAGCAGTCGTCATCCTGGTTCTGCTGGCGATGCTGCTCCACGCCCTGAAATTCAACCCTGCTTTCCAGTGGTCTGTCGTCGGCAAGTACCTCTTCGACTCCAGCATCATGCACGGCCTGGTCGTGACGCTGGAGCTGACCGGGCTCTCCATGGTGATGGGCCTGGTCGGCGGCGTGCTGCTGGCCGTCATGCGGCTCTCGCCGAACCCGCTGCTCTCCGGTACCGCCTGGCTCTACATCTGGATCTTCCGGGGTACCCCGGTCCTGGTCCAGCTGGTGTTCTGGAACTTCCTCGGCGCGCTCTGGCCGACGCTGTCGATCGGCATCCCGTTCGGCCCGGAGTTCTGGTCCGAGTCGACCAACACGCTGATCCCGGTCTTCACCGCGGCCCTGCTCGGGCTCGGCCTGAACGAGGCCGCCTACATGGCGGAGATCGTCCGCGGCGGCATCCAGTCGGTGGACGAGGGCCAGGCCGAGGCCTCGCACGCGCTCGGCATGAGCCGGTTCGCCACCATGCGGCGGATCGTGCTGCCGCAGGCGATGCGGGTGATCATCCCGCCGACCGGCAACGAGACCATCTCGATGCTCAAGACCACCTCGCTGGTCTCGGTGATCGCGCTGGAGGAGCTCTTCCGAGCCGGCCAGAACATCTACTCGCGGACCTTCGAGACCATCCCGCTGCTGATCACCGTCAGCCTCTGGTACCTGTTCCTGACCTCGGTGCTGACCATCGGTCAGTACTACGTCGAGCGGTACTACGCGCGGGGCAGCAACCGGGCCCTGCCGCCGACCCCGATCCAGCGGATAAGGGCACTGTTCCAGGGTCGGCACACCCCGCCGGCCCCGCCGGTGGTCAACCCCGGGGTGCACGGCGGAGGTAACTTCTCATGACCGAGCTGACCAAGCAGGACCAGCCCGGGCACCCGATGGTCAAGGCCGAGGGCGTCCGGAAGTCGTACGGGCAGGTCGAGGTGCTCAAGGGCATCGACCTGGAGGTCAGGCAGGGCGAGGTGTTCTGCCTGATCGGTCCGTCCGGCTCGGGCAAGTCCACCTTCCTGCGCTGCATCAACCACCTCGAGAAGATCAACGGTGGCTTCCTGTCGGTGGACGGCGAACTCGTCGGCTACCGCCAGAAGGGCGACCGGCTCTACGAGCTGAAGGACCGTGAGGTCGCGGTCAAGCGCCAGGACATCGGCATGGTGTTCCAGCGCTTCAACCTCTTCCCGCACATGACCGCGCTGCAGAACATCATCGAGGCGCCGGTCCAGGTCAAGGGCGAGAGCCGGGCCGAGGCCAAGCAGCGCGGGATGGCCCTGCTGGAGCGGGTGGGGCTGGCCGACAAGGCCGACAGCTACCCCTCGCAGCTCTCCGGCGGCCAGCAGCAGCGGGTGGCGATCGCCCGGGCGCTCGCCATGAAGCCCAAGCTGATGCTCTTCGACGAGCCCACCTCGGCACTCGACCCGGAGCTGGTCGGTGACGTCCTCGACGTCATGCGCGACCTGGCCCGGGAGGGCATGACGATGATCGTGGTCACCCACGAGATGGGCTTCGCCCGCGAGGTCGGTGACGCGCTGGTCTTCATGGACGGCGGCGTGGTGGTCGAGTCCGGCCACCCGCGCGAGGTGCTCACCAACCCGCAGCACGAGCGGACCAGGGCCTTCCTCTCCAAGGTGCTCTGACCCCCGCGACACACCGCACAGGCGCCCGTACGATCCCCGGATCGCACGGGCGCCTGCCGCGTTTCCGCCGGAGGTAATACCCTGGGGGCAGCTCACCCGTTACGCCCCTGGAAGGACCCCCGTGGAGCTCGCCGCATACGCCAACTTCGCCGTTCGGCTGGTGAACAGCGAGGAGCCCGAGCGGGGCACCGACTCGCTCACCTCGGTCGAGGCGGTGCGGGCGCTGTTCGGGCCCTCGGGCCGGGCCGCCGGACTGGCCGACGAGGCCGACCTGCCCCGGCTGCGGGCGGTCAGGACCAGGCTGCGCGGCGTGTTCGAGGCCGCCGCCGAGGGCGACGAGGTCCGCGGGGTCGACCTGCTGAACAGCCTGATGATCGAGTACCCGGTCAGCCCGCTGGTCTCCGGGCACGACTACCTGGACGACGCCGGGCGGCCGCGCTGGCACCTGCACCTGGCCGACAACGCCCCCACCGCCGCCGCCAACTTCACCGCGGTCGCCTGCATGGGCCTGGCCATCCACCTCACCGAGCTGGGCGCCGACCGGCTCGGCATCTGCCAGGCCGCCCCCTGCCGGAACGCCTACCTGGACACCTCCACCAACCGCTCCCGCCGCTACTGCTCCGACCGCTGCGCCACCCGCGCCAACGTCGCCGCCTACCGCGCCCGCAAGCGCGAGGAGGCCCGCCGGGCGGCTGCCGCGGCCTGACCCGTCTGGCCAGGGACCCGTCTGACCCGTCTGACCGACCGTCACAGCTCCAGGTCGATCGGGCGGTACGGGCCGAGCCGCCCCGGCCGGGGCCACAGTCTGCACACGACCTGACCGAGCACCAACTCCTCGGCCACCGGCCCGTACTCGCGGCTGTCGCTGCGCACGCCCTGGTTGTCGGAGAGCATCCACCAGCCGTCCGGCCGCCGCTCGGCCGCCCGCTTGAGCACCAGCAGCTCCGGCCGGCGGGGGTGCCGGAACAGCGCCACCGCCTCCGGCCGCAGCCGCCCCCCGTACCGGACCAGCACCCGGTCGCCGTCGCGCAGCCGTGGCCGCATCGAGGGCCCGGCCACCGTGACCACCCCGAACGGCAGCAGCCCACCGCCCTGCTGTCGCCCCGTCACCCCGACTCCCCCCTCCGCACACCCAAACCAACTCTCTGAGGGTAATCTCAGGCGCGGGAAGACGATCTAAGGAAGGACTCCCATGCGTCTGTTTGCTTCGCGCGTCACCGCGCACGCCCACTGCGACCTGCCCTGCGGCGTGTACGACCCGGCCCAGGCCCGCATCGAGGCCGAGTCGGTGAAGGCCACTCAGGAGAAGTACCAGGCCAACGAGGACCCGGTCTTCCGGGCCCGGGCCATCGTCATCAAGGAGGAGCGGGCCGAGCTGGTCAAGCACCACCTCTCGGTGCTGCACACCGACTACTTCAAGGCCCCGCACTTCGAGAAGTACCCGCAGCTGCACGTGCTGTTCAACAACGCGGGCAAGGCCGCCTCGGCCGCCAAGGCGTCCACCGACCCGGCTTCCGGCCAGGCGCTGCTCGACCTGATCGCCGAGATCGACAGCATCTTCTGGGAGACCAAGAAGGCCGCCGCCTGATCCCGGAGCCCACGCTCCTGTGCCCGGCCGCTCCCCGMGCGGCCGGGCACGCGTGCTTTCCTGCCGGTTCGACGGGGCGCCCGAGTAGGCTCGCCGTATGATCCGCACCGCCACAGCCACCGACGTCCCCCTGATCCTCGACCTGATCCGCGAGCTCGCGGACTACGAGAAGGCCCCGCAGGAGGCCGTGGCCACTCTGGAACAGCTGAACGAGGTGCTGTTCGGGGCGAACCCGGCCGTCTTCGGTCTGATCGCCGAGGACGACGAGAGCGGCGAGGCGGTCGGCTTCGCGCTCTGGTTCCGGAACTTCTCCACCTGGCGCGGCACCCACGGGGTCTACCTGGAGGACCTGTACGTCCGCCCGAGCGCGCGCGGCGGCGGCCACGGCAAGGCGCTGCTGACCGAGCTGGCCAGGGTCTGCGTGCGCAACGGCTACTCCCGGCTGGAGTGGTCGGTGCTGGACTGGAACGAGCCCTCGATCGGTTTCTACCGCTCGCTCGGCGCCGTCCCGATGGACGGCTGGTCGGTCTTCCGGCTGACCGACGCGGCCCTGACCGCGCTCGGCTCGGAGTAGCGCACCGCCCACCGGAGTTCGAACAGGTTAGCTCGTTCCCGTGACGACGGTCCTGGATCGCGACAAGCGTCGGTCGATAGCGGTAACGTCACGGGCGGATGCGCGGCGTTCCGACCTCTCCGGTATGGGTATGACCGGTACGTACCGCACCACCCCTCTGGACAGTTGGGGCGAAGCAGTTGAACCGAGCAACAGGAAGTGCCGCGGCTTTCGAGCCGCAAGCACCTTGCGTCACCCAGGAGGTGAGGGTGTCCCAGATCGACGGCGATCCCGGCGTGAAGGACTTCGTCGAAGTCCGGCTGCCCGCGGCAGGGGCGTACCTCTCGGTACTGCGAACGGCGACCGCCGGTCTCGCGGCCCGGTTGGACTTCACCCTGGACGAGATCGAGGACCTTCGGATCGCGGTGGACGAGGCCTGCGCCATCCTGCTCCAGCAGGCGGTCCCGGGCTCCGTACTGACCTGCGAGTTCCGGCTGGTGGGCGACTCGCTGCGGGTCACCGTCGCGGCCCCCACCACGGACGGCAGGGCCCCCGAGCGGGACACCTTCGCCTGGACGGTGCTCTCCGCACTGGCCGGCGAGGTGGAGTCCTCGGTGGGTGCCGACAACACGGTGACCATCAGTCTTCACAAGAAGCGCGGCGGAGCACCGGCACCGGTGTGACAGCCGCCGGTGTGAGACCCACCCGCGCAGCCGTACGCCCGGCACCTCAGGTGCCGCGCGTACGGCTCCCCCGTACCGCAGCGCGGTACACCCCATGTGAAGTGCTCCCGGAACGGAACGGGTGACCGCCGTGAGTGATCTCGACCGCACAGGCCTTGCCGGAAGCCCGGCCGCCACCGCCGACGTGACGCTGCCGCCCCAGGCGGGCGTCACCTCCCCGCACCTTGCCCGAACCGACACCGCCGACGTGCACCCGAAGGACACCCATCGGATGAGCCAGCCGACCGATCCGCCGACCGATCCGTCGCCGACTCCGGAGCAGCAGCCCGCTGCGGCCGGTGCCGAGGAGGTGCGCCCCGCGGTCCCCGTCCAGGTGCACCGCTCAGGCGCGCCGGACCGGGAGGCCGCGCGGGCGCTGTTCGTCAAGCTGGCCGGGCTGCCGGAGGGTTCGCCGGAGCGGGTAGAGCTGCGCAACCAGCTGGTCCGGATGCACATCCCGCTGGTCGAGCACCTGGCCCGGCGGTTCCGCAACCGCGGTGAGCCGCTGGACGACCTGACCCAGGTCGCCACCATCGGCCTGATCAAGTCGGTGGACCGCTTCGACCACGAACGCGGGGTCGAGTTCTCCACCTACGCGACCCCGACCATCGTCGGTGAGATCAAGCGGCACTTCCGGGACAAGGGCTGGGCGGTCCGGGTGCCCCGCCGCCTCCAGGAGCTGCGGCTCTCGCTCACCACGGCGACCAGCGAGCTCTCCCAACGGCACGGCCGCTCCCCCACCGTGCACGAGCTGGCCGAGCATCTCGGCATCTCCGAGGAGGACGTGCTGGAGGGCCTGGAGTCGGCCAACGCCTACTCCACCCTCTCCCTGGACGTCCCGGACAGCGACGACGAGTCGCCCGCCGTCGCGGACACCCTGGGCTCCACCGACCTGGCGCTGGAGGGCGTCGAGTACCGGGAGTCGCTGAAGCCGCTGCTGGCCCAACTCCCGCCCCGGGAGCAGAAGATCCTGGTGCTCCGGTTCTTCCGGAACATGACCCAGTCGCAGATCGCGGCCGAGGTGGGCATCTCCCAGATGCACGTCTCCCGGCTGCTGGCCCGGACGCTGGCCCAGCTCCGGGAGAAGCTGCTGGTCGAGGAGTAGGAACGACCACGGCCCGGTCCGGCCCCCGCTTCGACGGGGTGCCCGGACCGGGCCGTGCTGTTGCCCTGGGACTGTCGGCGGCTAGTCGGCGGCGGTCCCGTAGAGCGCCTCGGTCACCTTCGGGTTCAGCAGCGAGCCGATCCCGACCAGGCCGAGCAGCCCGACGGCCACCCCGGCGGCCTGCATCGCGCCGCCGTTCTGCCACATGTAGTAAGCCACCGGCAGGCAGATCGAGTTGGTCAGCACGGCCGGGCTGCGCCCCCACCGGCGCGCCTTGAGCAGCGCGCGCCCTGCAAGGATCGGAAGCGCCCCCATCAGCAACAGGATCACGCCGCCGAGCTCGCTGCGGCCCTGCGCCGGGGCGTCCCAGAGGAAGCCGGCCACGATGTCGTAGAGGCCCCAGCCGGCCAGCGCCGCGCCCTGCAGCGCGGTGATCGCGGCGCCGACGAGCAGCGCGGTGGGCCGGGCAGGGCTTGGGGTGATGGATTCAGCGGTCACTCCAGCAGGGTAGCCGCCGTGCTTGGATCACCGACCCGTAGGCTGAGCGCCATGCGCGCTCTCCTGGTCGTGAACCCGAAGGCGACCACCACGAGTGGACGCACCCGCGACGTGCTGACCCACGCCCTGCGCAGTGACCTGGCCCTGGAAGTCGCGCACACCGAGTACCGCGGCCACGCCCGTGACCTGGCCCGTGACGCGGCCGAGCGAGGTCTCGACCTGGTGGTCTCGCTCGGCGGCGACGGCACGGTGAACGAGATCGTCAACGGGCTGCTCACGCACGGCCCGTCCGACCGGGTGCCCCGGCTGGCCATCGTCCCCGGCGGCTCGACCAACGTGTTCGCCCGCACCCTCGGCCTGCCGAACGACCCGGTGGAGGCGACCGGCGCACTTCTGGACGCCTTGGAGCACCGGCGCGAGCGGGCGGTCAGCCTGGGCAAGGCGATGACCGAGGGCCTGCCGGACCGCTGGTTCACCTTCACGGCCGGCCTGGGCTTCGACGCGGGGGTGGTCGGCCGGGTGGAGGCCCAGCGCCGGGCCGGGCGGAAGTCCACCCACGGGCTCTACGTGAGCCAGGCCCTCCGGCACTACGTGACAGAGCGTGAGCACCGCAGAAACGGCCCCATCACCCTGGAGCTGAACGGCCAGGAATCCGTGCCGGGACTGGTGCTGGCGATAATCTCCAACACCTCGCCGTGGACCTTTCTGGGCAACCGGCCGGTCTTCCCGTCCCCCTCCGCGTCCTTCGACAGCGACCTCGACATCTTCGGCATCACTCGAATGACCGCGTTCGGCACGGCTCGAACGGTGCGTCAGATTCTGCGTTCGCACACGCCTACGGACGGCGCCACAGGGCCGGTCGGCCCTACCGGGAAGCACCTCGTCTCCTATCACGACGTTCGGCACTTCACCTTGGTTTCCCAGGAACCGGCCCCGTTTCAGGTCGATGGGGACCACCTTGGAGACAGGAGTCGCGTCAGTTTCACAGGCGTTCGGCGGGCACTGCGTGTGATTGTGTGACCAGAAGGGCCCCTCGCCCTTCTTCTCGAACGCACAAGCCCCCTTCACCCCATAGAAGTACGGGCTGTGAGCTAGGCGACACCGAAGAATCAAAAATTCCTAGCCGAAGGGGGTTGTATCCGAGCCTGAGGTTTGCGAACCTCTACATGGCGATCGGGACACGTCGCAGCGGGACATACCGCGACAGTTCCCTTGATCCGCCCGAACCCCACTTCTGCACAGACCACCCGGGCCTCATGGGCCTTTGGTCCCTTTTGCTGTTGCGGGATTCGTGAAAGCGTTCACATTCACAAGCCACCACGATTGCGTCGGCCGGACCACAGTCCGCCGACCGGAGGAGTTGGACGAACATGGACTGGCGCCACCGCGCTGTCTGTCGCGAAGAGGACCCGGAGCTGTTCTTCCCGATCGGGAACACCGGTCCTGCTCTGCTGCAGATCGAGGAAGCCAAGGCCGTGTGCCGCCGCTGCCCCGTCATGGAGCAGTGCCTGCAGTGGGCACTGGAGACCGGCCAGGACGCCGGCGTCTGGGGCGGCATGAGCGAGGACGAGCGTCGTGCGATGAAGCGCCGCGCCGCCCGCAACCGGGCCCGCACCGCCTGACATTCCGTCAGCACCGCCTGATCAACACATGATCAAGGGCTTGGCCGCACTTTCGGCCGAGCCTTCCACGGCACGGACACTTGATAGTGTTCACTGAGAGCAATACCGTGGAGCTGTGACGCTCACCGTGTGCAAGCACGTGAGGCGAGCGTCGAGCAACACCACAGAGCCCCCGTTCCGGCCGACTCCCCCCGACGGCCGGAACGGGTTGAGAGGCCCTGTCGACCCACCCCCCCGGTCGACAGGGCCTCGTTGCCTTCTCAGGCCCGGGCTCTAGGGGACGGGGATCTCCAGCACCACCTTGGTGCCACCCTCGGGGTTGGCCACCATGTCGAAGCTACCGCCGAGTTCGTTGGTGGCCAGGGTGCGGACGATCTGCAGACCCAGGTTGCCCGCCGTCTGCGGGTCGAAGCCCTCGGGCATGCCCTTGCCGTTGTCCTGCACCGTGATCAGCAGGTACTCCTCCGGCTTGGCACCGCCGTTCCAGCTCTCCGACCAGCCCGTACCGGTGGCAGGCGCGCGCCCGCGCAGGGCGCTGACCTCGACGTTTCCGCCGTCCTTCGGGTCGAAGGCGTGCTCCAGCGCGTTCTGCAGCACCTCGGTCAGCACCATCGCCAGCGGGGTGGCCACCTCGGCCGACAGGATGCCGAAGCTGCCGGTCCGCCGGGTGGCGACCTTGCCGTCCTGGGACAGCTCCATCACCATCGCCAGCACCCGGTCGGCGATCTCGTCGAAGGCGACCCGCTCGTCCAGGGTCTGCGAGAGCGTCTCGTGCACGATCGCGATCGAGCCGACCCGGCGGACCGCCTCGTCCAGCGCGGCCCGGCCGGTCTCCGAGTCCATCCGGCGGGCCTGCAGCCGGAGCAGCGCCGCGACCGTCTGCAGGTTGTTCTTCACCCGGTGGTGGATCTCCCGGATGGTCGCGTCCTTGGTCATCAACTCACGGTCACGACGGCGCAGTTCGGTGACGTCCCGGGCCAGCACCAGCGAACCGGTCAGGACCCCCTTGGGCTTCAGCGGGATCGCCCGCAGGGTCACCACCCCGCCCTGCGCCTCCACCTCGGTCTGCCGGGGCGCCCAGCCACTGGCCAGCTTGACCAGCGCCTCGTGCACCGCGGCCCGCGCCGGGGGCGCCAACTCAGCGGTGGTGCGGCCGAGGTGACTGCCCACCAGATCGGTGCTGAGTCCGATCCGGTGGTACGCCGAGAGCGCGTTCGGGCTGGCGTAGGTGACGACGCCGTCCGCGTCGAGCCTGATCAGCCCGTCGCCGACCCGGGGTGCGGCGTCCATGTCGGTCTGCTCGACCCCGTGGTACGGGAACGTTCCTGCGGCGATCATCTGGGCCAGGTCGGAGGCGCTCTGCAGGTACGTGAGCTCCAGCCGGCTCGGGGTCCGCACGGTGAGCAGGTTGGTGTTCCTGGCGATCACCCCGAGCACCTTGCCCTCGCGCCGGACCGGGATCGACTCGACCCGGACCGGCACCTCCTCCCGCCACTCCGGATCACCCTCCCGGACGATCCGCCCCTCGTCGTAGGCGGCGTCCAGCAGCGGCCGGCGGCCACGCGGCACCAGGTGGCCGACCATGTCGTCCTGGTACGACGTGGGGCCCGTGTTGGGCCGCATCTGGGCCACCGAGACGTACCGGATGCCGTCCCAGGTGGGGATCCACAGCACCAGGTCGGCGAAGGACAGGTCGGAGAGCAGCTGCCACTCCGAGACCAGCATGTGCAGCCAGTCCACATCGGCACCGGTCAGGGTGGTGTGGCGGCGGACGAGTTCGTTCAGCGAGGGCACAGGGCGAGGGTATCCGCAGCAGGCCCCGGACTGCTTCTCCACTGTGGCCCAGACCAATCTCGGAAGCTCTCTGGACAAGCCGGATTGGTCTAGTCCACAATGAAAGAGCACCAAGGAGCCGCCCCCCGCGCAACTGCCCTGACCGCGCGAGGCAGCTCCTCGGTCGGACGCCCCACACCCCGTCGGCCCCGCACAGCCGACGGCCGGTAGAGGCGCCCGACGACAGCTCCGGGCTGCGGTGCCGCACAGGCTGAGGGTCCTGTGTCGGCGCCGTGGCCCGTAGTGCTTTTCCGACTGCGTCAGCTGTTCGGCAGAGCGTCCAGTTGCACCATCAGGGGCCCGGGGAACGGCGGCGCCGACCTCAGGAGCGTTCAACGTACGTGGATGGTCAGGCACTTTCGCCTGTGACCCGGCGCCATATCTCCTCGCAGTTCCCCGAGCCCCTGCCTTCCGGAGCATTTGCCTAACGGGTCTCGGTGATCTTGGCGAGGGCGCGGGGTGCGTCCGGGTCCTGGCCGCGGGCGATCGCGACCTCGTAGGCGAGTTGCTGGAGCGGCAGGATCTCCAGGACGGGCTGGATCTCCTCGGGGACCCCGGGCGGCAGCGCGAAGCCCGCGGAGGCGGCGTCCACCTGCTCCTGCTGCCCGATCACCACCAGGTCCGCACCGCGCCCCCGCAGGCGGTCCAGCACCGGCTGGAGGGCCTCCCCGCCCTTGCCGTCCGGCACCACCGCGATCACCGGCGAGACGTTGTCGACCATCGCCAGCGGCCCGTGCAGCAGATCCGCGCCGGAGAACGGCGAGGCCGGGATGTAGGTGGTCTCCATCAGCTTGAGCGCGGCCTCCCGCGCGGTCGGGTAGCCGTAGCCGCGCGAGGTGAGCACCAGCCGCTGGGCGAACCGGTACCGCTCGGCCAGCGCCTTGACCTCGGTCTGCCGCCCGAGCACCTCCTCGGCCAGCTCGGGCAGCACCTCGGCGGCCGAGCCGTCCCCACCGCGCAGGCCCTCGACCAGCAGGTAGAGGGCGAGCAGCTCGGCGGTGTAGGTCTTGGTGGCGGGCAGCGCCTTCTCCGGACCGGCCAGCAGGTCGATGTGGAACTCGGAGACCTCGGCCAGCGGCGAGTCGGCGTTGTTGGTGACCGACAGGGTGGTCGCGCCGGCCTCCCGGGCGGCCTTGGTGGAGGCCACCAGGTCGGGTGAGCCGCCGGACTGACTGACCGTGACCACCAGCACGTCGGTCAGGTCGGGCCTGGCCCCGTACGCGGTGATGGTGGACATCGAGGTGAGACCGGCCGGCTTGCCGAGCAGGATCTCGATCAGGTACTTGGCGTAGAGCGCCGCGTTGTCCGAGGTGCCGCGTGCGGTCAGCAGCACGAAGCGCGGCTTGCGGGCGGCGATCCCGGCGGCGACCTCACGGATCTTCGGGCCGCCCTGGTCGAGGATGCGCCGCAGGACGGCGGGCTGCTCGGCCATCTCGGCCGCCATGCCCCCCCCCCCCCCCCCCCCCCCCCCCCCCCCCGGCGCGGGGGTGGACGGAGCGTCAGGACGGGTTGTTGATCAACTCGTCGATCTTCGCGTCGGCCTCCTGGCTGGCCTGGTCGACCGACTTCCCCTTGAGGACGTCGTTCAGCAGGTTCACCAGGACGTTCTGCTTCTCGATCGCGCCCCAGCCGGGGGCGATCGGGGTGAACCAGGCGTCCGGCACCGCGTTCGCTGCGGCGGCGGTGGCGGGCTTGGACTTCAGCGGGCTGAGCTGGGTCAGGTTGTTCGGCAAGGTGTCCTTGTCGACCAGCACCTGCTGCGACTTGGCACTGGTGAACATCCGGATCCAGTCCTTGGCCGCCTCCTGGGACTGCGACTTGGCGGTCACCGCGAGGTCGGAGCCCCCGATGAAGGAGGGCAGCGGCTTGCCGTTCGGGCCCGGCATACCGGCCACCTTGAGGACGTCCTTGAGCTTGGGGTCGCCGCCGACCGGCGCGGTGGCGACGGAGGTCTCCCAGCCGTTGCCGTAGAGCATCGCGGTCTTCGAACGGCCCAGCACGGTGGCCTGGTTGAGCTCGTTCACGGCCAGGTCACCCTTGTTGTACGTCTTCACCAGGTCGACGAAGTGCTGGATGCCCTGCTGGGACTTGGCGTCGTGCAGCGTCCCGTGCCACTTGCCGGCGCTGTCGAACCGGGCGATGCTGCCGCCGTAGGCGGTCACGTAGGACATCGCGGCGTACCAGTACGGTCCTGGCAGGTAGAGCGCGGAGTAGCTCTTGTCGCCCTTGTGCTTGGCCGCCACCTTGTCGAGCGCGGCGCGCAGCTCGTCCTCGTTCTTCGGGAACTCGGCGCTGCCGGTGGCCTCCTGGAAGGCCGCGGCGTTGTAGAGGCCGACCCGGGCGCCCGCGTAGTACGGCACGCAGTAGAGCTTCTCCTGGTACTTGCAGGTGTTGACCAGGCCCTGGATCCAGGTGTCCGAATTCTCGAAGCCAGCCTTGTCGACCGGTGCCAGCGAGCCGTTCAGGATGTACTTCATGGTCTCGGTGTTGCCGAGTTCGACCACGTCCGGTGCCGCGCCGGCGGCCAGTGCCGCGTCCAGTTTGGCGATCTTGTCGGCCCAGGTCTGGTAGCTGAGCTTGAGATCGACTTTCGGGTACTTCTCCGCGAACTCGTCATTGACCTGCTGGACCAGTTCGGGCCAGTTCGCCTGGGCCTCGTTCATCAGCCAGATGGTGACCGAGCCGGTGAGCGTCTTCGGGTCGGTGGTGCTCGGACCGCTGCCCGTGGTGCCGGAGCCGGCGCTGCCCCCGCAGGCCGCTGTGCTGGCGAGCAGTGCCGCGACGCCGAACGTCGCGATGAGCCGACGGTTCACGCCATCCTCCCGGTTGCTTGGCCCGGTCCAACTGTGGTTTAGACCGGATTGCTGGAGACTGGCCTAGACCAAAGCCGGTGTCAACGATTCGCGTGCCTCAAGTGCCGGACGTTGCAGACCCGTTGTGAGTTGTGTGCGCCCTGTGGCCGTTCCGGCACTAAGGGTTCTGTTAAGGCTCTCTTAAGCTCCGCTTGAGGGAGCATCGTCATTTCCGGCCCGGAATTAATTCGGCTCCGGAAAGCGCCGGGACATGACAGAACTGACACACCGTCATTCACCTGCGGCGGGACGGAATTGACCCCGGAAAACCCGGAAGCCCACCTGCCGGCGCAGGTGGGCTTCCGGGTTGCTCGGAGCGTGCTCGGCCTACTGGCCGGTGAGCACCTCGACGGCGGCGAGCCCGAGGACCCGTGCGGCCCCGTGGGTGGCGATGTACAGGGCTCCGGCGGGCGCGGCCTGCGGGACCCCCATCTCGACCACTGCGCCGTCCGGACGGGCCGCCAGGACCCGCTCCAGGACCGCCGTCATCCACTCGTAGCGGTGCGCGTCACGGACCACCAGGACCAGGCTGCGACCCTCGGCCTCGGCCAGCAGCCGGGCCACCGTGGCGTCCAGCGTCCCGGGGGCGGCCTCCGCCGAGTCGACCTTGGCCGTCCGGGTGCCCGGGAACCGGGCCGCCAGCAGGCCGGAGAGGCCCCAGGGGGTGTCGTCGCCGACCGCGAAGTTGGGCTGGTCGGAGAGCGAGACCACGTACGGGCGCTCGGTCACCGGCGGGAAGGCCCGGCCCGGCGCGCGGACCACGCGCAGCGCGCGGCGGGCGGCCCGCAGGCCGATCGCCAGGTCCGGCTCGCCCAGCTGGGCCTGCGACTCGATCCGGGCCCAGCTGCCGAGGGTGCGGACCCGCTGGGCCGCGTCGGCCAGCCGCTCCGCCGGGAGCGCGCCGGAGCGGACGCCCTCGACGATGGCGTCCCGGAGCTCCAGGACGGTCTCCTCCTCGGTGGAGCCGCCGCCGACACAGATCGCGTCGGCACCGGCGGCCAGCGCCATCACGGTGCCAGGGCCCATGCCGTAGGTGTCCGCGATGGCGCCCATCTCGATGCCGTCGGTGACGATCAGGCCCTGGTAGCCCAGCTGGTCCCGGAGCAGGTCGGTGAGCACCGCGCGGCTGAGCGTCGCGGGCAGCTTCGGGTCCAGTACCGGGACCATGATGTGAGCGGTCATCACGGCCTTGGCACCGGCCTCGATCGCCGCCAGGAACGGCACCAGGTCGCGCGAGCGGAGCAGGTCGACGTCCACGTCCACCATCGGCAGGCCGAGGTGCGAGTCGACCGCGGTGTCGCCGTGGCCGGGGAAGTGCTTGGCGCAGGCGGCCACGCCGACCTGCTGCAGGCCCTCCACCCAGGCGGCGGTGTGCCGGGCGCACAGCTCGGGGTCGGCGCCGAACGAGCGGACGCCGATCACCGGGTTGCGCGGGTTGGAGTTGACGTCCGCCGCGGGCGCCCAGTTGTAGTTGATGCCGCAGGTGGCCAGCGCCCGGCCGAGCTCGCGGGCCACGTCCCGGGTGAGCGTGGTGTCGTCCACCGCGCCGAGCGCGAGGTTGCCCGGCCAGGAGGAGCCGGAGCCGACCTCCAGGCGGGTGACGTCGCCGCCCTCCTCGTCGATCGCGATCAGCAGGTCCGGGTTCTCCGAACGCAGCTCGGCGGTGAGCGCCGCCAGCTGCTCCGGGTTCACCACGTTGCGGGCGAACAGCGCGACCGACCCGAGCCCGGCGGCCAGGTGACGGCGGACCCACTCCGGCATGGTGGTGCCGACGAACCCGGGCTGAAGGACCGTCAGCGCATCGCGGTGCAGCTGGTCGCTGTCGGTCACGGCGGGGGTGAGGATGCTCATGATCGGGTCATCCCTTCACGGCACCGGCGGTGAGACCGGAGGCGATACGGCGCTGGACGAGCAGGAAGAAGATCACCACGGGGATGGCCATCATCGTGGAGCCGGCCATCATCGGCGCGTACTCGGTGCCACGCGTCGTGGTGAAGTTGCCGAGCCACACGGTCGCGGTGGTGTTGGTCTGGCTGAGCAGCTGCAGCGCGTACAGGTACTCGTTCCAGGCCTGGATGAAGCCGTAGATCGCGGTGGCCACCATGCCGGGCGCGAGCAGCGGGAAGACCACCCGGACGAACGCCCCGGTCCTGGTGCAGCCGTCGACCATGGCCGACTCCTCGAGCTCCTTCGGGATGTTCACGATGAACCCGCGCAGGGTCCAGACCGTGAACGGCAGCACGAAGGTGAGGTAGGTCAGGATGATGCCGGAGAGCTTGTTGTACTGGCCCAGGTCGTTCAGCAGCAGGAAGACCGGGATGATCATCGCGACCAGCGGGACCATCTGCACCGTCAGGATGCCGACGATGACCACCTTGCGGCCGCGGAACGCGAACCGGGAGATCGCCAGCGCGGCCAGCAGGCCGACCACCAGGCCGATCGCCACCGTGGTGCCCGCGATGATCAGGCTGCGGAACACCGGGCCCCAGAAGTCGGAGACCTCGAGGGCGCGCTTGAAGTTGTCCAGCGTGATCGGGAACGGCAGGAACTTCGGGTCGTTCGAGATCGCGTACTTGTCGGGCTTCAGCGCGGTGTTGACCATCCAGTACACCGGGAAGCCGAGGATCGCGGCGACCGCGACACCGATCAGGTTGTAGAGGCTGCGGCCCTTCGGGCGCGGTGCCTTGGCCTTGATCTTCGGAGCGGGAGTGGCCTTCGCCGGCAGTTCGGTCACGGCGGTCTCGCGAGGTGCGGCCGAGTCGGTCATCGTCACTCCACCTCTCCAATCTTCAGCATCTGGCGCATGTAGACGGCGATCACGCCGAGCAGCAGCAGAACGGTCAGCAGGGCGATGGCCGAACCCATGGAGTAGTCGTTCACCACGAACGCCTTGTCGTACGAGTACGTGGTGAGCAACTGGTACTCGGGCTCGGGGTGGCCGCCGCGCATCAGGAAGACCTGGGCGAAGACACCCATGTCCCAGATCACCGAGAGGGTGGCCAGCATGACGATGATCGGCTTCAGTACCGGGATGGTGACGTAGCGGAAGACCTTGAAGGCGCCGGCCCCGTCCATCCGGGCCGCCTCCTCCAGCTCCTTCGGGACCTGGGTCAGACCGGCGTGCAAGGTGATCGCCACGAACGGGACCGCACCCCAGACCACCAGCACCATGATGATGGCGAAGCCCTGGGTGGAGTCGATGAACCAGTTGTGCCGGTCGAAGTCCAGACCGACCTTGGTCAGCAGCCAGTTGATGACGCCGTAGTCGGTGTCGAACATCCACTTGAAGACGGTGACGGCGACCACGATCGGCATCGCCCAGCTCGCCACCAGGGCGATGTTCATCAGCGTCTTCACCCAGCTGGAGACCCGGATCAGCAGCATCGCGATCAACAGGCCGAGCACCATGGTGAAGGCCACGGCACCGAGGGTGAAGATGATGGTGCGGACGACCACGTCCCAGAAGACGCTGTCGCTCAGCACCGCGGAGAAGTTGTCGAAGCCGAGCCACTCGGTGGGCTGGAAGCCCCACAGCTGGGACTGGCCGAAGTTCTGGAACGACAGCGTGGCCAGGCGGACCAGCGGGTAGCCGAGCACCACGGCCAGCACGACCATGGTCGGCGCCAGCAGCAGCCACGGGGTGGCTGTGCCGGACAGCCGGTTGCCCAGCGAACGGCGGGGCGCTCTGCCTGGAGCGGGGGCTGCCGCAGATGATGAGGGCCGCTGCGGCGGCACCTTCGCGGTGGATGTGTCGGCACTCATCACGTGCTCCTCAGCTACGCCTGGCGCTTGCATACTTCAGGGGCCTCACGACCGGGGCCCGCCGGCCCCCTCTCACAGCGAGGGGGCCGACGGGCTGACGGTTGATCAGGCCTTGTTGATCACGGCGTCGATGGCGGTGTCGGCGGCCTTGGCGGCCTCCTCGACCGTCTTCTTGCCCTGGGCGATGTCCTGCAGGGCGTTCTGCAGGATGTTCGCCTTCTCGACCTGCAGCCAGCCCGGCGCGGTCGGGACGAACCAGCTGATCTCGGCCGCGGTCGCGGTGGGCGCGGTCTTCGGGTCCGCCTTGAGCGGGGCCAGCTGGGTCTTGTTGTTCGGCAGGTTGCCCGCCTTGATCAGGACTTCCTGGGCCTTGGTGTTGGTGAAGGCGTTGATCCACTCGGAAGCGGCGGTCTTGGCCTTCGACTTCACCGGCACGGCGAGGTCCGAACCACCGAGGAAGGTGGAGAGGTTCTTGCCGGACGGGCCGGGCATCACGAAGGACACGAGGTTGTCCTTGAGCGTGCCACCGGTCTTGTCGAACTTCGGGTCGGCGGCGGAGCCACCCTCCCAGCCCGAGCCGTAGATCATGTTGGAGCTGCCCAGGCCGTAGACGATGTAGCGGTCCGCGTCGTCCTTGGTCAGGTCGCCCTTCATGTACTTGCCGAGGGCGTCCTTCCAGGCGGTCAGGCCCTTGATGGACTCCGGGGTGGAGAGCGAGGCCTTCCACTTGTCGCCGTCCTGCTTGGCGATCGAGCCGCCGGCGTCGGTGACGAAGGACATCGCGGTGTACCAGTCACGCGACGGCTGGTACCAGGCCGAGAACTTGTCGCCCTGCTTGGCCTGGATCTTGTCCAGGGCAGCGGTCAGGTCGGCGTAGGTGGTCGGCACGGCGGTGACGCCGGCGCCCGCGGCGATGTCCTTGCGCCA
The DNA here is from genome assembly GCF_054049135.1 of Kitasatospora sp. P5_F3. Taxonomy (NCBI): domain Bacteria; kingdom Bacillati; phylum Actinomycetota; class Actinomycetes; order Kitasatosporales; family Streptomycetaceae; genus Kitasatospora; species Kitasatospora sp. P5_F3. Next base: position 71,843 of record NZ_JBFUMY010000050.1, on the reverse strand, counting down.
GGTGGCCACGCGGGCACCGGCGTAGTAGGGGACACCGTAGGTCTTGCCGTTGTAGGTGGCGGAGGCCTTGAGGCCGTCCAGCCACGCGCTGCTGTTCTCGAACTTCGCGGTCTCCAGCGGGGCCAGCGCACCCTTGATCATGTAGGGCAGCATCTCCGTGTTGCCCATCTCGACCACGTCCGGCACGGCGTCGGTGGCAAGAACGGAGTCGAGCTTGGTGTTCTTGTCCTTCCAGCCGTAGTACTCGTGGTTGATCTTGATGCCCGGGTACTTGGCGGTGATGGCGTCGTCCGCCGACTTCACCAGGTCCGGCCAGTTCTGCTGGGCGTCGACGGTCAGCCACACGGTGAGGGCGGTGGGGGCGGCCTCCTTCGCGTCACCGCCGCTCTTCGCGTCCGAACCACAAGCGGCAAGACCGACGACCATTGCTGCGACGCCGACCGCCGCGATGAGCTGACGCTTCACGCCATCCTCCTGAGGGATGCCCGGGTTGCCCCCACCTGGGCAGCGACGTACCGACATATATCGGCGGAAAGCCTGTCGCGAACCCTTGGAACGGGGTTGGGAAATTCATGTTTGGTCTGCAGTGGTGTAGACCAGATGCCAGGAGCTTGGCCTAGACCAATGGGTGTGTCAACGGCTCCAGAACCAATCAGGACCACCCGTTATCAAGCCGACACCGCTCATCGTTCATCGCGTGATGAGGGCCCCGTTCACGGCTCATACGTGCAACGATGTGTGCCGTTAACGATGAAGCGGGGCCCGGGAAGGCTTCGCGAGCACCGGGAGATGCGGCGGATGAGCAGCGACGGGGGCACCACTGCCCAGGTGAACCACCCCCAGGCCAAGAACCTGCCGACACAGAGCGCGGCCGACCCGACCGCCCGCGTGCCTAAGTACTACGGACTGAAGCGCCACCTGCTACAGCTCACCGAGACCCAGCCGGCCGGCACTCCGGTGCCGCCGGAGCGGGCACTGGCCGCACAGTTCGACACCTCCCGGACCACCGTCCGGCAGGCGTTGCAGGAGCTGGTGGTCGAGGGCCGGCTGGAGCGGATCCAGGGCAAGGGCACTTTCGTGGCCAAGCCCAAGGTCGCCCAGGCACTCCAACTCACCTCCTACACCGAGGACATGAGGGCGCAGGGCCTGGAGCCCACCTCCCGGCTGATCGAGGTCGGCTACATCACCGCCGACGACCGGCTGGCCCCGCTGCTTGACATCAAGCCCGGCGGCCGGGTGCTCCGGATCGAGCGGCTGCGTCTCGCCAACGGCGACCCGATGGCGATCGAGGTCGCGCACCTCTCCGCCAAGCGCTTCCCCGCGCTACGCCGCAACCTGGTCAAGCACAACTCCCTCTACACCGCGCTGCGCGAGGTGTACGGGGTGACCGTGGCGGAGGCCGAGGAGACCATCGAGACCACCCTGGCCAACCCGCGCGAGGCCGGGCTGCTCGGCTCCGACCTCGGACTGCCGATGCTCCAGCTCTCCCGGCACTCCTTCGACGCCGACGACACACCGGTCGAGTGGGTCCGCTCGATCTACCGGGGCGACCGCTACAAGTTCATCACCCGCCTCCAGCGACCGGCCTCCTGACGAGGCATTGGTCCGATATCCGGGAAGTTCAGCACGGAGTAGTGACACGCGTCACCCGGTGACCTAGATTTCGCTGCCGTAGTGACAAGTCGATCACCACGGGTGCTGCTCGGCGGACGCACGATCCTGTGCGTTGCGGCGCGTTGAGGTGAGCCCTCACCAGCGGAGCCGTTCACATGTCGTCAGAAACCCCGGCCGGAGCGCAGCTCCCGGTGGTCACCCCCGCGCGGGTGCTCGCCGGGCTGAGCCTGCTGCTCCCGGTCGTCGCGATGCTCTGGGTGTCCTCGTACACCAAGGCCACCCCCGAACTGGGCGGACTGCCCTTCTTCTACTGGTACCAGCTGGCCTGGGTGCCGGCCTCGGCGATCTTCACAGTGGCGGCGTACCTGCTGCTGCGCCGGGACGAGCAGGCCCGCAAGGCCGCGGCGGGCGGTGCGTCCGCATGAGCCACTCCGGCGTCAACTGGACCGCGCTGACGGTCTTCCTGGTGTTCTTCGTGCTGGTCACCGTGATGGGCTTCCTGGCCTCGCGCTGGCGCCGGGCGGACAACGCCCAGCACCTGGACGAGTGGGGCCTCGGCGGCCGCAGCTTCGGCACCTGGGTCACCTGGTTCCTGCTCGGCGGCGACCTCTACACGGCGTACACCTTCGTCGCCGTCCCCGCCCTGGTCTACGGGGCGGGCGCGGCGGGCTTCTTCGCGGTGCCGTACACGATCATCGCGTACCCGCTGGTCTTCCTCTTCCTGCCGCGTCTGTGGTCGGTCTCCCGGGTGCACGGCTACGTCACCCCGGCCGACTTCGTCCGCGGGCGGTACGGCTCCAGGCCGCTCGCGCTGGTGGTCGCGCTCACCGGCATCCTGGCCACCATGCCGTACATCGCGCTCCAACTGGTCGGCATCCAGGCCGTGCTGGACGTGCTCGGGGTCGGCGGCAGCGCGGACAGCAACTGGTTCGTCAAGGACCTGCCGCTGTTCCTGGCCTTCGCGGTGCTGGCCGCCTACACCTACTCCTCCGGCCTGCGCGCCCCGGCGCTGATCGCCTTCGTCAAGGACACCCTGGTGTACCTGGTGATCATCGTCGCGGTGATCTACATCCCGATGCGGCTCGGCGGCTACGGCGCGATCTTCGACTCGGCCGCGCAGAAGTTCAGCGCCCCGGGCTCCAAGGGCGCGCTGATCACCGGCCCGAAGGCGCAGTGGGGGTACGCCACGCTGGCGTTCGGCTCGGCGCTGGCGCTCTTCATGTACCCGCACTCGGTGACCGGCGTACTGGCCTCCAGGTCCCGCAACACGGTGCGCCGGAACATGGCCATCATGCCCGCGTACTCGCTGATGCTCGGTCTGCTCGCGCTGCTCGGCTTCATGGCCATCGCGGCCGGTGTCGGGACCGGCGTGAAGGGCTTCAACCCGCAGCTCTCGGTGCCCCAGCTGTTCGAGAACATGTTCCCGGACTGGTTCACCGGGGTGGCCTTCGCCGCGATCGGGATCGGCGCGCTGGTGCCCGCCGCGATCATGTCGATCGCCGCGGCCAACCTGTTCACCCGCAACATCTACAAGGAGTTCCTGAAGCCGGCCGCCACCCCGGCGGACGAGACCAAGGTCGCCAAGCTGGCCTCGCTGCTGGTCAAGGTCGGCGCGCTGGCCTTCGTGCTGCTGATGGACAAGCAGTTCGCGATCAACCTCCAGCTGCTCGGCGGGATCTGGATCCTGCAGACCTTCGTGTCGATCGTCGGCGGCCTGTTCACCCGGTGGTTCCACCGCTGGGCGCTGCTGGCCGGCTGGGCGGTCGGCATGACCTACGGCACCTGGAAGGCGTACGGGGTCTCCTCGGCCGCCACCAAGCACTTCGGCGGCAGTTCGGCCGAGATCCCCGGCATCGGCGAGATCGGCTACATCGGCCTGACCGCCTTCGTGCTCAACGTGCTGGTCACCGTGGTGCTCACGCTGGTCCTGCGGGCCGCCAAGGTGGCCGACAGCGTCGACGAGACCAGCTCGTCCGACTACACGGCCGAGGCCCCGCCCCGGTCGAAGACGGCCGACGCCCCGGAGGCTCCGGAGCCTGTCGCGGCGCACTGATTCACCCGGGCGCACCGGCCCGTACCGCGCGCGCCCTGTGATCGCGCCGTCCTCCCGGTCAACACTGGAAGGACGGCGCGATCATTTCTATGACCGGACCACGGGGAGAAGAACATGGCGGAACCCAGCAGTAACGTCCTGAACGGCCACCGCAGCACCGTCCGCACCCCGGCGCCCCAGCCCTCGGTGCTGATCGCCACCAGACACGGCGAGAGCATCGCCAACGTCGAGTTCCAGCTCGCGACCGAGACCGGCGCGCTGACCGTCCCGATCACCTGCCGGGACGCCGACATCCCGCTCTCGCTGCACGGCCAGGCGCAGGCCCAGGCACTCGGCCGCTGGTGGGCCGCCCTCCCCCCGGCCGACCGGCCGCGCTCGGTCTGGTGCTCGCCCTACGTGCGGACCACCGAGACGGCCCGGATCGCGCTCGCCCAGGCGAGCGGGCTCGGGGCGGTGCCGGTCGGTCTGACCGTCCGCCACGACGACCGGCTGCGGGACCGGGAGTTGGGCGTGCTGGAGATGCTCACCAAGGCCGCGATCGAGAAGGAGCACCCGGGCGAGGCGGCCCGCCGGCGCAAGATGGGCGAGCTCTACTACCGCCCGCCGGGCGGCGAATCGTTTCTGGACGTCGCGCTGCGGGTGCGGAGCCTGCTCCGGGACCTCCGTGAGGAGGAGGACGGCCGGCCGGTGCTGGTGGTCGCGCACGACTGCCCGGTGCTGATGATCCGTTACGTCCTCGACCGGTTGAGCGAATCCCAGCTGCTCGATCTCCCCCCCGTCGCCAACTGCTCCACCAGTCTCTGGCGCAACCGGGCCGGCTCGCTCCGCCCGGATTCGTGGAACCGCACCGACCACCTCTAGCCGAAGGTGCGGCGGTAGGCCTGCGGGGTGGTGCCGAGCCAGCGGGTGAAGTGGTGGCGGAGGGTGGCCGCGTTACCGAAGCCGCAGGAGGCCGCGACCATCTCGACCGGCTCGTTGGTGCCCTCCAGCAGGCGTTGGGCCTGGAGCAGGCGCTGGTTGGTGAGCCAGCGGTGCGGGGTGGTGCCGGTCTCCTGCTGGAACCGGCGGGCGAAGGTGCGCGGCGACATGTGGGCCCGGGCGGCGAGCTGTTCCACCGTCAGCTCCTGGTGCAGGTGCCGGCGGAGCCAGTCGAGCAGGCCGCCGAGCGAGTCCTCGTCGTTCTCCGGCAGCGGCCGGGCGACGAACTGGGCCTGCCCGCCGTCCCGGTGCGGCGCGACCACCATCCGCCGGGCGATCCCACGGGCCACCTCGGCGCCCTGGAGCTTGCGGACCAGGTGCAGGCAGGCGTCGATCCCGGCGGCGGTGCCGGCCGAGGTGATCACCGGGTCCTCGTCCACGTAGAGCACGTCCGGCTCGACCCTGGTGAGCGGGAAGCGGGCGGCCAGCCGGTCGGTGTGCCGCCAGTGGGTGGTGGAGCGGCGGCCGTCCAGCAGCCCGGCGGCGCCGAGCAGGAAGGCGCCGCTGCAGATCGAGAGAACGCGCGCGCCGCGCTCGGCCGCCGCCCGCAGCGCCTCGATCAGCGGCGCCGGGTACTCGTCCCGGATCGTCGTGGCGGCGGCGATCACCAGGTCGGCCTGGGCCAGCCGTTCGGCACCGTGCTCGACGTCGATGCTGTACCCGGCGTGGGTGCGCAGCTTCCCCGGCCGGTCGGAGGCCACCGCGAAGTCGTAGACCGGCAGGCCGTTGTCGCTCCGGTCGAGGCCGAAGACCTCGCAGGCCAGGCCGAGTTCGAAGGGGTGGACCTCTTCCAGCACCACGGTGACGACGTTCTGCAGCATGCTGTCAGGATGCCCGATGGCAGGATATCGATGCAACAGGTCATTTCTGCCACTCGTCCCGCCGCGCGGGCGGCGGGAGAGTGGAGCCATGAACTCCTCCACCCTCGCAAGTGCCCTGGCCCTGCTCGCCGTCCTCGGCTCGTTCGCCCTGCTGGGCGCGCTGGTCGGCCGGGACGTCGAGCGCAACTCCCGGCACGGCCGCGACAACTGGCACCACCCCGGCGGCTATCCCCGCGAACCCGCTCCCGGCGACCGGCTGCTCGGCGCCCTGCCCGCCGCATCGGACTCGCGTTCGGGCAGACTGGCAGCATGGACCTCGTCATCCGCCGCGCCGTCGAAGCCGATCTCGAAGCAGTCGGAGCCGTCACCCACGAAGCCTTCGTCGGTGACGGCCACAGCCCGGCCGACGGCCCTTACGCCGCTCAACTCCTTGACGCCCGCCCTCGGTTCGAGCAGGCGGAACTCCTCGTCGCGGTCGATCCGGCCGACGGACGAGTGCTCGGCTGCGTGACCTTCGCGGTCGGCGGCACCGGCTTCGCCGACATCGCCGAACCGTCCGAGGGTGAGATCCGGATGCTCGCGGTCAGCGGCGCGGCGCGCGGCCGGGGAGCGGGCGAGGCCCTGGTCCGCGCCTCGATCGCCCGCAGCCGGGAGCTCGGGCTGACCGGGATGGCCTTCTCCACCCGCCCGTCGATGACCTCGGCCCACCGGCTCTACGAGCGGCTGGGCTTCCGGCGAACCCCCGAGCGGGACTGGGACGTCCGACCCGGGGTGCGCCTGCTGGTCTACGCGATGGCTTTCTGACGAGCCGTCCGGCCCGCGGGCGTCAGCCGGCCGGGCTCTCCGAGGCCTTCTTGATGACCCGGTCCGTCAGGGTCTTCTTGGTGAAGTCCGCGAAGGACTTGGCCGCGGCCGCCGAGACCGGGTCGTCCTTCACCTCGGGCTTGAGCGAGCCGGCCACCGTGTAGAACACGTACCGGCCGAGCGAGGCGTGCGTCTCCGGGCAGCCGCCCGAGGTGCAGAAGTTGGCGCCCTTCTCGACCAGCCCCTGGATCGCCCCGACATGCTTGGCCAGCACCGCGTCGGCGCTCTCCTTCTTCTCGAACACCGCGATTCCGACCGTCACCACGCTGCCCTCGGAGACGTAGCTGGCGCGCACCAGGCCCCGGCAGGAAGCGCCGACCAGGACCTTGCCCAGCCCGCCCGTCGTCGTGCCGCAGGCGGCGTCGCTGTCCGTGACCAGTCGGGTCCAGGTCCGGCCGTCGATCGTCCTGGTCTGGGCCGGGAAGAGGGCTGCGGCATCGGTCGGCCCCTTGTCGGTGGCCGTACTCGCCAACAGGTCGGCGGCCTTCGGCGATGGGGTGGGCTTCGCGGGAGAGGCCGCCGGCGAGGAGACGGCTGTGGTCGGGCCGGGCTTGGGCTCCTCCCCGCGCTTGCCCGCGATCACCACACCGGTGGCGGTCAGGGCGCCGACCACCAGGACGGCGACGACGACGCCACCGATCAGGCGCCGACGGCGCTTGCGGGACTCCTGCTCGTGACGGTCCGCCAGATCGGCCCAGTCGGGCTCAACCGGCCCGCCGAACTGCTGCTGTTGCTGCCACGGGGCCTGCTGCGGCAGATACATGCCACCCGGCTGCCCCGGCCCCGGCTGCGGGTACGGAGGCTGCGGGACCGGCTGGCCCGGTATCGGCTGTTCGGGCTGCTGACCGGTCGGCGTACCCGTTCCCTCGCTCATGAGGCGAGATAGTAATCCAAAGCGCCGACGCAGGGCCGATCGGTGACTGTTTTGTGCCCGGGCAGTGTGCGCCGACCGTCCGCCGACCGATCCGACGGCGTCGTCCCCGAACCCGACGAGGAGTCAGCCCGACACACTGCGCGCACAAGATGTGGGGTCACGTCGGCAGGGTGCCACTACATGTATGCTCGCTCTCGCTGTCGAAGCAGGGGAACCCGGTGTGATTCCGGGACTGCCCCGCAGCGGTGAGCGCGCGGCCCAAGGGGCGCCCGTGAGTCCGAGGACCTGCCGACGGTGTGCGACACGGCTTCCCCGCAGACGCCATTCAGCACAGCAGTGACATCCGGGCCTCGCGGGCGGGCCGGGGGGGTATTCGCGCGCGCCGTCAGGTGTTCCGCGCCGCTCCCCTGTGCCCTGACGGTCCGGTAGCCCCTCGCCGACCGCCGCCGCCAGGAGAGAAGCGCCTTGACCATCGCTGCCTCAGTTGCCCTGCCCTCCCAGGGTTCTGCCGACTCCGCTCACACCGACCCTGGTGCTGCGCTGCTTCGGCTGCTCACCGACCGCAGCATCGACCTGCCCCAGGTGGACCCCGGCCACGTCGCGGCCGCTGCGCTGCGCGGCCGGAACGCCAACTCGGACTTCGCCGAGCTGCGCGGACTGGCCGTGGAAGCTGCCGCCTCGATGATCGCCGAGGACCCGCAGTACTCGAAGCTCGCCGCCCGCCTGCTCGCCCTGGAGATCCAGGACGAGGCGATCGGCCAGGGCGCCGTCTCCTTCTCCGCCTCGATCGTGGTCGGCCACACCGAGGGCCTGATCGGCGACGTCACCGCCGCGTTCGTGGCCAAGCACTCCGACGCTTTCGACGCCCTGATCGACCAGCAGGGCGACGACCGCTTCGAGTACTTCGGCCTGCGCACCGTGCAGTCCCGGTACCTGCTGCGCCACCCGATCACCCGCAAGGTGATCGAGACCCCGCAGCACTTCCTGCTCCGGGTCGCGGCCGGTCTCGCGGTCGGTGACACCGAGCAGTCGGTGGCCGAGGTGGCCGAGCTCTACACCCTGATGAGCCGCCTGGAGTACCTGACCTCCTCGCCGACGCTCTTCAACTCCGGCACCAAGCACCCGCAGATGTCCTCCTGCTACCTGCTGGACTCGCCGCTGGACAACCTGGACTCGATCTACAGCCGCTACGCGCAGATCGCCCGGCTCTCCAAGCACGCCGGCGGCATCGGCCTCTCCTACAGCCGGATCCGTTCGCGCGGCAGCCTGATCCGCGGCACCAACGGCAAGTCCAACGGCATCGTCCCGTTCCTGCGCACCCTGGACTCCTCGGTCGCCGCGGTGAACCAGGGCGGCCGCCGCAAGGGCGCCGCCTGCGTGTACCTGGAGACCTGGCACGCCGACATCGAGGAGTTCCTGGAGCTCCGCGACAACACCGGCGAGGAGGCGCGGCGTACGCACAACCTGAACCTCGCGCACTGGATCCCGGACGAGTTCATGCGCCGGGTGAACGCCAACGCCGACTGGTCGCTGTTCTCCCCCGCCGACGTGCCCGAGCTGGTCGACCTCTGGGGCGCCGACTTCGACGCCGCCTACCTGAAGGCCGAAGCCGAGGGCAAGGCCGTCCGCACCATCCCGGCGCAGACCCTGTACGCCCGGATGATGCGCACCCTGGCCACCACCGGCAACGGCTGGATGACCTTCAAGGACGCCGCCAACCGGGCCGCCAACCAGACCGCCGTGCCCGGCCGCACCGTGCACTCCTCGAACCTCTGCACCGAGATCCTGGAGGTCACCGACGACTCCGAGACCGCGGTCTGCAACCTCGGCTCGGTCAACCTCGGTGCGCACGTCGCGATCGGCGCCACCGCCGCCGACCTGCTCAACTCCATGGACTGGGACCGGCTGGACGCCACCGTGCGCACCGCCGTGACCTTCCTGGACCGGGTCATCGACATCAACTTCTACCCGACCCCCGAGGCCGGCACCTCCAACTCCCGCTGGCGCCCGGTCGGCCTCGGCGTGATGGGCCTTCAGGACGTCTTCTTCCAGCTCCGGCTGGACTTCGACTCGGCCGAGGCCAAGCAGCTCTCCACGCTGATCGCCGAGCGGATCATGCTGGTCGCCTACGAGCGCTCCAGCGAGCTGGCCGTCCAGCTCGGCCGGCACGAGGCGTACGCGGAGACCCGCGCCGCCCGCGGCCAGCTGCACATCGACCACTTCGAGACCGCGCCGCAGTGGGCCGACCGATGGGACGCGCTGCGCGCCACCATCGCCGAGACCGGCCTGCGCAACTCGCTGCTGCTGGCGATCGCGCCGACCGCGACCATCGCCTCGATCGCCGGCGTGTACGAGTGCATCGAGCCGCAGGTGTCCAACCTGTTCAAGCGCGAGACCCTCTCCGGCGAGTTCCTCCAGGTCAACCCGTACCTGATCCGCGACCTCAAGGAGCTGGGCGTCTGGGACGCGCAGACCCGGGACGCGCTGCGCGAGTCGAACGGCTCGGTGCAGGACCTCAACTGGCTGCCCGCCGAGGTCCGTTCGCTCTACCGCACCGCCTGGGAGCTGCCGCAGCGGGCGCTGATCGACCTGGCCGCCGCCCGGCAGCCGTACATCGACCAGAGCCAGTCGCTGAACCTCTTCATGGCTGCGCCGACCATCGGCAAGCTGAGCTCGATGTACGCGTACGCCTGGAAGGTCGGTCTGAAGACCACCTACTACCTGCGCTCGCGCCCGGCCACCCGGATCGCCCAGGCCGCCTCCGGTGCCGCCCGCGCCGCCGTCCCGGCGCCGTCCGCCCCCGTCGCGGTGGCCGCTCCGACCACCCTCACTCCGGAGGAGGAGGCAGCGCTCGCCTGCTCCCTGGAGAACCCCGAGTCCTGCGAGGCCTGCCAGTGAGCACCACCCCCGACCGCGAGAAGATGCTGCTCGACCCGGGCTTCGAGCTGACGCTCCGTCCGATGCGCTACCCGTCGTTCTACGACAAGTACCGCGACGCGATCAAGAACACCTGGACCGTCGAGGAGGTGGACCTGCACTCCGACGTCGCCGACCTCGCCAAGCTCAGCGACGGCGAGCGGCACATGATCGGCCGTCTGGTCGCCTTCTTCGCCACCGGTGACTCGATCGTCTCCAACAACGTGGTGCTGAGCCTCTACAAGCACATCAACTCCCCCGAGGCCCGGCTCTACCTGTCCCGGCAGCTGTTCGAGGAGGCCGTGCACGTCCAGTTCTACCTGACGCTGCTCGACACCTACCTGCCCGATCCCGAGGACCGGTCGGCGGCCTTCGACGCGGTGGAGAACATCCCCTCCATCCACCAGAAGGCGCAGTTCTGCTTCAAGTACATGAACGCGGTCGACCACCTCGACTCGCTGCAGAGCAAGGACGACCGCCGGGCCTTCCTGCTCAACCTGATCTGCTTCGCGGCCTGCGTCGAGGGGCTGTTCTTCTACGGCGCCTTCGCGTACGTGTACTGGTTCCGGTCCCGGGGCCTGCTGCACGGTCTGGCCACCGGCACCAACTGGGTGTTCCGGGACGAGTCCATGCACATGGACTTCGCCTTCTCGGTGGTGGACACCGTCCGCGCCGAGGAGCCCGACCTCTTCGACGAGGAGATGGCCAAGCAGGTCACCGCGATGCTGGAGGAGGCCGTCGAGGCCGAGCTCCAGTTCGCCGAGGACCTCTGCGGTGAGGGCCTGCCGGGGATGAACACCGCCTCGATGCGGGAGTACCTGCAGGCGGTCGCCGACCAACGGCTGGCCCGCCTCGGCCTGCCGATCCGGTACGGCTCCAGCAACCCGTTCGGCTTCGACGGCCGGCCCCCCCCGGGAGGGGGGGGGGGTTCYCCCCGCSCCCTTCCGCGCTGTTCAGACCAGCTGCAGTGCGGCGTCCCCCGCCGGGATCCGCCGGTGCAGCTCGGTGACCGGGACCACCAGTCCGGCCGCCGCCAGCCCCGCGATGCCGAGCGCGAACCCGGCGTCGGCGACGCCGCCGCCCTGCCGGGCGTAGGCCGCGCCGATCTCCTCCGGCGTACTGCCGTCGCACAGCGCGTAGATCAGCCAGGCGTGCTCGTTGAGCCAGTGGAACCGCGCCGACTCCGGTGCGTAGGCGAGTAGTTGGTGCTGCTCCGGCAGTGCGCAGACCGCCACCGGCTCGGCCTTGCGGTAGCCGCGCGGGTCGAGCGCGGGCGCCGCGGCCGGCGTGGCGACGGGTTCGGGGACGGTCACCCGGACGTTCGGCGCCAGCGGCGCCACCGCGTCCAGCAGCCACCTGACGAACCGTCGGCCGGCCGGGGTCAGCGCCTCGCCGTGCACCTCCAGCGCCTGCCGCCCGAGATGGCCGGCCCGCTCGGCGCTGGTGACGTACCCGCCCTCCACGGCGGCCCGGCTGCCCGGCGTCGGCACCCCCACGCCCTCGGTGACCGGCGGTGCGCCGAAGCGCTCGCGCAGCTCGGCCGGCGCGTCGGCGGCGGCCGCGAAGAACAGCACCAGGTGGGTGTAGACGTGCAGGGCGGCCAGCACCCGGGTCAGCGACCACGGGGTCAACCGCCAGGGGATCTCCACCTGGTGGCCGGGGTCGGCGACCAGCGAGCCGGTCCGCAGCATGTCGAACTGCTTGAGGTGCAGCCCCTCGTGCAACAGGATCTCGGCGGTCATCCACGGGTCACTCAGGTGCTCCGGCGCGATGAACAGCGCCGAGGGCAGCGGGTCGCCGCCGGAGAACGAGTGCAACTCGCCGTCGTCGGCCGCCCCTTGGGCCAGACCGACCAGCGAGACATGCGGGAAGACCCCCGCACCCGCGTACGGCAGCAGGGCGGCCAGCAGCTCTGCGCCCCGGCCGAGCCCGGCCAGCTGTGCTTCGTCCGGGGTGACCCGGCGGGCGCCGCGCAGGTCGGTGAAGCTGCCCTGCTTGAGCTCCTCCAGCCGTACGGCGAGCGGCAGTTCGGCCACCTCGGGGCGGAGCTCGGTCCACACCCAGCCGACCCCTCGGCCGGCCCACGGCCGGCCGCGCCGCGCCATCAGCCGCTCGGTCGGTCCGAGCCCGTCGCCGGCGTCCAGGTCTGCCTCGGTCAGCTGCCGGGCGAACTCGCTCGGGGCCTGCCGGTGGTTCTCCAGCGCGACCATGTCGTTCTCGAAGGCGTTCCGCAGCACCGGGTCGTAGAGGAACGGGCGGAGCGCCGCGTCCTCGGCCTCCCCCAGCCGCGCGAACCGGCCGGCCGCCTCCGGGAAGTGCCGGGCGAGCACGGTCAGGCCCAGCCGGTAGCGGGCGACGTTCCGGCCCGGTGACCGGCCCGCCGTCCGGCGTTACTTGACCGGCGCGATGTCGGACGGGAGCCACTCGCGCTCGTACTGGGCGTCGGTGGTGATGCTCGGCGCCGGCTCGGCGGTCACCCGGATGTTCGGCAGTTCCACGGTCTCGGACGGCATGTCGTCTCCTTTGACTCAGCTGACAGGGCGGTTCCGAATTCAGGAAACCCCGGTGTGGTGACGGTGTGGTGGCGCTCTCGCCCGGGGGTCAGTCCGTGATCGTCACGTCGAACAGGTCCAGCTGCAGCAGCGGCGTGACGGTGACGTTCCCGGTCCTGGTGGACCAGCCCGACTCGACCTTCTGGTACCAGAGCGGAATCGCGGGCATGTCCTGCAGGATCATCTTCTCCGCCTGCTGGTAGAGCTCCCAGCCCTCCTTCTCCGAGGGCGCCGCATCCGCCTCGGCCAGCAGCGCGTCCACCTCCGGGTTGGAGTAGCCGGAGCCGTTCACCGCCGCACCCGTGCGGAAGATCGGGTTGAGGAAGTTCTCGATCGACGGGTAGTCGGCGACCCAGCCGGAACGGAAGATCGTGGTGACCTTCTGCTCGTTGATCAGCTTGCGGAACTCACCGAAGGTCGGCACCGGCGCGTACCTGGCCTCGACGCCCAGCGCTGCGGTGATCGTGCGGCAGGCCGCGTCGATCCACACCTGGTTGGCCGAGTCGTCGTTGGAGGTCAGCTCGATCGGGCCCTCGAAGCCGGTGGTCTCGAACAGCGCCTTCGCCTTCTCCGGCTGGTAGGTGCACAGGTCCCCACTGGCGTTGCCGCCGTACCCGGGCACGATCGGCGGCACCAGGCCGTCGGGGAGCATCTTGTCGCCGTCGAAGGCCGTGTCGATCACGTACTGCCGGTCGATGGCCATCGAGATCGCCTGCCGCACCCGCCGGTCACCGAAGCGCGGGTCCCACATCGGGAACGAGATCGACTGCACGCCCATGTACGGCTTGGCCACGTAGCGCCCGGCCAGTTCCTGCTTGTACCGGCCGCCGTCGAGCGCGTCCGCCGGGACGAAGTCGAGGTAGTCGAGCCGGTTCGCCACCACGTCCGCGTAGGCGTCCTCGAGCATCCGGTAGAACCGGAACTCCACGCCGTCCACGCGCGGCTTGCGGGCCCCGGCGTAGGCCTCGTAGCGGTTCAGCACGATGTTCACGCCGGGGGTGTGCGACCCGAAGCTGAACGGGCCGTTGCCGACCGGATGGGCTTCGAACGCCAGGTTGTCGGCGAAGAAGCTGCGCGGCAGGGGGAAGAACGCGGTGTAGCCGAGCTGGGTCACGAAGGCGGAGAACGGCGCCGACAGCGTCACCTCGAAGACGCTGTCGTCGATCACCTGCAGACCTGACAGCTCCTCCGTCGTCCCGTTCTGGGTCGCTTCGTAGCCCTCGATGTGGGACAGGTACTCGGCGCCCTGCAGCCCGTTCGGGCCGTAGGCGGTGTAGTTCCAGGCGTCGACGAAGCTCGCGGCGGTCACCGGCGTGCCGTCGTGGAACGTCCACCCCGGGTTGAGTGTGATCCGGTAGACGCGGGAGTCGGCCGAGTCGATCGACTTGGCCACCGCCGTGCGGGGCTCGGCCGTGTTGGGGTCGTACTCGACCAGACCGGTGAACAGGGCGTTCACGATCTTCACGCTGTCACGTTCGGTGGCGTCGCCGGGCACCAGCGGGTTCTCCGGTTCGGTGCCGTTCCAGCTGATGATGCTCATCGGTGTGAAATCCCCTCAGGTTCATGGATGCGCGCACAGCCCCCGAGTCCTGCGCCGACCGAGTCCAACAGAACCTCCGACCGGCCGCCATCTTCGGGCGCCGACCCAGTCAGGTCGGCCACCCGGGGCTGCCGTACGAGCCGGGGCAGCACGAAGGGCCGGCTCCGGGCGTACCCGGAACCGGCCCTTGACCAGTCGTCAGTCGTTGGCGACGGTGGCGTACTTGGGGGTGCCCTCGGCCATCTGCTTCAGCGCGTCCTTACGGTCCCGCTTGGAGAGCCGGTCGATGTACAGGTAGCCGTACAGGTGGTCGGTCTCGTGCTGGAGGCAGCGGGCGTAGAAGCCGGAGCCCTCGACCCGGATCGGGTTGCCGTCCTTGTCCTGGCCGGTGACGGCGGCGTAGTCGGGGCGGGCCAGCTCCATGTAGGCGGTGGGCACCGAGAGGCAGCCCTCCGGGGAGTCGTCCAGCTGCCGCTGCCCGGCCGGCAGGTCCTCCAGCACGGGGTTGATCACGTGGCCGACGTGCCGGACACCGTCGTCGTCCGGGCAGTCGTAGACGAACACCTTGGCGTCCACGCCGATCTGGTTGGCCGCCAGGCCGACGCCCTCGGCCGCGTACATCGACACGAACATGTCGTCGATCAGCGAGGCCAGCTCCGCGTCGAACTCGGTGACCGTCTTGACCTCACGGTGCAGCACGGGGTTGCCGACCACGGTGATCGGGCGGGCGGTGCCCTTGGAGAGGTCGGGCAGCTCGCCGACCACCTTCGGCTCCGCGGCCTCCTCGGGCGCGTGGTCGTGCGCGTGGTCGTGGTCGTGCGCGTGGTCGTGCTGATCCGCCATCGTTGCTTCCGCTTTCTGGGTCTGCCGAAGATCTACCGGGTAAAGAGTACGGCGCCCGGCATACCGCAGGCCCTTACTAGCAGACCTCTTCGAGGTCCCGGTAGGCCCGGGTGGCGGGTGAGACGGCCACCCAGCGGTCCAGCAGGCTGCCGACCAGCTGGGCCGGGGCGGCGATCCCGCACTCCCGTTCGGTCAGCCAGGACAGGCCGGAGCCCGCCTGGCTCAGGTGGCTGAGGTGGCCCGGGTGGGCCGCGTCGCCGTCGTCGTGCGGGTCGTGGTGCACGGTGCGGCCGTCGTCGGCCGCCATCCGGCTCTCCGAACAGGTCCGGCAGAGCAACCGGACCGAGGAGGTCCAGTCCTCGGCCGCGTACCCCGCGTCGGCGACCAGCCGCTCCAGCGCGTCTCGGTCGGCCGCGGTGGCCGCCTGCAGCAGCACCACGTAGGTCGGCACCGGTGAGGGCGCCCAGAGCTCGATCTCGTCGAAGACCGGGTACGCCACCCCGTCCGCGACCCGCTCACCGTGCGGGGCGCCGTCGTGCAGCACCACCTCGCCCCAGCGGCGGCCCGAGGAGGGCAGCGGGATGGAGAGCACCTCGATCCGGGCCGGGTCGAGCCGCCGGCCCCAGACCACCTCGGCCTCGCCCTCCGGGGAGAGCCGGACGGGGGTGGTGCCCAGGTCGAGCTGGACGGTGCCGTCCTGGGCGCCGCCGGGCAGCCGCAGGCCGTACGCCTGCCAGGCCCGCCGGGCCAGCGCCCAGTCCTGCAGGGCGGTCGCGGTGATGCCGAGGTTCCACCAGTCCGGGGCGCCCTGTTCGCGGTCCAGCAGCGCCACCGCGCGCAGGCCGGCCGCTCTGGCCTGGTCCCAGTCCCGGCGGAACTTGTGCAGCAGGGCAAGGTTGAACCAGGAGTCGGAGAGCCAGGGCTCCAGGTCGGCGGCCATCACCAGCAGCGGCCCGGCGTCCTCGTAGCGGCCGTCACCGATCAGGGTGAAGGCGCGGTCGGTGGTCTGCCGCCAGGTCGCCGACGGCCGGTGTCGTGCGCGGTGGAAGATCCTCACGTTCCGTCCCTGCCGTAGTCGTCCGCCGGTGTGCCGTTCCCGGTCCGTCGGGGCTTCATCCCCGGCTTTCCACGCTATGACCGCATCCAACCACGCCGCCCGTCGGCCGCGCTCCTCGCACCCAAGACCGACCGGCCATTGGGGGGTGGGTCTGGGTTCAGTCGGGTCGGGCGACGACTGCGGCGGATCGGGCCAGTACGTCCAGCACCCGGGGGTCGTAGAGCCGGCCGGACTCCGACCGGAGCAGTTCGAACACCTCCTGCCGACCGGCCTGCTCGGTCAGGCCCCGGCGGCGGGCGGCAGCCGACAGGTCGTCAAAAGCGTTCGCCACCCGGATGATCCGGGCCGCCAGCGGCAGCGTCCGGTCCGCGTCGCCGTCCGGGCCGCGGCAGGGATCGGCCAGCCTGGCCACCTGTCCGGCCACCTGCCGGGGCACGCCCGTCCGGCTGATCACCTCGCTGCCGAGCCGGGCGATCCGCTGCTGCTCCGGCTGGGGCAACAGGGCGGTGGCCCCGTCCGGGACCGGCTCCACCAGCGAGAGCTGACCGATGTCGTGCATCAGCGCGGCGTACTCCAGCAGGGCGAGGTCCCGGCTGCCCAGGCCCAGCTCGCGGCCGAGCGCGCAGGCGGTGTCGGCCACCCGGCGGGCATGGCCCGGCGGGGTGTACCCGGCCACCTCGGTGGCCCTGGCCAGCGTCTCGATGGTCTGCCCGGTGGTGGCCCGGACGGCCGCCGCCCGCCGGAACGCGGCCTGGGCCAGCAGCAGCGGGGCGCAGAACAGCGGCAGCGCCCAGAGCCCCACCTCCCCCGCCAGCAGGCTGATCAGCATCCCGGTGGCGACGATCGCCGAACCGATCCCGAGCAGCGAGCGCAGCTCGTCCTCCAGCGCGGCGGCGAACCGCAGCCCTGTCCTGGCCCGCCGCTGGACCGCCGCCAGGGTGGCGTCGCAGAGCGCGGCCAGCGCCGCCACCCCCGTCAGGAACACCCCGTACGCGGGTCCGGCCAGCGGCAGCTGGTCCAGCGCGCCGCTGTTGTAGAGCGGCTGGAACAGCAGCGCCGCGAACCCCACCGTGAGCAGCCGCCGGACCGCCCCGTCCACCCGGCCCGGCTCCGGGCGGCACCGCCGGTGCCGGTGGCGACTGTGCAGCGGCGCGAGCCCGGCCAGCGTGCCGATCCCGGCCACCGCCACCACCTGCGAGACACCGTGCGTGGTGGGCAGCCCGTGCAGCGGCCCGAGCAGCGCGTACGCCAGCGCGACGGCGGTACCGATCGGGGCCTGCTCGCGATCGCCCGGGAGAGTGACCCGGACCCGCTCGCCGACCGCGATCACCGCCCCGAAGGCCGCCGCCACCAGCGGCGCGGAGATGCCGTGGGAGAGCGCGTCGGCGCAGCCGAGCAGCAGGAGCAGGGCCGCGGTGACCCGGAGTGCCCTGGTCACGGCGCACCGGGCAGCAGGTCGCCGGCCGGGCGGCGGGCCGGTTCGGGGACGCCGAGCGGGATGTCCGGGACCTCCCCGGCCCAGCCGCCGGGCGGCGGCAGCGCGGGCTCCCAGCCGTGCAGCCGGACCGCCTCGACCAGAGCCAGCACCATCGCCGGGTCGAACTGGCTGCCCGCGCAGCGCTGCAGCTCGGTCACCGCCTCGGCCACCGGCCGGCCGCGCCGGTAGGAGCGGGTGGAGGTCATCGAGTCGAAGGCGTCCGCGACCGAGATGATCCGGGCGAACTCCGGGATCCGCTCCCCCGCCAGGCCCTTCGGGTAGCCGCGCCCGTCCAGCCGCTCGTGGTGGTGCAGGATGCCGTCCCTGGCCTCGCCGAGGAAGTCGATCCCCCGGACCAGCTCGAAGCCGAACACCGGGTGCACCTCGACCGCCCGCCGCTCGGCCTCGGTCAGCGGCCCGTTCCGCCGCAGCAGTTCGGTGGCCACCCCGAGCTTGCCCACGTCGTGCAGGGTGCCCGCGAAGTGCAGGGTGCGCAGCCGGTCCTCCGCCATCCCGAGCTGACGGGCGATCAGCACGGCGGCCCGGCCGACCCGTTCGCTGTGGCCCCGGGTGTACGCGTCCTTGATCTCCACCGCCTGCACCAGCGCCTGGACGGTGGCCTGGTGGGCCGTCCGCTCCCGGTGCCCCTGGGCGGAGACCCAGGCCGAGATGGAGAACGGCAGCAGCGCCAGCACCGCGGCGAAGGCGCCGTACGGGCCCTGCCAGAGCACCGCGACCATCAGCCCGCCGGCCCCGTGCAGCAGCGCCGGCAGCACCGCACCGACCGGCGGGGCGCTCGGCCGGCCGGGCTCGGCCAGCCGCCGCATCCCGCCCACCAGCGCGGAGTTGACCAGACAGAACAGCAGTACGGCCGCCAGCGCGGGCAGCACCGCGACCGGGAACCGGGAGCCGAGCAGCAGCTCGGGCCCGGGCAGCAGCCGGAACAGCACGGCCGCGGCGAACGCGGAGAGCGCCAGCTGGGCGGCGTTCCAGACCCGGCGGGCGGCCTTCGGCGCGGCGGCCGGGGCGGTCAGTGCGGCGGGCAGCGCGACCAGCGCGGCAGCGGCCGGCGGGAGCATCAGCACCCCGGCGAACAGCACCGGCAGGAAGACCGGCCCGGCCCGCTCCGGAGCCGACGGCTGCCCGGATGCCCGCCGCCGCCCGAGCACTACCGCCCGGAGCAGCCGCAGACACGGGGTCGGGCCGCCCTGGGCGAGCGAGCCCCAGCAGACGTTCAGCACGGCCAGCAGTCCGACCCGGGGCCAGTCCACCGGACCGGCCAGCCAGCCGGGGCCGGTCAGCACCAGCGGCAGCAGGGCGCCGACCGCGCCGAGCAGCACCACGGCGCCGTATCGCAGCGCCGCTCCCGGCAGGGCCGGGCCCGGGTCCTCGTCAGCGATCTCCGCCTCCCCGCCACGGCCACAGTTCCCCTGGGGCACCCAAGGGCTGAGTGCTCGTCAGGAGAATAGGGCCCGTCCCGGCGGAGCGGACGCCCGATCACGGAATGCCCCGGTCGGCGCAGTGCCAACTCACTCGAACGAGTGATGACCGACCGGACGGCGAACCATTACGGGAGGGACGGAGGGTCCTACTCGGCGGCCTCGGCCACCGTCAGCGACTCGGTCAGCGACTCGCCGGCCCGCTGCCCCGCCCGGATCGAGTCGATCCGGGCCAGCACCTTGCCACGCAGGTCGGCCGGGGAGTGCTCGCTGCTGCAGGAACGCTTGACCAGCGCCTTGATGGCCTGCTCCAGGCCGTACTCCGCCAGGCACGGGGAGCACTCCTCGAAGTGCACCTTCAGCTTGGCGCAGTCGCCCTCGGCCATCTCGTTGTCGAGCAGCTCGTAGAGGTGGTCGAGTACCTCTCCACAGTCGGTGTCGTGCGGATCGCCGCAGCTCATGAGCCCGAGCCCTTCGCTTCCTGCCCTGCCCCGCTGCCGGCCGGGACGAGCCCGCGCTCACGGGCGTAGTCCTCCAGCATGCCGCGCAACTGACGACGGCCACGGTGCAGACGGGACATCACCGTGCCGATGGGAGTACCCATGATGTCCGCGATCTCCTTGTACGCAAAGCCCTCGACGTCCGCGAGGTAGACCGCGATGCGGAACTCCTCCGGGATCGCCTGCAGGGCGTCCTTCACGTCACTGTCCGGCAGGTGGTCGAGCGCCTGGGTCTCGGCCGACCGCAGGCCGGTCGACATGTGCGACTCGGCCCTGGCCAGCTGCCAGTCCTCGATCTCCTCGGCGGCGGTGCGCTGGGGCTCCCGCTGCTTCTTCCGGTACGAGTTGATGAAGGTGTTGGTGAGAATCCGGTACAGCCAGGCCTTGAGGTTGGTGCCCTCGCGGAACTGGTGGAAGGAGGCGTACGCCTTGGCGAAGGCCTCCTGGAGCAGGTCCTCGGCATCGGCCGGGTTCCGGGTCATCCGCAGCGCCGCTGAGTACATCTGGTCCAGGTAACCCAGGGCGTCCCGCTCGAAGCGGTCGCGTCTGGCGTCGTCGGTCTCGTCGACCGACACCCGGAAGGTGTCCTCACCGATCGCCTCGGCCAGCTCGTCACCGGTCAGCATCTCGCTGCCCGGCTCCGTCTCGACCGGCTCGGCCTCGTGCTCCGCTCCGACGACCGGACCCACCTCCTCGGCTTTACGAGCCGGCACCTGAGTGGGCCGACCCGACAGCGAGGATATCGGGCTGACGGGCTTCTCGCCCGCGACCAGCCACTCGGACCAGTCGGGCACTGCGGCACTGGCCGCCGCCCGCTCGTCCGGCCGTTCGGGGCACGCGATCGAACCCATCCTGCCCTGCCTTCCACCGGTACACCTTGCTGACGTCAGGTGTAAACCCGGCCGGGTGTCAGGGAATTCCCGGTGCGTCGAATGCCCGGGCGTTCAGAGCTCCAGAATCCAGTCCCCGACCGCGGCGGTGACCAGATCCAACGCCTCCTCCTGCCCGAGCGGGGCCCGCTTGGGCACGGCGAAACCGTGGCTCCCGTACGGGACCGCCACCAGCCGGTGGCCGACCGGGAGTTCAGGGAACTCCTCGGGTGTGCCGAAGGTGTCCTGCCCGGCCTGCACCACCAGGGTCGGGCAGCCGGTGCCGAGCAGCTCCTCGGCCCGGCTCCGCTCCGGCTTGCCCGGCGGGTGCAGCGGGAAGGCCAGCGCGACCACGCCGACGGCACCGGTCGGCCCGGCGGTCCGGCAGGCCACCCGGGCGCCCGCGCTGCGGCCGCCGACCACCAACGGGAGCCGCTGCCCGGCCAGTTGGGCCATCACTGGCAACCAGGCCCGGTCCAAGGTCTTCGGGGCCGGGCCGATCTTCTTCCCGGCCACCCGCCAGGGCTGTTCGACCAGCGCCACGGTGATCCCGCGCGCGGGCAGCGCGGCGGCCAGCGCCTGCAGGTCGCGGGCCTCGACCCCGCCGCCCGCGCCGTGACCGAGCGCCAGCAGGGCGTGGGCCTGGCCGTCGGCGGGGTACAGGGTGATCCGGGCGTCGCCGACAGGGGTGGGGACAAGCATGGCGCTCCGTCAGAAGAGTCCGTCAGAAGAGGGTGCTGCCGTCCGGCTCGAGCTCGCTGAGCGGTCGCAGCAGTTCGGGGCCGTTGTTA
This sequence comes from Kitasatospora sp. P5_F3, assembly GCF_054049135.1. Taxonomy (NCBI): domain Bacteria; kingdom Bacillati; phylum Actinomycetota; class Actinomycetes; order Kitasatosporales; family Streptomycetaceae; genus Kitasatospora; species Kitasatospora sp. P5_F3. The sequence goes on along the minus strand of NZ_JBFUMY010000050.1, from coordinate 50,655 downwards.
CGGATGTTGCCGACCGCCGGACCTATCGGCCGGGCCAGCAGCGCGCCGGGCGGCGGCGGGACCAGCAGGCCGCGCAGCTCGTCCGGGTCGCTCAGCGCCGGGTCGAGCCAGGCGTCGAAGGACTCCGGGTCGAGGAAGAGCGGCATCCGGTGGTGGATCGGGGCCAGCGCGGGCTCGGCGTCGGTGGTGACCACCGTGCAGGTGACCAGCCACGCCTCGGGGTGGTCGGCCGGGAAGCGGCGGTCCCGCCAGAACTCGTACAGGCCGGCCAGCGCCAGCACGGTGCCGTCGGCCCGGTGCACGAAGAACGGCTGCTTGCGCGGCTTGCCCTTCTCGCTGGGTATGGTCTCCCACTCGTAGTAGCCGTCCACCGGCAGCAGGCAGCGCCGGGACGCGAACGCCTGCCGGTAGGCGGGCTTCTCGTGCACGGTGTCCGCCCGGGCATTGATCATCTTCACCGCCGTCTCCGGCGACTTCGACCAGGCCGGCACCAGACCCCAGCGCACCACCCGCAGCTGCCGGACCGGCGCCCCGCCGCCCTTCGGCGGCCGGTCCAGCACCACGAAGCCGGGGTCGGTCGGCGCCACGTTCCAGCTCGGCGCGATGGTCTCGGTCGGGTCCCACTGCTCGACCCCGAAGACCTCGACCAGGTCCTGGGGCGCGGTGGTGGAGGCGAAACGTCCGCACATGGTGATCAGCTTGCCACGGGCCTTCTCATCCGATCCGCAGAACCGGGCGGTTCCCTCCCGCCGTCCTGGCATGGGAGGGTGCTGGTCCGAACGCGGCAAGGAGGTACGGAATGGACTTCGCGGGACTGTGGGACACCGTCACCGCCACCCAGCCGGGGCCACCGCACTGGCTGGTGCTCGGCAGCGCGGCGGTCGCCCTGCTGGCGATCCTGCCGCACCCGGTCTGGCGGCTCAGCCGCAACGTGGTGACCATCGCCCACGAGGGCGGCCACGGCCTGGTCGCCCTGCTGACCAAGCGTCGGCTGGCCGGCATCCGCCTGCACTCCGACACCTCCGGCCTCACCATCTCCTCGGGCCCGCCCACCGGCCCCGGCATGATCCTCACCGCGGCGGCCGGGTACACCGCTCCGCCCCTGCTCGGCCTCGGCGGGGCCGCCCTGCTGGCCGGGCAGCACGTCACCCAGCTGCTCTGGATCGCCATCGTGCTGCTGGCCGGGCTGCTGATCATGATCCGGAACGCCTTCGGCCTGCTCTCGGTGGTGGTCACCGGAGCCGCCTTCTTCCTGATCTCCTGGTACGGCAGCAGCCAGCTCCAGGCCGCCTTCGCCTACCTGGGCGTCTGGTTCCTGCTGCTCGCGGGCGTCCGCCCGGTGCTGGAGCTCCAGGGCAAGCGACGCCGCGAGGGCGCCCGCAGCACCGACGCCGACCAACTCGCCCGCCTCACCCGGATCGGCCCGCTCTTCTGGGTCGGCCTCTTCCTCCTGGTCGCCCTCGCCTCCCTCACCGTGGGCGGCACCTGGCTGCTCGCTCTCTAGCGAGGGAGAGCCCCGTCAGGGGCTCGGGGAACTGCGACGCCATTCTCAAAAAAGGTCGCCCTTACATAAATGGTCAGGCACTTTGCCGTTCGACCCCTGCACCGGACCTCCTCACCGCTCCCCGACAGCGCAACCGGGCCGGAGGCCGACCGGCACCTAGACTGACCCCATGACCGAAGCCCTGTGGCCCGCCCCCGTTGCGACCGGCGCCGTCGACGCCACCGTGACCATCCCCGGATCGAAGTCGGCGACCAACCGTGCGTTGGTGCTGGCCGCGCTGGCGGACGGCCCGGGCTGGATCCGCCGGCCGCTCCGCAGCCGGGACTCCCAGCTGATGGCCGACGGCCTGCGCGCCCTGGGCGTCGGCATCGAGGAGACCGTCAACAACGCCAGCGGCGGCACCGGCGGCGGCGAGGCGTGGCGGATCATCCCGGCCGGCCAGCTCCGCGGCCCGGCCCAGGTGGACGTCGGCAACGCGGGCACCGTGATGCGCTTCCTCCCCCCGCTCGCCGTCCTCGCCGACGGCCCGGTGCACTTCGACGGCGACCCGCGCAGCTACGAGCGACCCCAGCACGGCGTGATCGACGCGCTGCGCGCCCTCGGCGCCCGGATCGACGACGGCGGCCGCGGCGGCTTCCCGCTCACCGTGCACGGCACGGGCGCGCTGGACGGCGGCCCGGTCGAGCTCGACGCCTCGTCCTCCTCACAGTTCGTCAGTGCCCTGCTGCTCTCCGGCGCCCGCTACAACAACGGCGTGGAAATCCGGAACATCGGCGGCACCGTCCCCTCTCTTCCGCACATCCGGATGACGGTCGACATGCTCCGCAAGGCCGGCGTCCAGGTGGACGCGCCGGAGGACGGTGGCGAGAAGGACGTCTGGCGGGTCACCCCGGGCGCGCTGATCGGCCGTGACCTGGTGGTCGAGCCTGACCTCTCCAACGCCGCGCCGTTCTTCGCCGCCGCGCTGGTGACCGGCGGCCGGGTCACCGTCCGGGACTGGCCCAAGCACACCTACCAGCCGGGCGACCAGCTCCGCGACCTGTACACCCGGATGGGCGGCAGCTGCGAACTGACCGACGAGGGCCTGGAGTTCACTGGTACCGGCAAGATCCACGGGATCGACGCCGACCTGCACGACGTGGGCGAGCTGACCCCGGTGATCGCGGCCGTCGCCGCGCTCGCCGACTCCGAGTCGCACCTGTACGGCATCGCGCACCTGCGGCTGCACGAGACCGACCGGCTGGCCGCGCTGGTCAAGGAGATCAACGACCTGGGCGGCGACGCCGCCGAGACCGAGGACGGTCTGCGGATCAGGCCGCGCCCGCTGCACGGCGGCGTCTTCCACACCTACGAGGACCACCGGCTGGCCACCGCCGCCGCGGTGATCGGTCTGGCCGTACCCGGGGTGCAGGTGGAGAACGTGGCGACCACCGCGAAGACCCTGCCGGACTTCCCGCAGATGTGGGCCGACCTGCTCGGCCAGGGCTGACGGGGAGTCGGGAGATGCGCCGTTACGGCAAGGACGCCGACGAGGACGACATCCGCAACCGCCCGGGCCGCAAGGGCTCCAAGCCGCGGACCAGGATCAGGCCCAAGCACGAGGACGCCGCCGAGGCGATGATCCTGACCGTCGACCGCGGCCGGCTGACCTGCCTGGTCGAGGCGGGCACCAAGCAGGAGCGCCAGGTGATGGCGATGAAGTCGCGCGAGCTGGGGCGCAAGGGCGTGGTGGTCGGCGACGTGGTGCACGTGATCGGCGACCTCTCGGGTGAAGTGGACACGCTGGCCCGGATCGTCCGGGTCGAGGAGCGCCGCTCGGTCCTGCGCCGCACGGCGGACGACGACGACCCGTTCGAGCGGATCGTGGTGGCCAACGCCCAGCAGCTGGCGATCGTCACCGCGCTGGCCGACCCGGAGCCCCGGCCCCGGCTGATCGACCGCTGCCTGGTGGCGGCGTACGACGCCGGGATGCGGCCGCTGCTGGTGCTCACCAAGGCGGACCTGGCCTCGGCCGAGCCGCTGCTGGAGGCGTACGCGCCGCTCGGCATCGACTACGTGGTGACCCGGCGGGACGAGCTGGAGACCGCCGGGGCGGAGGCGGTCCGGGAGCACCTGCGCGGGCTCTCCACCGTCTTCATCGGGCACTCGGGGGTCGGCAAGACCACCCTGGTGAACGCCCTGGTGCCGCTGCACCAGCGGTCCACCGGTGTGGTCAACGCGGTCACCGGCCGGGGGCGGCACACCACCGTCTCGGCACTGGCGCTCCGGCTGCCGCCGCCGCCCGGGGCGAAGCCGGGATCCAAGAAGGCCCTCGATCCCGGCTGGGTGATCGACACCCCCGGCTTCCGCTCCTTCGGCCTCTCCCACATCGACCCGTCCCGGGTCATCCTGGCCTTCCCCGACCTGGAGCCCGGCACCGAGGGCTGCCCCCGCGCGTGCAGCCACGACGAGCCCGACTGCGCCCTGGACGCCTGGGTCGCCGACGGCCACGCCGAACAGGCCAGGCTGTACTCGCTCCGTCGCCTGCTCTCCTCCAAGGAGGCGCGGGAAGGTGACTGACGGAAGTCTTTCGGCCCGTCAGAAGTGTTGGAAGCCCCTCGCGCGGTGATCATAGGAAGGTCGGACCGGTCGGTCCGGCCTTGCGAGGGGAGTCGGCTCCGATGGCATGGGCCCTGGTGATCATCGCCGGACTGTTGGAGACCGGTTTCGCGATCAACCTGAAACTCAGCGACGGCTTCACCAAGCTCTGGCCCACCGTCAGCTTCTGCGTCTTCGCCCTGGGCAGCTTCGGACTGCTCACCCTCTCGCTCAAGACCCTCCCGGTCGGCCCGGCCTACGCGGTGTGGACCGGGCTCGGCGCCGCCGGGACGGCCATCTACGGGATGATCTACATGGACGAGACCACCTCCACCCTCAAGCTGGTCTCGATCTCGCTCGTGATCGCGGGCGTGATCGGTCTCCAGCTGAGCGGCTCCGGGCACTGACGGACCGTCCAGTTCGCGAGCCGAACTGTCCAGATCCGTGGACACTCGCTTAATCTTTCGGGCATGGCCGACTATCACGACGATCTCCGACTCGCCCACGTCCTCGCCGACTCGGCCGACTCGATCACCATGGAGCGCTTCAAGGCGCTGGACCTCAAGGTCGAGACCAAGCCCGACCTGACCCCGGTGAGCGACGCGGACAAGGCCGCCGAGGAGCTGGTGCGCAGCGTGCTGCAGCGCGCCCGGCCGCGCGACGCGGTGCTCGGCGAGGAGTTCGGCCTCAAGGGCTCCGGGCCGCGCCGCTGGGTGATCGACCCGATCGACGGCACCAAGAACTACGTCCGCGGCGTCCCGGTCTGGGCCACCCTGATCTCGCTGCTGGAGGTCGGCCCGGACGGTGAGCAGCACCCGGTGGTCGGCATCGTCTCCGCCCCGGCACTGCAGCGCCGCTGGTGGGCCGCCAAGGGCCTGGGCGCGTACGCCGGCCGCAGCCTGGCCAAGGCGAGCCGGATCCACGTCTCCTCGGTCTCCCGCCTCGAGGACGCCTCGCTCTCCTACTCCTCGCTCACCGGCTGGGAGGAGCGGGCCCGCCTGGACGCCTTCCTCGACCTCTCCCGGTCCTGCTGGCGCACCCGCGCGTACGGCGACTTCTGGTCGTACATGATGGTCGCCGAGGGCGCGGTGGACATCGCCGCCGAGCCCGAGCTGAGCCTGTGGGACATGGCCGCGCCGTGCATCGTGGTGCAGGAGGCGGGCGGCCGGTTCACCGGCCTGGACGGCTTCGAGGGCGCGAACGGCGCCGACGCGGTGGCCTCGAACGGTCTGCTGCACGAGGAGACCCTGCGCAAGCTCACGGTCTGACACATGGTTGCGGGCYCCGGTGACGATCGAACGTCTCCGGGGCCCGCGGTCTGAGGTGCCGTTACCTCTGCTCGCGCCTACTTCTGCTTGCGCAGCTCGCGGACGGCGTCCTCCAGGCGCTGACCGTAGTCGGCGTCGGCCTGGCGGAAGTTGTTGATCGCACGCTCGACGATGTCGTCGCGGTCGGCCGAGACCTTGGCGATGAAGCCGGAGAGGTTGGCGATCAGGCGGGCCTTCTCGTCCTCGGAGAACAGCCGGTAGAGGTTGCCGGCCTGCACGAAGTCGGTGTCCTCGCTGTGCGAGGGCGCCTCGTGATTGCCCGTCAGGCCGTTCACCGGCACCGCGGCCCAGAGCGGGCGGCCGGTCTCGACGGCACCGCCGAAGCTGTTCGGCTCGTAGTTCTTCGAGCGGCCGTGGCGGCCGTCGTAGAGGTGGCCGTCCCGGCTGTTGGTGCGCGCCTCGGTGGCGTGCGGGCGGTTCACAGGCAGGTGGTCGGCGTTGATGCCGACCCGGTAGCGGTGCGCGTCCGCGTAGGCGAACAGACGGCCCTGGAGCATCTTGTCCGGCGACGGGCCGATGCCCGGCACGAAGTGACCCGGGGAGAAGATCGACTGCTCGACCTCGGCGAAGACGTTGTCGGGGTTCCGGTTGAGCTCCAGCTTGCCGATCTCGATCGGCGGGTAGTCCGCGTGCGGCCAGACCTTGGTCAGGTCGAACGGGTTGAAGCGGTAGTTCGCGGCGTCGGCGGCGGGCATGATCTGCACCTGCACCGTCCAGCTCGGGAAGTCGCCGTTCTCGATCGAGGTGCGCAGGTCCCGCTGGTGGCTGTCCGGGTCCTCGCCGGCGAGCTTGTTGGCCTCGTCCACCGGCAGGTTCTTGATGCCCTGGTCGGTCTTGAAGTGGTACTTCACCCAGAAGTACTCGCCGGCCTCGTTCTGCCACTGGTACGTGTGGCTGCCGTAGCCGTTCATGTGGCGGTAGGACGCCGGGATGCCGCGGTCACCGAACAGCCAGGTCACCTGGTGGGTCGACTCGGGCGAGAGGCCCCAGAAGTCCCAGACGTTGTCCGCCTCCTGCGAGCCGGTGTACGGGTCGCGCTTCTGGGTGTGGATGAAGTCCGGGAACTTGATGGCGTCCTTGATGAAGAACACCGGGGTGTTGTTGCCGACGAGGTCGTAGTTCCCCTCCTCGGTGTAGAACTTCAGCGCCCAGCCACGCGGGTCGCGCACCGCGTCGGCCGAACCGAGGTTGCCCGCCACGGTGGAGAACCGCAGGAAGGTCTCGGTCTGCTTGCCGACCTCGGACAGGAACGCGGCCCGGGTGTACGCGGAGACGTCGGCCGTCAGCGTGAAGGTGCCGTACGCGGCGGCGCCACGGGCGTGCACCACGCGCTCCGGGATGCGCTCCCGGTTGAAGTGGGCGAGCTTCTCGAACAGCGTCTGATCCTGGATCAGCGCCGGACCGCCTATGCCCGCGGTCTCGGTGTTCTGGTTGTCGGCGACCGGGGCGCCGGCCTCCGTCGTCAGCGTGGGCCGCAGCTCGTCCTGGGTGGTCATGTCGGGATGCCTCCGCGTATCCGGTCGTACCGTGCCTAAGTATTGGATCGATCCTAGCTTGGACTTTGTCTAAGTCAACACTGGAACCAAGTCGAGAACGTGGCTTACCCTGTCCCCATGAGTGACCTGCTGGAACGACTTCGCGGACGCGGCTGGCGTCTCACCTCGCAGCGGCGTGTCGTGGCCGAGGTCCTCGACGGCGAGCACGTCCACCTCACCGCCGACGAGGTGCACGCCAGGGCGGTCTCCGTGCTGCCCGAGATCAGCCGCGCCACGGTCTACAACACGCTCGGCGAAATGGTCTCCCTCGGCGAGGTCATGGAGGTCGCCACCGACGGCCGCGCCAAGCGGTACGACCCCAACGCCCGCCACGCCCACCAGCACCTCATCTGCTCCGGCTGCGGCTCCATCCGCGACGTCCACCCCCAGGGTGACCTGATCGCCGCTCTCCCGGCAGGCGAACGCTTCGGCTTTGTCATCTCCGGCGCCGAAGTCACCTACCGGGGGCTCTGCCCGGACTGCAGCTGAACTTTTGGCAGGCGCTCAGCCAGGCACGGTCCAGGGGCTCGGGGAACTGCGAGGAGATCTGGCGCCGGGGTCACATGCAAAAGTGCCTGACCACTGACGCACGGATCACCTTGCACGAGGTCGGCGTCGCAGTTCCCCGAGCCCCTGGTGGTGAACCGTGTGCCGAAGGGCTAGGCGCTGAGCTCCGAGTGCAGGGCACCCAAGAGCCGCGAGGCCCGCTCGGTGACCTCGGCGGGGCCGTAGTCGGCCGCGCGACGGCACCAGTTCTCCGCCTGCACCGGCTCGCCCCTGCGCAGGGCGAGCAGCGCGAGCCGCAGCGCGGCCCGCCCGTGCCCGGCGTCGGCGGCCCGGGTGTACCAGACCATCGCCTCCGCCTCCTCGTCCTGACGGGCCAACAGCAGGCCCAGGTTGAACGCGGCGCTGCGGCTGCCCGCCTCCGCCGCCCGGCGGTACCAGCTCTCGGCGATCTCCAGGGCGCCCCGCTCGGCGGCCCGCACGCCCATCCGGACCTGGGCACGGCGGTGCCCGGCGTCGGCCGCGACCGCGTACCAGTGCTCGGCCTCGTCGTCCGCGTCACCACGGCGGTCCAGCAGCGAGGCCAGCCGGAACGCGCCCTCCGCCGAACTGCCCGCCGCCGCCTGCCGGTAGCGCTCCAGCGCACCCGTCAGCTGCCCACGCTGCTCCAGGGCCACGGCCAGCTGCAGCGCAGCCTCACCGTGCCCCTCCGCCGCAGCGCGCGCGTACCACTCGTGCGCCTGCTGCAGCTCCCCGCGCCCGGCGTGCAGCACCCCGAGGTTGAAGGCACCGTCCACACTCCCGGCCTCGGCGGCCTTGGAGAACCACGGCTCGGCGCCCGACTCGTCGCCGCGCTGCAGCAGCACGACGGCCAGCGCGTTGCAGGCCTCCCGGTGCCCGGCGTACGCCGCGCGCCGGTACCACTGCTCGGCCTGGGCCTCGCGCCCGGCGCCCGCGCAGAGCAGACCGAGGTTGAAGGCGCCGTTCTGGTCGCCCGCCTCCAGGGCGGCGCGGTACCAGCGCTCGGCGTCAACTGCCTCTCCCCGCCCGGCATGCAGCGCACCGAGCGCGTTGGCGGCGTTGCCGTCGCCCGCCTCGGCAGCCTCCTGCCACCACTCGGCGGCGGAGGTCAGGTCACCGGCGTCGCGGAGCAGGAAGCCGAGCGCGCAGGCCGCGCGCGGCTCGCCGTTCTGCGCCGCCTGCCGGTACCAGCGCGCCGCCTCGTCGAGGTCGTGGCGCTCCTCCAGCAGCACGCCGAGCCGCAGCCCCGCGCGGGCGTGGCTGCGCGCGGCGGCGGTCCGGTACCAGGTCTCGGCGGTCTCCTTGTCCCCCGCCGCCTCGCGCATCCGGGCCAGCCGGTAGGCGGCCTCCCGGTGCCCCGCGTCGGCGGACACCTTGAACCAGCGCTCGGCACGCACGTCGCGCCGATGCTCCATCAGATCGCCCAGGGCGTACGCCCCGAGCGGGTGGCCGTGCTCGGCGGCGAAGTGCAGCCAGTACTCGGCGGCCTCCTCCTCGCCCTGGTCGCGCAGTTGCAGTCCGAGCGCGTGCGCGGCCGGGGCCGAGCCGGCCACCGCGGCGTGCCGCCACCACTGGGCGGCCTCGGACCGGTGGCCGCGCTGGTGCAGCAGGACACCCAGGTTGTTGGCGGCGGCCCGCAGACCGGCGGCGGCCGCGGTGCGCAGGTACGGCTCGGCGTCCGCCAGGTCGCCCCGGCGGAGCAGCAGCGCGCCGAGCTGGCTGGCGGCGTTCGGATCGCCCTGGTCGGCGGCCTGACGGTGCCTCGACTCCAGCGCGGCCTGCTCGCGGGCGGCCAGCGCGGTCTCGAAGCTGTCCTGGTCGGGCGCGGGGTCGACGGCGGACTGCGGACCGTAGCTGCCGGCGGCGGGCGCGAACTGGCGTGCGGAGACCCGGACCAGGCTGTCCGGGCCGTACCCGGTCTCCCGAGGGACCGTCAGTCCACTGGTGCGCTGGGCGGGCAGGGCCGCGGCGGTTTCCTCGCTCTGCGCCCATGCCTCGGTGTCGGCCGCCCCCGCGGCCGCCTTGCCCCCACTGCCCGGATCGTTCCTGCCGATCAGCTTCATGCCGACTCCCGCTTCCCCCGAGTGCTGCGGCACCCGCCGGGGACGTGTCGGATTCGGCGCTGTCGACTCCCCATGGCCGAGGGAGTCAACTGCCGTACGGCGTCCCCCATGTGGTCCATCGTCGCATCACCCGCAACCCGCGTACACCTGCCCCGGCCAGGTTTTGGCGGGGCGGGCCGAAGCCCGGCGAGATTGCTTCAGCGCTTTGTCGATTTCCCGACACTTGACCCCCACAAACCCCGGGCACGCATCGTACCGGAGTGCACCACGGGTGAGCGCCCTCAATAAGGAAGCACCGAAGGCCCGGAGAAGAATCTCCAGGCCTTCGGTTCAGAGTAGCGGGGACAGGATTTGAACCTGCGACCTCTGGGTTATGAGCCCAGCGAGCTACCGAGCTGCTCCACCCCGCGTCGTTGTGTCCCAACCATAACACGGGGGTGGAGCAGCTCGTTAACCGCCGTTGGTCAGCCGGTCTTCTGCTGGCTCGCCGCGGCTGCGGCATCCAGCGCGGCCTTGAGCGCCTTCTGGGCCTCGCCGTACTTGGCCCAGTCGCCGGCCTTCTGGGCCGCCTCGCCGTCGTTGAACGCCTTCTGGGCGTCCGCGATGGCCTTGGCCTGCTCGGTGTTGACCGTCCCCGGCGTGGTCGGGGTGGTGCCCGGGGCCGGCGTGGTGCCCGGGGTGGTGGGTGCCGTCGGGGTGGTCGGCGCACCCGTGGTGGCGTTGCCGAGCACCTTCGTCAGCGCCTCCCCCAGGGTGTTCTCGAAGGCCACGTTGTCGTTGCCGTACACCGCCAGCACCTTCTGCAGCACCGGGTAGTCGGCGCCGCGCCCGCGTACGTAGACCGGCTCGACGTTGAGCAGGCCGCCGCCGACCGGGAGGGTCAGCAGGTTGCCGTACTCGATGTCGGAGTCGCCACCGATCTTCAGGGTGTTGAGCTTGTTGGCCACGTCGGTGTTCGAGTTGAACTGCGACTGCACCAACTTGGGGCCGAGCGTGTTGGAGTCACCCGGCACCTTGAGGATGCGGATCTTCCCGTACTCGGGCCCCGGGTCCGCGCTGACCGCCATGAAGGCCGCCAGGTTGTCCCGCTTGCTGGGCACGAAGGTGGTGGTCAGCGAGAAGCTCGCCTGGGTCACCGCCGGGTCGGGCATCCGGACCGTCATGTAGTACGGCGGCTGCACCGCACCGGTGTTGGTGGTCGGGTCGACCGGGACCTGCCAGATGTCGGTGCCGTTGAAGAAGGAGTTGGCGTCCGTCATGTGGTACTGGCCGAGCAGGTCGCGCTGCACCTTGAACATGTCCTGCGGGTAGCGCAGGTGCGGCATCAGGCTGCTCGGGATGTCGCCCTTGACCTTGACGGTGCCGGGGAAGGCCTTCATCCAGGTCTTCAGCACCGGGTCGGCGTCGTCCCACTGATAGAGCGTCACGTCACCGGTGTAGGCGTCCACGGTCGCCTTCACCGAGTTCCGGATGTAGTTGACCTTGTTGACCGAGGTGAGCGTGCGCCCGCGCTGGTCGGTCAGCGAGTCCTTGGTGACGTCGCCCAGGGTGGTCTTGGAGGCGAACGGGTAGCCGTCCGAGGTGGTGTAGCCGTCCAGCACCCAGACCAGCTTGCCGTCCTGCACCACCGGGTACGGGTCGGCGTCGATCGAGAGCCAGGGGGCGACCTTCTCCACCCGCTCCTTGGGCGTCCGGTCGTAGATCACCTTGGCGCCGTCGGTGATGGCACCCGCGTAGAGGATCTGCGGCTCGGCGAACCGCACCGCGTAGGCGGCCCGGGTGAACACGTTGTTCAGCGAGACACCGCTCGCGCCGGAGTACTGGTACTGCTTGTCCCCGGCGTCGGTGGAGTAGTCGATCTCCTGGTTGGAGCCGCCGACGATGGAGTAGGTCTTGGTCTCCTCGCCGTAGTAGATCCGCTGCTGGTAGTCGCCCAGCGCACCGGTGGACGGCAGGCCCGACTCGGTGAAGACCGGCTGGCCCTTGTCGTTGACCTGGTTGCCCTTGGCCGAGACGACGCCGTAGCCGTGGGTGTACTTGAAGTGGTCGTTGATCCAGTTCCGCTGCTGCACCCCGGCGAGGTTCAGCTCACGCAGACCGATCACGGTGTCCTGGCCGCCGATCTGGCCGTTGACGTACCGGTCCACGTCCAGCGTCTTCGGGAACTTGTAGTACGAGCGCTGCTGCTCGATCTGCTGGAAGGTCGGCGAGACCACGTTCGGGTCCAGCAGACGGATGTCGGCGATGGTCTGCGCGTCCGCCTTGAGCGCCTCGTTGTCGGTCGTCGCCTTCGGCGCGTACGGCTGGGTCTGGCTGTCCGCGATGCCGTACGCCTGCCTGGTGGCGTCGATGTTCTTCTGGATGTACGGCGTCTCCTTGGCCTGCTCGTTCGGCTTGACCTGGAACTGCTGCACGATCGCCGGGTAGAGCCCGCCGATCAGCACCGCCGAGAGCGCCATCAGCCCGAAGCCGATCAGGGCCGGGGCCCAGGTCTTGCGGATCGGGGTGAGGAAGAACAGCGCCGCACAGATGATCGCGACGAAGAACAGGATGGTCTTGGCCGGCAGGAACGCGTTGGCGTCCACGTAGCGCAGGCCGGTCCAGCCGTCCACGCCCTTGTAGGAACCGGACTTGACCGCCAGCGCGTACCGGTCCAGCCAGTACGCGGCCGCCTTCAGCAGCACGAACACGCCCAGCAGCACGGCCAGATGGCCCTGCGCTCCGGTGCTCACCTTCCGGCCCGGGCCCTGCAGCCGCAGGCCGCCGTACAGGTAGTGCACGACCACCGAGGCCAGCAGCGAGACGATCACCGCGCTGAACGCGAAGCCGAGCAGGAACTCGTACCAGGGCAGCTCGAAGGCGTAGAACGAGACGTCCAGGTGGAACTGACTGTCCTTCACCCCGAACGACGTCTGGTTGGTCCAGAGCATCCAGGTCCGCCACTGCCCGGACGCCGCCGCCCCGGCCACCAGGCCGACCAGCAGCGAGACCGCGATCAGCAGCCACTTCTTGTACGGGGCGACGCCCATCCGGTAGCGGTCCAGGCTCTGCTGCTCGACCGACATCGCGGCCAGCGGCGGCCGCAGCCGGTACGCCAGCCAGACGTTGAGGCCGACCACCAGCGCCATCGCCAGGCCGAAGACGGCGAACAGGCCGACCTTGGTCCAGAGCTGGGCGGAGAAGACGGAGGAGTAGCGGACCGACTTGAACCAGAGCCAGTCGGTCCACAGCCCCGCGAACATCACGAACAGCAGGAAGAGCACCGCCAACACCCCTGCGGTCAGCAGGAGTACTCGGGTGCGCCGGGAGGGCGGGCCGACTCTGGCACGGAAGCCCGGGCCTCCCGGGCGGTCCGGCATCTGGAATACCAAGGTGGCACCTCTGCTGTGTCGTGTGGGTCGATCTGGTCCGGTCTCCTGTGCAACTTAATCGGTCTTTACCTGAGTTCCCACGGTTCACCACGAGTTAGGCCCGCCGACGGGCCCGCCGACTCGCCGACCGTGCGGGCGGGCCGAGCCGGGTGTGGCGCCGCGCATGTGAGGATTGGGGCATGTCCGATGCACTTGATGCCCTGGCCGGCGGTAAGCCGCCCGCCGCCTCCCCGCTCACCCGCGCCGCGCTGGAGATCGACGAGTACGCCGCCACCCTCGGTTGGGACCTGCCGACCCGGCTGTTCGCCCTGGTGGACAGCGCCGCGCTGCGCAAGCAGGACCCGAAGCTCGCCAAGCAGCTGGGTCTGGCCGACGAGAAGCCCGGCGACCTCACCGTGATCGAGCAGGACGAACTGCCCGCCGGGATGGAGCTGGACAAGTTCCTCGGCACCATCGCCTGGCCCGACCAGGTGGTCGGCTGCGCGCTGGTGGTGGAGCGTCAGATGCTGCCGCCGGGCGCCGAGCACAGCCGCCCGAAGAACGCCACGGAGTCCCAGCTCGCCGACTGGGCGGCCAACCACCCGGCCCGCGAGGAGGTCCGGATCACCGCCGCCGTACTGCGCGACGGGAAGAAGGAGATCGCGCTCCGGCTGCGCTCCAAGGACGTCGCCCGCGAGGTGCTGACCGGCCCGGACCTGGTGCCCGGCCTCACCGAGGCGCTGCTCGCCACCTTCTCCTGATTCTCCTGACCGGCTGAGCGCCCGTCAGCTCGTGGCGCAGGCCGGCAGCGCCTCGCCCTGCCCGGCCCGGATCAGGTCCAGCGACTTGAGCGCACCGTCCAGGGTCTCCGCCTTCACCAGGCGGAGGCCCTCCGGCGTGTCCTTGGTCGCCTCGGCACAGTTGTCGGCCGGGGTGAAGAAGTACTCGGCGCCCTTGTCCCTGGCCGCGATCAGCTTCATCGCGATGCCGCCGATCGGGCCGACCTTGCCGTCGTCGGTAATGGTCCCGGTGCCCGCGACGAACTTCCCTGCGGTCAGGTCGGTCGGGGTCAGCTTGTCCACGATGCCGAGCGAGAACATCAGGCCGGCGCTCGGGCCGCCGACGTCCTGCAGCCCGATGTCGATCTTGAACGGGTAGGTGTGCTCGACGTCCGGCCGGATGCCGACCACGGCGCGACTCCCGTCCGCCGCCTTGCCGGTCACCACCGGCACCTGGACCTCGTCGGCCGCGGTCGCGGCGGCCCCGCCGCGGTCCTTCGGGACGATCGTGAAGACCACCGTCTCGCCCGGCTGGTGCTTGGTCACCAGCTCGGCCACCTGCTCGGCCGTGGTCACCTTGGTGCCGTCCACCGCGACGATCCGGTCCCCCGCGTGCAGCTTGCCCTCGGACGGGCCGCCGGCCACCACGGACTTGACCACCACCTGGGTGCCGACCGGGATGCCGAGCTGGTTGAGCGCGGCGGTCTTGGCACTGTCCTCGGAGGAGGCGAACTCCTCCGCGTTCTGCTGCTGCGCCTCCTGGTCGGTCTGACCCTCGGGGTAGACGTTGCCGTGCGGAACCACCAGCACGTCACCCCGCAGCCAGCCGATCACCGCCGACACCAGGCTCGGCTCGTACTTGGCGCCGGTCACCTGAACGGTCGTCATGTTGAGATGGCCGCTGGTCGGATAGGTCTCGTGCCCGGTGATCTGGATCACCGGCTTCCCGTCCTCCTCCTGCGTCCCGAGCGTGTTGTACGTCGGGCCCGGGCTCATCTCCGTGTACGGCACCTTCATCAGGACCGACGCACAGAGCAGTGCTATGAGCAGCAGGGTGGCGGCGAGCATCGTCGCGGAGCGGCGTGGCATGGGACCGACAGTACGGGACGGAGCCGTTACCGCGCCGCCCGGGTCATCGCTTCCCGGGCTCCGCCGGGGAGCCCGTGCTGCGCTCCATCGCGGCCCGGAACCGCTGGTGTTCGGCCAGTGAGGCCGGGTCGCCGGTGGCCCTCGGCGTGCGGGCGGCCCAGCCGGCCCAGAGCATCGCAACGAGTGCCGCCACCACAGGAATGATCAACCAGGCGAGCGCAGCCATGTCCGTACTCCCAGCTCGTCGTTCGTATGAGCAGATTAACCACCCGGCAGCCCAACGGCTGCACCGCCGTTCGGGTTACGGCGCGACGATTGCGCTCATCACTGAGAAGTATTCGTATGACCGGATGCGACCGAACGAGTCTGAACGGGCCTGAACGGGCCTGACGGCGGGTCAGCAGGAGCCCGCGCCGACCCACTCCTCCTCGCCGTCGGTGAAGACCTGGTGCTTCCAGATCGGCACCTCGTGCTTGAGGTCGTCGATCAGCCGACGGGCCGCCGCAAAGGCCTCGCCCCGGTGCGGACAGGAGACCGCGACGATCACCGCCTTGTCGGTGATGTCCAGCCGGCCGATCCGGTGCACCGCTGCCAGCGCCCGGACCGGGAACTCGGAGACGATCTTCTCGGCGATCCGCCGCATCTCCTGCTCGGCCGTCGGATGGGCGCTGTACTCCAGCGCGGTGACGGACTTGCCGCCGTCGTGGTCGCGCACCGTGCCGACGAAGACCGTGGTGCCGCCGGCCGCGTCGTCGCCGACCGCCTCGTACACCTCGTCCAGCGAGAGCGGGGTCTCGCGGATGGCCAGCAGGCGGATGGGGTCGTGGTTCTCGGACATGGTCACCATGATTCCTCATCCCCCGGGGTCCGCGACAAGAGGCTTCCGCATCACGATTGGGCTATTCCGCCAGGCGGAACGAATCCGCTCCACTCCGGGCGCAGCAAGCGCGGAGCAACAGGCGCACGGCCCCTGCCGCGCGCCCCGTAGACCGCCCGGCAAATTGGGGGGCGGTCTTAAGCGGTCAGATCCGACGGCTCTTCCGGGCCCGCCGGACCAGTGCCGCCGTACCGATCAGCGCCACCGTGGCACCCGCCGCGCCCAGGCTGGTCGCGGCCTCCTTGCCGCCCAGCCGGCGCCCGGCCACCGCGTGCTTGCCCGCAACCTGCGCCAACAGCTCACCGAGCACCTGCTCGTTGGTGTACGCGGGCCGCCAACCCGCCTCGTACAACCGGCTGCCGGAGACCACCCACGGGTACATCGTGTAGGCCAGGTCACCCGCCGGAGCCGGGGTCAGGCCCAGCCGGTGCAGCCGGGCCGCCGTGCCCAGTGCGAGCGCGGCGGGCAGCTCCATCCGGCGGATGCCGGACAGCTGCTCCACGTCCTCCTGTTCCAGCCAGCCGTCGCAACCGACCGTCATCTCGCCCTCGACCAGGCCGAGCGTCGCGTACTCCAGCGCCACCGCCAGGTCGTCCACGTGACAGAACTGCCAGCACGGCCTGGACCCGGCCACCACCAGCAGCCGGGGCGCCTCGAAGTGCCTGGTCAGCACGGTGTCCACGCCAGGGCCCACCACCACGGCCGGGCGCAGCACGGTGACCTGCAGCCCGGGGTGCGCCCGGGGCGCGCGGCGGGCCAGCCGCTCGATCTCCAGCAGGTCGCCGACCAGCGAGGCCTCCTCGGTGGCCCGCAGCTCGGCCGACTCGGCCAGCGGCACCTCGTTGTCCGGCAGCGCGCCGTAGACCATCGCCGAGGTGCAGAGCACCACCCGGCTCACCCCGGCCGCCGCGGCGGCCGTCAGCACGGTCTGCGCCCCCCGCACGTTGTACGCGCTGCGCGCCCGGGGGTCGGTCTCCATGCCGAGGTCCATCGCGAGGTGCACCACCACGTCCACCCCGGTCAGCCGTTCGGCCACGGCGGGGTCGCGGATGTCCAGCACCCGCCACTGCACGCCGGGCACCTCACCGCGCCGGTCGTCCAGCGCGAGCACCTTGCGCACTCCGGGTGAGCCGACCAGGCGGGCCGCGACCCGTTCGCCGAGCACCCCCGCAGCGCCGGTGACGGCCACGGTCAGTGGCTTGCCGCCGTAGGCTGGAGACGGCGAACCCGCGGCAGCTGGGGCGTCCTCACCTCCGGTCAGCCCAGAGCGAACGTCCGAAGGCGGGGAACTCACCGGCCATCCTCCACGGTTAGCTTATGTGCGTACGTACGAGTGTCACGTACCGACCATCCTGCCCGAGGCGCGGCCCCGGCGGTGCACCCGGCGCGATCGGGCCGCGCGGCCGACGCCCGTCCCGGGCGCGCAGACCCCCGCCACACCACGCGCGTGACGGCCGACCAGATCGAGGACCCCGTGAGCGACCTCCCCTTCGGATTCGGCGTTCCTCCCGAGGAGCCCGAGGACGGCAAGGCCAAGCGCGACAAGGACGACAAGGACGAGAGCGCCGAGCCCACACCGCCGCAGCCGTTCGGTTTCGGCGGGGCCAACCCGTTCGGCGCGCTGTTCGGGATGGGCGGTCCCGGCGCTCCTGGCGGGGCGTCAGGTGACAATCCGTTCGGGGCGATGTTGGGCGGTCTGAATCCGGGCGACCTCGGCGCGGCGTTCCAGCAACTCGGTCAGATGCTGTCCTTCGACGGCGGCCCGGTCAACTGGGACCTGGCCCGCGACATCGCGCGGCAGACCGTGGTCGCCGAGCAGCCCGAGGGGAAGGCCAAGGACCGCTCGGTGAGCGCCACCGAGCGTTCGGCCGTCGCCGAGGCGGTCCGGCTGGCCGACCTCTGGCTGGACTCCGCCACCGAGTTCCCGTCCGGTGCGGGTACCGCCGTGGCGTGGAGCCGGGCCGAGTGGATCGAGGCCACCCTGCCGGTCTGGAAGGACCTGGTCGACCCGGTCGCCGAGCGGGTCGGCAACGCCATGGGCGGCGTGCTGCCCGAGGAGATGCAGGCGATGGCCGGGCCGCTGATGGGCATGATGCGCTCGATGGGCGGCGCGATGTTCGGCACCCAGATCGGCCAGGCGCTGGGGGCGCTGGCCGCCGAGGTGGTCGGCTCCACCGACGTCGGCCTGCCGCTCGCCCCGGCCGGCAAGGCCGCCCTGCTGCCGCAGAACGTCGCCGAGTTCGGCGAGGGCCTGAGCATCCCGGTCGACGAGGTCCGGCTCTACCTGGCCCTGCGCGAAGCCGCCCACCAGCGGCTGTTCGCCCATGTGCCGTGGCTGCGGGCGCACCTGTTCGGCGCGGTCGAGGCGTACGCGCGTGGCATCAAGGTGGACACCACGCGGATGGAGGAGCTGGTCGGCCAGCTCGACCCGGCCAACCCCGAGGCGCTCCAGGAGGCCCTCGCCAACGGCCTGCTCCAGCCCGAGGACACCCCGGAGCAGAAGGCCGCGCTGGCCCGCCTGGAGACCGCGCTCGCGCTGGTCGAGGGCTGGGTGGACGCGGTCGTGCACGCCGCCGCCGAACCGCACCTGCCGCAGGCCGGCGCGGGCGCCCCGGCCGAGCAGACCTTCGCCACCCTGGTCGGCCTGGAGCTCCGCCCGCGCCGCCTCCGGGACGCCTCCCGACTCTGGGCCTCGCTGGCCGACGCCCGGGGCGTCGAGGGCCGGGACGCGCTCTGGGAGCACCCCGACATGCTGCCCACCGCCGCCGACCTGGACGACCCGGACGGCTTCGTGCACCGGGGCTCCGGCGACGGCGCCGAGGGCGGCATCGACTTCACCGAGCTGGACAAGCTGCTCGGCGAGGCTGCCAAGGGCTCGGAGCCGGGCTCTGCTCCGGACAGCGACGACAAGGACACTACGGGCGACGACAAGGAGCCCGGCAAGTGACCGAGCTGCACGCCGACGCCGTCCGGACGCTGCGGACCTGGTCGGTGGCCGATCCGGGCCAGGACCGGCTCCGGCTCGACTACCTCGACCACCTGGCCGACCGCCCCGACGGGATGTGGCGGTCCTCGCTGCCCGCCCACATCACCGCCAGCGCGGTGGTGGTCGACCCGTCGGCCGGGCGGGTGCTGCTGACCCTCCATCCCAAGGTCGGCCTCTGGCTGCAGATGGGCGGGCACTGCGAGCCCGGCGACGGGACGCTGGCCGCCGCCGCACTGCGCGAGGCCACCGAGGAGTCCGGCATCGCGGATCTGGAGCTGCTCACCGTCGACGGCACGCCCGTCCCGGTCAAGCTGGACCGGCACCAGGTCCGCTGCACCGGCAAGGACCGGCCGGAGAACACCCACCTGGACGTCCAGTACGTCGCCCTCGCACCGGCCGGAGCGCAGGAGCTGATCAGCGAGGAGTCGCTGGACCTGCGCTGGTTCGACTACGACCAGCTGCCGGAGCCGACCGACGACTCGCTACGCGAACTCGTCGCGCTGGCCCGCAAGCTGACCGAGGGTCGGTAACCCCGGCGCTCGCGCCGCCGCAGCGGTCAGTCGCAGCTCCGGGCGTGCGGCAGGCTCGCTGCGGCGGCCACGCCCTCCAGGTAGCCGCGGGCCCGCTCGGTGCGCGGGTAGGCCGCCAGCAGGGCCCAGAAGCTCGGGCCGTGGCTCGGCTCCAGCAGGTGCGCCAGCTCGTGCAGCAGCACGTAGTCCACGACGTACTCGGGCATGCCCTGCAGCCGGTGCGAGAGGCGGATGCTGCCCTCGCTCGGGGTGCAGGAGCCCCAGCGGGAGTTCTGGTTGGTCACCCAGCGGACCACCTCAGGACGGGCCCGGCCGCCCAGGTACTCGGCGGACAGCTCGGCGGCGCGCCGGACCAGCGCGTCGTCGCCGAGCACCTTGCGGCTCTCCTGGGCGGCCAGCTTTTCGAGCATCCGGGCCACCCATCGCTGCTCCTCGGCCTGCGACATCCGGGCCGGGATCAGCACCACCGTCCGGTCGCCCTCGCGGTAGGCGGAGACGGTGCGCTTGCGGCGGGCGCTGCGGCGGACCTCGACCGCGGAGTCCAGTTCGGCTGCCATGCCAGGGACGTTACCCGGCGCCGCCGACATCCCGCCGGGGGCCGGCGTTGTCCACAGGCTGTGCAGAACGATGGTCGGACAAGTGCCCTGGGGCTGTGGACAACGAGGAGCACGAGGGCGGCGGGATGGGGCATGCTTCCCTCAGTTCACCGTTACCCACCGTGATCGGAGGTCCACCGTGCGTCTGATGGTGAAGCCTGCACTGTCCCGCCTCTGGCGCGACAACGACACTCTGCAGTTCGGCACCGTCCGACAGCACGCCCGAGTGGTGGACCAGGTCAGTCAACCGGTCGCCGCCTTCCTCGAGCTGCTCGACGGCAGCCGGGACCGGCCCGCCCTGCTGGAGGCGGGCGAGCGGCTCGGGCTCGGCCGGGAGGTCGCCGAGCAGCTGCTCGGCTCCCTGGAGGAGGGCGGCCTGCTGGACGACGCCGAGGCCGGCCGGGCCCTGCTCGACGGCTACCCGAAGGCCCGGCAGGAGCTGCTCGGGCCTGACCTGGCGTCACTCTCCCTGGTGCATCCGGACCCTGGCGAGGCCCCCGCCGTGCTCCGTGGCCGGGCCACCGCCCGGGTGGAGATCCACGGCGCCGGGCGGGTCGGCGCCGCCGTCGGTGCGGTGCTGGCCGCCGGGGGCGTCGGCGGCGTCACGCTGGCCGACCAGGGCCGGGTCACCGCCCGGGACTGCTCCCCCGCCGGGTACCCGCCGACCGACATCGGCCGGCTCCGGGCCACCGCCGCCCGGGAGGTGGTGCACCGTGCCTCCGGCGCCGCCGCCGGGGAGCGGCAGCACCCCCGACGGCCCGAGGAGGCCGCACCGCCCGCCCTGGTGGTGCTGGCGCCCCGGGACGGCGCCGGGGCCTTCACCGGGGTCGCCGCCGAGGCCCACCGGCTGATGCGGGCCGGCGTGCCGCACCTCTACGTCGGGGTGCTAGAGCACCTCGGCATCGTCGGGCCGCTGGTGCTGCCCGGGGCCTCGGCCTGCGGCTCCTGCGCCACCCTCACCCGCCGCGACGAGGACGAGGCCTGGCCCCGGCTGCTCGCCCAGCTCGGTGCCGACGGCCCCGGCCGCCCCCGCACCCCCGCCTGCGACAGCGCCCTGGCCACCACCGTCGCCGGGCTGGCCGCCCTGCACGTCGAGCTCTACCTGGACGGCGTCCGGCCCCCCAGCGTGGACGGCTGGTGCGAGGTCTCCGCCGCCGACGGAATGACCCGCCGCCTCCGCCTGCCCACCCACCCCGCCTGCGGCTGCACCTGGCCCTCCGGGCCGCCCGAGCAGCGGCAGGAGGTCTAGGAGTTGCCAAGGTCGGGGCAACCCCGGCGGAGCCGGATCGGGGAGCGGGCACAATGGCCAGTGACACGTCCTGCGGGTGGGACTCGGAGCTGGGAGGCCCTGGGGTGAGCGATCGTCCGCGCAAGGCAGTTACCCGAACCACGACACGAGCTGTGGGCTGCGGCGACGCCGGCCGCACCGCTCGAGGGGCAGCTCATGTCTGAGATTCCGCGCAAGGCCGTCTCCCGCACCGCCCGGCTCGCCGCTCTTCCGCTGAGCTTCGCCGGTCGGGCAACTCTCGGCCTGGGCAAGCGCCTTGGCGGACGTCCTGCGGACGAGGTCACGGCGGAGCTGCAGCAGCAGACCGCGGACCAGCTCTTCGCCACCCTGGGGAAGCTGAAGGGCGGGGCGATGAAGTTCGGGCAGGTGCTGTCCGTCTTCGAGGCCGCGCTGCCCGAGGAGGTGGCCGGCCCCTACCGGGCCGCCCTGACGAAGCTTCAGGACGCCGCCCCGCCGATGCCCGCCGCCAAGGTGCACACCGTGCTGGCCGAGCGGCTCGGCCCGAACTGGCGGAAGAAGTTCCGCAGCTTCGACGACCGCCCGGCGGCCGCCGCCTCGATCGGGCAGGTGCACCGCGCGGTCTGGCACGACGGCCGCGCGGTCGCCGTCAAGATCCAGTACCCCGGCGCGGGTGACGCGCTGCTCTCCGACCTGGCCCAGCTCAGCCGGGTGGCCTGGCTGCTCGGCCCGCTGATCCCGGGCCTCGACATCAAGCCGCTGATCACCGAGCTGCGCTCGCGGGTCGCCGAGGAGCTGGACTACGCGCTGGAGGCGGAGGCCCAGCGGCGGCACGCCGAGGAGTTCGCCGACGACCCGGACATCACCGTGCCCGGTGTGATCGCCCAGGCCGACCAGATCCTGGTCAGTGAGTGGCTGGACGGCACCCCGCTGTCCGAGGTGATCACCGACGGCACCCAGCCGGAGCGCGACCGGGCCGGCCAGCTGCTCGCCCGCTTCCTGTTCGCGGGCCCGTCCCGGACGGGTCTGCTGCACGCCGACCCGCACCCCGGTAACTTCCGGCTGATCAAGGACGAAGGCCCGGTCGAGGGCTGGCGGCTCGGCGTGCTGGACTTCGGCACCGTCGACCGGCTGCCCGAGGGCCTGCCCGCCCCGATCGGCGACTCGCTCCGGATGGCGCTGGCCGGGGACGCCGACGGCGTACTGGACATGCTCCGCGAGGAGGGCTTCGTCAAGCCCTCGGTCTCGCTGGACCCGGCGGCCGTACTCGACTACCTGCTGCCGATCATCGAGCCGACCACGGTGGAGACCTTCCACTTCACCCGGGCCTGGATGCGGGCCCAGGCGGTCCGGATCGCCGACCCCCGCTCCCCCGCGTACAACCTCGGCAAGCAGCTCAACCTGCCGCCGGCCTACCTGCTGATCCACCGGGTCACGCTGAGCACCATCGGCGTGCTCTGCCAGCTCGGGGCCAACGCGCCGTTCCGGGCCGAGATGCTGGAGTGGCTGCCCGGCTTCGCCCAGCCGGTGGACGAGCCGGCCGGGAGCTGACGCCCCACCAGACCCACCAGACCCGCCAGGCAGCACGCAGCACGCAGCACGCAGCACGCGACGATGGCCGCCCCACAGCAGTGGGGCGGCCATCGTCGTCACGGGGGTGTTGCTGTTACTTCGTCAGGTCTCACATCAGGGCGACGGCGAGCGCCTTGCGGGCTCGCAGCGAAGCACGTTCGGCCCGCCGCACCAGCTTGGCGGCCCGAGCGACTCGCTCGCCCACCCGTTGGTGCTCAGCCTCCTGGAGGCGTTCTTGCATATGGGCGCGGGCCAGGGTTTCTTGCATGAGTTGCATCTCGCGGGTCCTGTTCTGGATCAAAAGTTCTTTGGTCTGCTCGAGGCGGACGGTCTGCTTGGCGGCGGTGGCGGTCATGTGGTGGTCCTGCTCGTGCTGCGTGCTCGGAAACGGACGGGAGTGGGCTGCATCGGCCTTGGCGGCGGCGATGCGGACCGAGTTGCGCAGTGCACTGTCCAGCGGGGGCTGCTCACCCCGACGGACGGTCACCGCACCGGACGCGGGGTTCACGCCGCGACCTCGGTCTTACGCGGACGGCCACGCGGCCGCTTCCGGGCAACCACAACGCCCTGCACGAAGAGCTCGCCGCCCCAGACGCCCCACGGCTCGCGCCGCTCCAGCGCACCCGTCAGGCACGCGTCCTTGACCGGGCAGGTGCCGCACAGCGACTTCGCGTACTCGACGTCCGCCGGGGTCTCGGCGAAGAAGACCTCCGGGTCGAAGGCACGGCACGGGATGGGCTGGCCGTTGACCTCGGCCTGGTCGGTCGCGGTGAGCTGCATAAGAGAAACCTCCGGTGGGTCGGCCTGGTCGGCCTTGGTGATGTCTGTCGGTACGGACGGGAGTGGCGGTGTGATGACCGTGGACACTGTGGCGTCTTCCTCGTCTTCTGCTGTGGATCCGGCCAGCTGACTGGTGGGGCTGGCCGGAGGTCCCGGAGGACCTGGGTGGTTCTGACGTACCGGACAAAACAAGAGGGCCGCGAATCCCGGTGTAGACGGGTTCCGCGGCCCTGGAGGCTCGACCTGAGACTGACTCAGGTTTGATCTCTCCAGGGTTCAGGGCCGCGGAAGGCCCACATCCGGACGGCCTTGGCTCCCATCAGGGCGGCCATGGCCTTCATCTGCTTCTCGTCGTGCTGCTTGGCGGCTCCGGCATCGCCGGCCTGCTGCGCATAGTCGCCATGCTTGGCGGCTGCTACTGCTGCCTTCGATGCCTGGAGCGGTCGCTCGTTGCGAATCCGGCGGCTGCCGCCGAGCGTCGCCCCGGTGAGGGACAGAACCGTCTCGACGGAGGCGCCAAAGGTGCCGTTGCCCAGCCCATTAATCCCGAGGCCACTGACAACGCCGGAGACACCGGTGCCGTTGAGACCCAGACCGTTCAGGCTGCCAACCTGCGAGGGAGCGCACGAGGGCATGGCGATGACGGTCTGGCCAGTCAGGTTGGTGATCATCTTGGTTTCCACTGTCTTCGCCTCCTCTCGGCGCTCGCGGTGCCTGGTCTCCCGGGCCCCGAATTCGGATGTTGGTCGGTGGTGCAGATGGTGCAGGTGGTGCGGTAGTACCGGCAGGCGCGCGAAAGTGAGACCCTCACGGCCTTGCGATCTCGTCCCCTTGACCGCTCCGGCAGGCTATTGCGCAGTGTGTACGGCGCGCAAACTATTTTTCCGGCGAGTTTCGAAGAGCGCCTCGGGCGGCTCTCGGGAGCGGCTCAGGCCAGCTCCTCCGACTCCCCCTGAGTCTCGTCGAGGGGTTCGTCCGTGGACTCGTCCACGGGCTCCTCCCCGGCACACATAGCCAACACGGCAGCCCCGTATTTGTCCAGCTTCATCGCGCCGACACCCGAGATCACCGCGAGCTCACGCTCGTTGGCCGGGACGTCCTCGGCGATCGCCATCAGGGTCGCGTCGGTGAACACCACGTACGCCGGAGCGCCCTGCTTCTTCGCCTGCACCGAGCGCCACTCGCGCAGCCGCTCGTACAGCGCCTCGTCCATGTTGGACGGGCAGCTCTCGCAGCGGCGGAGCTTGCGGTCGACGGCGTCGGTCAGCGTCTTGTCGCAGACCCGGCACTTGACCGGGCCGCGCACCTTGCGGGCGGCGGACCGCTCGGCGCCGAACTCGACCCCGCCGCGGCCGCCCTTGCTGCGCGGCCCGGAGGCGCTGGAGCCGGGCCGCAGGCCGTCCAGGAAGCGGGTGGGCTTCCGGCTGGCCCGGCCGCCCGGGGAGCGGGAGAGCGCCCAGGAGAGCGAGAGGTGCAGCCGGGCCCGGGTGACGCCGACGTAGAGCAGCCGGCGCTCCTCCTCGATCTGCTCGTCGGTCTTGGCGTAGATGATCGGCAGGGTGCCCTCGGTCAGGCCGACCAGGAAGACCGCGTCCCACTCCAGGCCCTTGGCGGCGTGCAGCGAGGCGAGCGTGACGCCCTCGACGGCGGGGGCGTGCTGGGCCGCCGCGCGCGCGTCCAGTTCACTCACGTACGCCGCCAGGTCGGTGTCCTGACCGACCGTCAGCCGGGCTGCCGCGAACTCCTCGGCCAGCCGGACCAGCGCGGCCAGCGACTCCCAGCGCTCGCGCACGGTGCCCGAACCGGCCGGCGGCGCGGACGTGAACCCCCGGCTGGCCAGCACCGCGCGGACCTGGCCCGCCATGTCGGGCGCGTCGGCGGTGAGCGGGTCGGACCCGGCCCGGGCGGCGCCGCGCAGCAGCATCACCGCGTCCCGCACCTCGGGGCGCTCGAAGAACCGCTCGGCGCCCTTGAGCTGGTACGAGATGCCCAGGTCGGCGAGCGCCTGCTCGTAGACCTCGGACTGGCTGTTGATCCGGAACAGCACCGCGATCTCGCTGGCCCGGACGCCCTTGGCGAGCAGCGCCTTGATCTCCCGGGCGGTGGTCTCGGCCTCGGTCGGCTCGTCGACGTACTCGGCGTAGACCGGCTCGGGGCCCGCCTCGCGCTGCGAGATCAGCTCCAGCCGGTGCTGGGCGGCCTGGCCGCGCGCCTTGGCCAGCAGGCCGTTGGCCAGGTGCACCACCTGGGGGGTGGAGCGGTAGTCCCGGACCAGCTTGACCACGGTGGCCTCGGGGTGCCGGGCCCGGAAGTTGAGCAGGTAGTCGGGGGTGGCGCCGGTGAAGGAGTAGATCGTCTGGCTGGCGTCGCCGACCACGCAGAGGCTGGCGCCGCCGCCCGTCCACTGGTCCAGCAGGCGCTGCTGGAGCGGGGAGACGTCCTGGTACTCGTCCACCGTGAAGTGCCGGTACTGGGCGCGGACCTGGCCGGCGATCTCCGGCCGGTCCTCCAGGATCGCGGCGGTGAGCAGCAGCACGTCCTCGAAGTCGATCACGCCGCGGTCGCGCTTGGACTGCTCGTAGGTGGCGTAGACCCGGGCGATCTCGGCCGGGTCGCGCGGGGCCTCGCGGCCGGTCTTGAGCACGGCGGCGGGGTAGTCGTCGGGCACGATCTGGGTGACCTTGGCCCACTCGATCTCGCTGGTCAGGTCGCGCAGCTCGGTGCGCTGGACCCGCAGGCCGCTGCGCCCGGCGGCCTCGGCGACCAGCTGGACCTTGCGCTCCAGCAGCCGGGGCACCTCGCCGCCGATCGCGCGCGGCCAGAAGTACTGGAGCTGGCGGAGCGCGGCGGAGTGGAACGTCCGCGCCTGCACGCCCTCGGCGCCGAGCTGGCGGAGCCGCCCGCGCATCTCCCCGGCGGCGCGGGCGGTGAAGGTCACCGCGAGCACCTGCTGCGGCTGGTAGACGCCGCTGCGCACGCCGTACGCGATCCGGTGGGTGATCGCCCTGGTCTTGCCGGTGCCGGCGCCCGCGAGCACGCAGACCGGGCCGTGCAGGGCCGTGGCGACGGCGCGCTGCTCCGGGTCGAGACCGGCGAGCACCGCGTCGGCGCCGCTGGGCGCCGGGTCGCCGTAGGCGGTGCCGTAAGGGGTGTCGGACCGGTCGGGGAGACCCAAGAGCTCTTCCTGCATGCTGTCCATCCTCGCAGGGTGGACCGACGTTCCAGCCCGGGTTGTCCACAGGCCCCGGCCACTCAACGGATAATCAGCCCGCCGACCGGCGCGCGTGCTACATCGCGCTCCGGTCCACACACCGATGGCGCGCGCGGAATGTTCCGCCGCCCGCCGGACGTTGTCGGCACAGTCCGTACGCCCCCTCCCGAAGGAGTCCACCGCCATGTCCGGCAGCGTCACGATGTACAGCACGACCTGGTGCGGGTACTGCAACCGGCTGAAGAGCCAGCTGGACCGCGAGGGCATCGGCTACGACGTGATCAACATCGAGGAGGACCCGGCCTCGGCCTCCTACGTCGAGTCGGTCAACAACGGCAACCAGGTGGTGCCGACCGTGATCGTCAAGCCGGCCAACGGCGGCGAGCAGGTCGTGATGACCAACCCGAGCCTCCGGCAGGTGCAGGCCGCACTGGTCGGCTGACCGGCTGACTGACCCCGCGTCAGAACCCGTGGCTCCGCTCCACCTGGGGCGGGGCCACCGGTGTCTCCGGCATCGGCCTGGCAGCCAGCTCGCCCAGCCCGTAGACCAGCCGGCAGCGGTCCGCCGAGTACCTGGTCTCGATCACCCGGACCGGGCCGCGTGCGTCGTAGCCGACCCGGGTCTGCACCAGCAGCGGAGCGCCGGGGCCGCCCTGGAACCAGGCCGCCTCCTCCGGGCCCGGCATCCGGGAGACCAGGTGGTCCACCGCGCCGATCTCGGTCCGGCCGAGCGCCGCGAGCACCGCCTCGTCCCCGCCGGGCACCGGGTCCGGCTCCATCAGCGGGGTGCCGGCCGCCAGCCCGGCCCGGTAGTGGCTCTCCTCGATCGAGTAGGGCTCGCGGTCCAGCAGCCGGAGCTGACGGCGCACCACCACCGCCTCGCCCGGCCGCAGTCCGAGCCGCTCGGCGACGTCCACCCGGGCCCGGACGATCAGCATCTCGAAGTCGACCGTGAGCCGGCGCCCGGCCGCCCTGGCCTCCCTGGCGTAGACCTCGGTCGGCGCGGCCAGGCAGTCCCGCTGCCCCGGCAGCTGCCCGGGCAGCAGGGGCGGGCCGTACACCCGGTGGTCCAGCACCGGGTGCTCCTTGAGGTAGGTGCCCTTGCCCTGGACGCGGACCAGGCGGCCTTCGTTGACCAGCACGTCGACCGCGAGCCGGACGGTGTTCCGCGCGACGCCGTACTGCTGCTCCAGCTCGGTCTCGACCGGCAGCGGTGAGTCGCCCCGCCACTCTCCGGCGGCGATCCGGCGGCGCAGGTCGGCGGCGAGTCGTTGGTACTTCGGTGATTGGGTACTGCCCCGAGGGATTGTCACCCGAGTGAATGTAGCGATCCGGCTTGCGCCATTTCAGCGAAACCGGCCAATATTGGCCGAGATCGGGGATCTCGGTATTGACCCCGACCAGGTCGTTCGCAGTCGCCCGGCGGCTCTCCGGTCCTGACGAAAGTCAAGACGACGAGTGTCGCATCCAGCCACGTACACCCGGGGGCGGAGCCATGCCCGTGACCAGTACCGCGCGCCACTTCAAGGCGCGGCCGATCAATCTTCCACACACCGGGGCCGCCGGTGCCGACCATCGCCCGGGGCGGGCCCTGGAGGCGGCCGACCGGGGCGCCTGGTCCGCCACCGCGAGCTTCCCGCCGCAGCCGCACAACGTGGCCAGGGCCCGGCAGCTGACCCGGACGGCACTGGCCGCCTGGGGTGCCGCCGAACTCACCGACAGCGCCGAGCTGCTGATGTCCGAGCTGGTCACCAACGCGCTGCGGCACGGCCGGGGCGCGGTCTCGATCACGCTCGCGCTGACCGACCGCACGCTGCAGATCTCGGTGGCCGACTTCGGCCGGAGCCTGCCGGAGGCCAGGGAGGCGGCCGAGGAGGACGCCCACGGCCGCGGCCTGGCCATCGTCGGGGCGCTCTGCAGCGACTGGTCGGTCACCACCCGGCTGACCGGAAAGACCGTCAGCTGCTGGCTGGAAGTCGACCGGAAGAACGACTGAGCAGGGAATTTCGAATTCGGTCGAAAATAGCCGGTCGGCGGAATCGTGAGAGCAGAAAGGGGCGTACGGCAATCAGCCGCACGCCCCTTTTTCACTCCAACCGGTGGGCTACCAGCGAGCCGCACTCGGCAACGGTTCTCCGTACCAGAGTTCGACCAGATGACGGGCGATCGAAATACCGGACGGCGGCAGGATCTCCCCCGCCTCCATCCCGGCCCGCAGCTCGTCCCGGGAGATCCAGCGCGCCTCCGCCAGCTCCTCGCCGTCCACCGTGATCGCGGTGCCGCTCGGATCGGCCTTGCCCAGGAAGCCGAGCATCAGGCTGGACGGGAACGGCCATGGCTGGCTCGCCACGTACTCGACCTCGGCGACCTTGACCCCGGCCTCCTCCAGCACCTCGCGGGCCACCGCCTGCTCGATCGACTCGCCCGGCTCGACGAACCCGGCCAGGGTGGACCAGCGGCCCTCCGGCCAGAGCGCCTGACGGCCCAGCAGACAGCGGTCCTGCTCGTCGGTGATCAGCATGATCACCGCCGGGTCGGTCCGCGGGTAGTGCTCGGCGGCGCAGGAGGTGCAGCGCCGGACGTGCCCGGCCCCGGCCTTCTCGGTCGGCTGGCCGCAGCGCGAGCAGAAGCTGTGCAGCCGGTGCCAGTGCTCCAGCGCGACGGCGTGCACCAGCAGCCCGGCGTCCCGGGCCGAGAGCAGCGCGCCGACCTCGCGCAGACCGGCCGGCCGGGCGTCGCCGTCCAGCCGTCCCGGCAGGCTGGAGCCCGCCATCGCGAAGTACGAGGTGCCGTCCTCGTCGGTGCCGAGGAAGTACCGGTCACCGGTCTGCGGCGCCTCGAACGAGGGCATCAGCACCAGCTCGGTGCCCTGCTCGGTGTCCACCACGAAGACCTCGCCGCCGGCGATCGGCAGCACCTTCGTGCTCGGGTGGCTCCAGGCCGCGGCCAGCCAGGGTTCGTCGAAGCGGTGCTGGGCGGCCCGGTCGACCCCGGCCCTGGCCAGCGCGAGCTGCTTGGTGTCAGGCGCGGTGCTCAAGTCGGTCCATCCCCGTTCGATCGGAAGCTTCGTGAAGGTTCATGCCTGCGGCCAGCTCTCGGCCAGCTCGCTCCACAGGTGGGCGGCGGTCTCCACGCCCTTGCTGAGCAGGTCCAGTTCGACCTTCTCGTTCACCGAGTGCCAGCCGTCCGAGGGCACCGAGATGCCCAGGAAGAGCACCGGTGCGCCGAGCACGTCCTGCAGGTCGGCGGCCGGACCCGAACCGCCCTCGCGGGTGAACAGGATCTCCTGCTCGAAGGCGCGGCCCATCGCCCGGACGGTGGCCTGCAGCGCCGGGTGGTCCAGCGGGGTCAGGCACGGGCGGGTGGCACCGGGGAAGGTCAGCTCGTACCGGATGCCCTCCGGCACCTGCTCGGCCACCCAGCTGCGGACGGCCTCGCGGACCTTCTCGATCTCCTGCCCGGCGACCAGCCGGAAGGACAGCTTGAGGTGCGCCTCGGACGGCACGATGGTCTTGCCGCCCGGGCCGGTGTAGCCGCCCCAGATGCCGTTCACCTCGGCGGTCGGACGGGCCCAGACCCGCTCCAGGGTGGAGTACCCGGCCTCGCCCCGGGTGCCGTACGACTTGGCGACCCGCAGCCACTGCGCCTCGTCGAACGGCAGCGCGGCGAACAGCTCGCGCTCACGGTCCGTCAGTTCCACCACGCCGTCGTAGAACCCGGGGACGGCGACCCGGCGGTCCTCGTCGTGCAGCGCGGCGACCAGCTCGGCGGCCACCTCGGCGGGGTTGGGCACCGCGCCGCCGAAGGAGCCCGAGTGGATGTCGGTGTCCGGGCCGTACAGGTCGAGCTGGGCGTCGGCCAGGCCGCGCATGCCGGTGCAGACCGTCGGGGTGGTCTCGGACCACATCCCGGTGTCGGAGACGAAGACCACGTCGGCGGCCAGCCGTTCGGCCTCCCGGCGGACCAGCGCCTCGAAGTTCGGCGAGCCCGACTCCTCCTCGCCCTCGACCAGCAGCTTGAGGTTGACCGCGGGCGCCGTCCGGCCGGTGGCGTCCAGGTGGGCCCGCAGGCCCAGGGTGTGGAAGAAGACCTGCCCCTTGTCGTCGGCCGCACCCCGGGCGTACAGCCGGCGGCCGATCACGGTCGGCTCGAACGGCTCGGTGTCCCAGCCGTCCGCCTTCGCCGCCGGCTGCACGTCGTGGTGGCCGTAGACCAGCGCGGTGGGCGCGGCCGAATCCCCGGACGGCCACTCCGCGAACACCGCGGGCAGCCCGTCGGTCTCCCAGACCTCGACCACGGGGAAGCCGGTCGCCCGCAGCTGCTCCGCCAGCCACTCGGCGGACCGACGGACCTCGCCGGCCAGGGCCGGGTCGGCGGAGACGGAGGGGATACGCAGCCAGTCGGCGAGATCGCGCAGGAACTCGTCCTGGTGCCGGTCGATGAAGGAACGGACGACGCTGTCCGGGGTTTTCGTCATACGGACGACTTTAGTTCGCCGCCCGGACTCGGTGAACCGTGCTCCCAAGGAGCGGACCCGTTACCTGCGTCACCCCCGGGAAGGGAGTGACGCAGGTGACGAGGGCTCAGGCGCTCGGGCTCAGACTCTCGGGCTCAGACCGAGCGGCGCAGCAGAGCCGGCCTCGACCGGGTGAACAGCATCGCCAGCAGCACCGCCACGACGGGCAGCACCAGCAGGGTCAGCCCCAGCGTCGGCCACGGGACGGCGATCACGGCGTCCCTGCCCGCGTCCCCCGGGTACTGCGGCGTGCTCTCGATGATCCGCAGCGCGATCGCGGGCACCACCCCGCTGATGGTGCCGAGCACCGTACCCATCGCCGCGATCACCCCGCACTGGAAGCCGGACAGCCTGCGCCGGATACCACTGGTCGCACCGACCGCCGCGAGCGTGCCGAGGTCGCGCTGGGAGTCGGCCGCGGCCAGGCCGGTGGCGATGCCCGCCGCGCCCAGGGCCACGATCGCGGCGAAGGCGGTCAGGCCGAGGATGATCAGGCTGTCCTGCTCCTGGTAACCGCGCTCGACGGTGAACCGACCGTCGCCACCGAGTTTGGCCAGCGCGGCCTCGGTCTGCTGCTCGTTCTCGCTGCTCGGCATCGCCGAGGGTTGCCAGACCGTGCCGGCCTCGGCCACCGTCAGGCCGAGCCGCCGGGCGGTCTCCGGTGTGGCGAAGGCACCGGCGTTGCGCAGCTCCGGCTCGAACAGCACCGCCTCCACCGAGATGTCGTGCTGCTTCGGCCTGGTCGAGACTGCCCTGACGTTGGCGAACTCACCCTGGTCGGCCATGGACGGATCGTCCGGCAGCTCGGGCGGGGCATCGGTCAGGGTGAAGGTGGCCTTGCCGTTGCGCAGGTGGTCCGGGTTGAAGACGAGCACCTTGCCCTCGGCCAGCGCCGCGGCGGCGGCCGGGTCGCGCACCCCCGTGAGGTTGCCCAACGCGGTGGTGTCCCCGACCAGCAGCGGGCCGCTGAAGGCGCTCGAGTAGCTGCCCGCCGGGTGGAGACAGCGCGGGTCGTTCCGGAACCGCTGGTACTCGGCCTCGGTGGGCTCCTCGGTCCGCTCCGGGCCGTACAGCGGGCAGCGGAGATCCGCGGGCACCTGCAGCTGCATGTACCCGCCCGGACCGCCCCTGCTGGACGCGGCGTACCTGGCCTCGAAGATCTCGCCGCGCGGCCCGAGGTTGGGCATGATCCGCTCCAACGCGTCCCGGCGGGCCGGGAACTGGGCCGCGTCGCTCTCGCCGTATCCCAGGTCGAGCAGCACCGCGCCGCTGCGCAGCGTGGCCTGGTAGTCCTGACGGTGTTCCAGGTTCTGACTGGCCGCGTAGATGCCGACCGCGACCGAACCGGCCACCGCCGCCATCACGGCGGCCACCGCCGGAGCGGTCCGCCCCCGGTGCCGGACCGAGTCGCGCAGGGCGAGCCGGGGGCTGAGCGGCAGCCAGCGGCCGAGCCGGCCGAACAGGCCGACCAGCATCGGGGTGCAGGCGACCATGCCCAGCTCGGCGATCACCGAGCCGCCGAGCACGGCCAGTGCCCCGCGCTTGCCCTGCTGCCCGCCGAGGGTCGGGGCGAGCAGCGCGATCGCGGCACCGCCGCCGAGCATCAGCAGGCCGAGCAGGGCCAGCTTGCGGTTCGGCGGTTTGATCGAGCCGCGGCCGGTCAGGGCGCTCACCACGTCCTGCCGGGACGCCTGGACGGCCGGGACGACCGCCGCCAGCAGGCCGGTGACCAGGCCGATCGCGGCCACCCCGGCCAGGTCCAGCGGGGCCAGGTCGAAGCTGCCGAAGCGGCTGCCCGCCAGGTCCTCCAGCCAGGGCCGGGCCACCGCGACGGCGAGCACCGCGAGCACCACACCGGTGACCGCACCGGCCAGGCCGAGCACCACACCACCGCCGAGCACCACCGAGCGGACGTGCGAACGGTCGCCACCGCCGGCGGCCAGCAGTCCGAGCTGCCGCCGCGAACGGCGGGCACCGACGGCGAAGGCCGGTCCGGCCAGCAGCACGATCTCCAGCAGGGCCATGCCGGCCACCGTGGCCACGACCGCCAGTGCGGCCATGTTCGGCGTGAAGCCGCCGCTGTACTGCTCCTGGTCGGCGAAGAACGGCACCTCGGAGCGCGGCGGCGGGTCGAGCAGCACCGCGCGCGAGGCGATGGCGAAGCCGTACTTGTTGAGCTCCAGCACCTTCGGCCAGTCCAGCACGGCCCCGGCGGGCAGCTTGACCAGCCAGTAGTCGCCGCCCCTGCTGCCCTTGCCCCTGGGGTGGTTCTGCTCGGCCGGCGGCGCGGGCAGCGAGCCGGGCCGGACCAGCAGCTGACTCTCCTTCAGCTGGTCGGGGTACTCCACCGAGGCGGTGATGGTGAAGGGCTTGCCCTCAAGACCGCGCAACGTCGTGGTGTCACCGATCCGGAGACCCGCGGTCCGCAGGAACTCGTCGGTGGCCGCCAGCTCCTGCGCGGCGGCCGGCGCGCGCCCGCCGGTCAGGTTGATCCGGCCGTGCCAGATCGAATCGGTCAGATCGGCCTCGAGCGCTCCCACCTTGAGCTGGCCGCTCGCGGTGGTGGCCGTGGTGCCCTCGGTGCTGCCGAGCGGGACCAACCTGGCACCGGCGGGCAGCAGTTGGGTGATCAGCTCGCCCGGCATGGTGGCCTTGCTCCGGGTCTGCTCCGCGGTGGGCTGCTGTCCCTTCGCCGCCGGCCTGCTCATGGAGCCGTCGTCCGGATTCGGCGCCTGGGACACGATGATGCCCTGTCCCCTGCCGGACACCGTCGCGTCGGCCTCGCCCATGGTTCTGGTGATCCGCTGCTCCGGCTCCAGCTGGGCACTGCGAAAAACCACGTCGATCCCGGCCACGCCGAGCACCGGCAGGGCGATCATCGCGATCACCAGAGCACTGCGGCCCTTGGCCCGCAGGGCGTCCCGGCGGGCGATCCGCAGGGCCACCCGCCATGCGGTGAGCCTCACTCCGCCACCGGTCCGGTGCTGTTGGTGGCGGCCGAGACCAGCAGGCTGGCGGCGTCCCGGCTGACGCTCTCGTCCACCACCCGGCCGTCCCGGATGAACACCACCCGGTCCGCCCAGGCGGCGTGCCTGGCCTCGTGGGTGACCAGCATGGCCGCCGCACCGGCGTCACAGCGGGCCCGCAGGACGGAGAGCACCGCCTCGCCGGTGGTGGAGTCCAGCGCGCCGGTCGGCTCGTCGGCGAGCACCAGGCGGCGTTCGCCGATCAGCGCCCGGGCGATCGCCACCCGCTGCTGCTGGCCACCTGACATGTCGTCGGGGAAGCGGTCGGCCAGCTCCTCGATGCCGAGCTCGGTGAGCGCGGCGTACGCCTCCCGGCGCGCGGCCCGGGTCGAGATGCCGTCCAGCTCGCGGGGCAGCGCGATGTTCTCGGCGGCGGTCAGCGCGGGTATCAGGTTGTAGTCCTGGAAGACGTAGCCGATCGCCCGGCGGCGGATCTGCGCCTGCTGCTTGCGGGACAGGTCGCCGAGGCTCTGCCCCTCGACCAGCACCCGGCCCGTGGTCGGGCTGTCCAGCCCGCCCGCCAGGGTCAGCAGGGTGGACTTGCCGGAGCCGGACGGGCCCATCACCGCGACCAGTTCGCCGGGGTGCACCTTCAACTCGACGCCGCGCAGGGCGTGCACCTCGGCTGCGCCGTGGCCGTGGACTCGGGTGACGTTCTCCAGGTGCAGCACCGCATCGGTACCGGACCGGACTTGCTGAGTGGTCAACTCTCCCCCTGCTGTGACGTTTGCTCGAATGACGGTGGGTCAGAAACGGCTGCGCCGACGGGCGCGGGGCGTCTCTGCGGCCGAGACTGCCGAGGCGGCCGGGGCAGGCGCGGGCGGCGGGGCGGGCTCAGGAGCGGGCACGGGGGCGGGCCCGTACTGCGCGATCCGGGTCTCGCAGTGGTCCAGCCAGCGGATCTCGGCCTCGGTCTGGAAGATCAGCTGCTCCAGCACCAGCAGCCAGGCCAGGTCCGAGCGGCCGTCCCGTTCGGCCGTCAGCGCCTGGCCCTTGAGCCGGGTGTAGTCCTGCAGCGCCTTCATGCTGTGCCTGCGCTGGCCCTGGACCACCGCCTCGACGTCCACCCCGGGCACCGTGACCGCCATCGCCAGCTTTATCGCCAGCTCGTCCCGGGGCGGGTTGGTCCGGGGCACCGGGGTGTCGAACCAGTTGCGCAGTTCCGCGCGGCCCTGTTCGGTGACGGCGTAGTAGACGTGCCCCTCGGCGTCCTCACCGTGCGGGGCGACCAGGCCGTCCCGCTCCAGGCGGCCGAGCGTGGTGTAGACCTGACCGACGTTGAGCGGCCAGGTGGCACCGGTACGGGCTTCGAACTCGGTTCTCAGCTGGTAGCCGTAGCGCGGGCCCTGATCGAGCAGGGCGAGCAGACCGTGACGGATGGACATACCGAGTATGTATACCCGGTATGCTCCACGGCCTCAAGCTCTGCGGGTACCGTCACTTGGTGTGAGCCCGCTGCGCATCGCCACCTTCAACCTGCTGCACGGCCGGCCGCTGGCCGCCGACGGCAGCCCGCTACCCTACCCCGCCGAGCCGGGTGACCCGCTGGCCGAGGCGGTCGCCGCGCTGGCTCCGGACGTGCTCGCGCTCCAGGAGGTGGACCGCCACCAGGAACGCTCCGGCTTCACCGACCAGGCCGCGGTGGCCGCCAAGGCGATGGGCGCGGGCGACTGGCGGTTCGCCGCCGCCCTGCACGGCCGCCCGGCGCCGTCCACCGGCTGGATTCTCGACCCCGCCGTGCCGGGGCTCCAGGTGTACGGCCCCGACGAGGTCGGCGACTCCCCGCACCCGTCCTACGGCACCGCCCTGCTCACCCGACTGCCCGTCAGCCAGTGGCGGGCCCGGCGGTTCGCCCCGGCGCCGTTCGGCCTGCCGCTCCGGGTGGCCGGCCGACGCGGGCTCACCCCCGTGCCGGACGAACCGCGGGCCGCCCTGGCCGCCGTACTCCAGGGCGAGCGGGGCGAGTTCACCGTGGTCGCCACCCACCTGTCCTTCGTACCCGGGTGGAACATGGCCCAACTCGCGGCGATCCGGCGGTGGATCGCGGACCTGCCGAAGCCGCACCTGGTGCTCGGCGACTTCAACCTGATCGGGGCGGTGCCGCGGACCGTGCTCGGCGGTGCCACCGCACTCGGGCGGCGGCCGCAGCGGCAGCTGCCCCGGCGGCGCAGCCGGTCGCCCCGGCCCCGCCTCCAGGGGTGGCACGACCTCGCCAAGACGCCCACCTACCCGTCGCACCGGCCGGCCGTCCAGTTCGACCACGTCCTGGCCACCGGGGTGCCCCGCACCGCAGTGGGCTCCGCGATCGCTCCCCGCACGGGGATCTCCGACCACCGGCCGCTCCTGGTCGAGGTCGACCTCTAGAACTGCGAGGAGATCTGGCGCCGGGGTCACCTGCGAAAGTGCCTGGCTGAGCACCTGCCTAGAGCAGCTGCCTGGTCACGGCCGGCTGGTGCGGGAGCTGCGGGAGGATCGGCTCGTACTGGAGCAGGAGCATCGCGGCGTCGTCGCCGAGCTTGCGGCCGACGTGGCGGACCACGTCGTCGTGCAGGCGGCGGAGGACCTCGACCGGGCCGCCGACCGCGCAGTAGGGGAGGCGTTCGGCGAGGGGGTAGAAGGCGCCGCGGTGGTCACGGGCCTCGATCACGCCGTCGGTGAAGAGCAGCACCCGGTCGCCGGGCTCGACCCGGATCCGCTGGACGGGCGGGCGGACGTCGGCCGGGTCCAGGACGCCGAGCGGCGGTACGGTCTCGGGCAGTTCGAGCGGGCGCGGGGTCTGGCCGGCCCGGAGCAGCAGCGGGGCGGGGTGGCCGCAGTTGACGATCTCGGCGGTGCCGTCGGGGCAGACCCCGATCAGCAGCAGGGTGACGAACTCCTCCTCCACCCCGGGGTGGTCGTTCTCGTGCAGGGCCCGGTCGAGGCTGACGGCCAGCCAGGCCGCCACCCGGTCGAGGGCGGGCTCCTGGTGGGCGGCCTCGCGGAAGGCGCCGAGGACGGCGGCGGCGGTCTCGACGGCGGCCAGGCCCTTGCCCCGGACGTCGCCGATCACCGCGCGGACGCCGTGCCGGGTGTTCACCACCTCGTACAGGTCACCGCCGATCGAGGCGTGCTCGGCTGCGGCGGCGTAGTGCACGGCGGCCCGGACGCTGCCGACCCGGTCGGGGACGGAGCGCAGCAGGACCCGGCGGGCGATCTCGGCGACCAGCTGGGCGTCGGCGAGGGCCTGCTCCTGACGGACTCTCAGGTTGGCGCTGACCCAGCCGATCCCGGCCACCAGGGCGATCGCGAAGACGGTGGCACTGTGCACGGACTGGCCGAGCACCTCGTGGTAGCCGGCCAGCGCGAAGGCGGCGATCTCGGTGAACAGGCCGATCAGCAGCGGGTACCAGGTGCGTCGGCTGACCACCGCGGCCAGCGCGGGGACGGCGGTGAGGGCGGGCTCGACGGTGACCGCCGAGTTGCTGAAGAAGTCGAGGGCGAGCACCAGCAGCATGCCGATGAAAGGCAGCGCCATCGAGGTTTTCGGCCAGGTCCCGGTGACCGTGCCTGGAACAGCCCCCGGGGTCGGCCCCGCGAGCCGGTCTCTGATCCATCCGGTCGCGCTCAACTTCGGTCTCTCCAGCAGAAGGTGGCCGGTGCCTGGGACACCTGCGGTGATGACAGAGGGTCAGGTCGTGGAGCCCTGACGGGTGGCCGGAGTTCGGGAGTGACCGGTTACCGACCCCACAATAGGCGCGAATAGTGCACAGCGCACAGGTTTCGCACGATGCCGTGACGAAATGGATGCTCTGCGTGACTCAACTTGTGTCATTCCCGATCAGAAGCCGGGTCAACTCTTTTCGGTCGGGAAGTTCGGCCGGTCTTTCGACCCGGCCACTACGGACGTACAGGAACGAAGCGGTGACCTGCTCCGGCTCGACACCCATCAGTTCGGCCCAGGCCAGCCGGTAGACGGCCAGCTGGAGCGGGTCGGCGGTCTCCTCCCGGTGGGTCTTCCAGTCCACCACCTCCCAGCGGGGGGCTGCTGGTGACCCTGAGCCACCGTCACTCTCCTGGTAGACCGCGTCGATCCGGCCGCGCACCACCCGGCCCCCCAGCACCAGCTGGAACGGGGCCTCCACCCGGTACGGCCGCCGGCTCGCGTACGGGCTGCGCAGGAACGCCTCCTTGAGCCGCTCCAGGTCGTGCTCGTCCTCGATGCCGTCGTCGTCCACCCCGGGCAGCGCGTCGGGATCGACCAGCAGCAGCGGTTCGATCCGGGCCTGCACCCAGGCGTGGAAGCGGGTGCCCCGGCGCGCGGCGGGCTGCGGCGGGCGCGGCATCGGGCGGGCCAGCTCCCGGGCGAAGCCGTCCGGGTCGGCGGCGAGCTTCAGCAGCTGGGTGGCGGAGAGCGAGGCGGGCAGCGGGACCTCCCGGACGGCCCGGCGGGACCGCTCCAGTTCGCCCAGCAGGGCCGTCAGGTCACGGTCCCAGGAGGCGACCTGACGCTCCGACTCCGGTGCCATCCGCTCCGGCTCCGGCGCGGGCTCCCCGGCCAGCCGGCGGTGCACCACCTCCGCCACCCGGCGGCGGGCGAGCTGGGCGGCAGGATCCAGCGGCAGCGGCCAGGGCGTCTCCACCGAGCTGTCCAGGGCCGGGTTCTCGGCGTCCGGCAGCGGCGGCTCGGCCCAGATCTCGACCTCGCCGTTGCCGGGCTGCGCGGCGTGCTCGTACAGCGCCGTGAGGAAGGCGGAAGGGCCCCGGCGGCGCTTCTGGCTCGGCCCCCACCAGTGGCCGGAGACGAGCAGCAGCTCCCTGGGCCGGGTGAAGGCGACGTAGCCGAGCCGGAGCTCCTCGGTGGCCGAGTGCTCGGCCATCTCGGCCTTGAAGAGCTTCATCTCCTTGGGCGTCAGATCGCCGAGCACCGGCAGGGTGGCGGCGTCCCCGCGCAGTTCGTGCGGCAGGACCTTCTTGGTGCTGGTCCAGCGCTCCCGGCCCTTGGCGCTCGGGAACGCCTCCCGGACCAGTCCGGGGACGGCCACCACGTCCCACTCCAGGCCCTTGGACTTGTGCGCGGTGAGCACCTTCACGGTGTCCTCGCCGCCGGGCAGGCTGCTGTCCAGACCGCGTTCGTACTCCTGCGCCGCGCGCAGGAAGGCCAGGAAGGCGGACAGCCCCGGGTCGCCGTCCAGGTCGGCGAAACCGGCGGCCACGTCCAGGAAGGAGTGCAGGGTCTCCCGGCGGCGGGCGGCCAACGCGGTCGGGGAGGCGGAGAGTTCGACCTCCAGGCCGGTGACCGCCAGCACCCGGTGCAGCACGTCCATCAGCGGCTCCGCCAGCGAGCGGCGCAACTCCCGGGTCTCCCGGGCCAGCTGGGAGAACCGGACCCGGGCCTCCGGCGAGAACGGCAGCTCGTCCGGCTGCGACCCCTCCCCGCCATACAGAGGTGTCAGGAAGCTCTCCAACGCGTCGGCCAGCGACACCACTTCGGTCGGATCGGTCTCCGCCACCGCGGCCGACAGCGCGTCGCCGCTCTCGGCCCGTCCGGTCCGCACCAGCGCGGCGGCCCGGCGGCCGAGCAGCGCCAGGTCGCGCGGGCCGATCCGCCAGCGCGGACCGATCAGCAGACGGACCAGTGAGGCGTTCGCGGTCGGGTCCTGCAGCACCTCACAGACCGCCACCAGGTCGGCCACCTCGGGGAGTTGGAGCAGCCCGCCGAGCCCGACCACCTCGACCGGAACCTCCCGGGCGACCAGCGCGGCGTGGATGTCCGGGAAGGCCGAACCGCTGCGGCAGAGCACCGCGATCCGGCCCGGCGCCGTGCCCGTGGCGGTCAGATGGGCGATCCGGTCGGCCAGCCACTCCACCTCGTCCGCGTGGGTGGGCAGCAGTGCACAGCGGACGAAGCCGTCCGGCTCGGCCCCCGGCGCGGGCCGCAGCGCCTCCACGCCCGCGTGCATCTCCCGTAGCGGGGCGGCCAGTTGGTTGGCGAAGGCGAGCAGGCGGCCGCCACTGCGCCGGTTCTCGCTGAGCGAGTAGCGGTGCGCGGGGGTGCCGGCCCGGCGTGGGAAGTGCCGGGGGAAGTCGTCCAGGTTGGCCACCGAGGCGCCGCGCCAGCCGTAGATCGCCTGGCAGGGGTCGCCGACCGCCGTCACCGGATGACCGCTGCCCGCGCCGAACAGCCCGGCCAGCATGAGGCGTTGGGCCACCGAAGTGTCCTGGTACTCGTCCAGCAGCACCACCTGGAACTGCTCCCGCAGCAGCACCCCGACCTCAGGACGCTGCTGGGCCAGCCGGGCGGAGGCGGCGATCTGATCGCCGAAGTCCATCAGGTTGCCGGACTGCTTGCGGCGGCGGTACTCCTCCACCAGCTCCAGCAGCTCCAGCCGGGCCCGCGACGTCACCGGGATCGCCCGGAGGTCGTCGTTGCTCAGCTTCACGGTGGCCGCGTGGTCCAGCAGCTCCCGGTCGAAGTCGCGCAGCCGGGCGGGCTCCACCAGGTGCTCGGCCAGCTCGGAGTCCAGCGCGATCAGCTCGGCGACCAGGCCGGAGAACGCACCGGTCAGCGCCGGGTACGGGCCACGCGAGTGCCGCAGCACCCTGGCCGCCAGCTGGAACCGGGTGGCGTCGGCGAGCAGCCGGACGTCCGGCTCGATGCCCAGCCGTAGGCCGTGCTCCTTGAGCAGGCGTCCGGCGAAGGCGTGATAGGTGGAGATCTCCGGTTCGCCGAGCGAGTCCTCGTCGTCCTCCAGCACCCCGGCCCGCAGCAGCGCCGTCCTGACCCGCTCGGCCAGCTCGCCGGCCGCCTTGTTGGTGAAGGTCAGCCCGAGCACCTGCTCCGGCCGCACCGCCCCCGACCCGACCAGCCACACCACCCGGGCCGCCATCACCGTGGTCTTCCCCGAACCGGCCCCCGCCACGATCACCGCAGGCTCCAGCGGCGCCCCGATCGCGGCCATCTGCTCCCGGTTGAACGGGACGCCGAGCAGCTCCTTGAGCTGTTCCGGGTCACTGAGCAGGGGGCGCATCCACCAACCCTAACGTCGGCAGCGCTCTGGGCAGGCGCTCGAGCATCTACGGTCCAGGGGCTCGGGGAACTGCGAGGAGATCTGGCGTGCGGGTCACTGCGAAAGTGCCTGACCACCCACGCAGGGATCAACTTGTACGAGGTCGGCGTCGCAGTTCCCCGAGCCCCTGGCGTGTGCCACCTCAGGCCCTGCGAAAGGTCACTCCAGCAGCTGGCGCCCGTCCCGCTGGGCGGTGCAGCTGCCGCGGAAGCTGCACCGGGCGCAGGAGTCACTCGTCCGCGGGCTGAACCGTTCCGCCAGCACCTTGCCCGCCGTGTCCGCGAGCAGGTTCTCGATCCACGGTTCCTCCGGCGGTCCCTGGTGCTGGACCTTGGGGGCCTCCGGCTCCGCCTTGGAGGCCTCCGCCCGCAGGTGCACCAGCTCCGCGCCGCCGACCTCGGGGCGGTGCTCGAAGAGCTCGTCCAACGCGCCCGCCCGGGCGGCGAGCTGGTAGACCGCCAGCTGCTTGTGCTCGGGCAGCGACTTGTCCGTCGGCAGCTGCTTGCCGGTCTTGAAGTCGACCACGTACGCGCGGCCGGCCTCGTCCCGTTCGACCCGGTCCATCGAGCCCCGGATCCGGACGCTGACCTCCCCGACCGGCAGGGTGAGGTCGAAGTCGTGCTCGGTGGCGACGGTGCTCCGGCCACGTTCCAGCACGTGCCAGTGCAGGAAGCGCTCCAGCGCCGCCCTGGCCTGCTCCTTCTCCTGCTGGGACTTCCACGGTGCGTCGAAGGCCAGCGCGTCCCAGACCGTGTCGAGCCGCTCCATCAGCACCGCGAGGTCGGCCGGGGTCCGCCCGGAGCCGACCTCGTCGGCCAGCGCGTGCACCACGTTGCCGAAGCCCTGGGCGGCCGTGGTGGTGCTGCCCGCCTTGACGTCCTTCTCCAGGAACCACTGCAGCGAGCAGCTCTCCAGCTGTTCCAGACCACTTCCCGACAGCCGCACCGGCAGCTCCGCGTCCCGCAGCGGCTCGGCCGACTCGGTCCGGTCCACCAGCCCCCACCAACGGTCGGGGTGGGCGGCGGGCACCAGCGGGGCGCCGTCCTCGTCGGTGGCCGCCGCCAGCACGGCCAGCCGTTCGGCGGCGGCCCGGCGCAGCTCGGCCGGACGCGCGGGGTCCACCGTCACCGCCCGCAGCTCGGCGACCAGCGCGGAGACCGCCAGCGGCCGTTTCGGACGGTGCGTCACGTCCTCGACCGTCACCTGCGGGGTACGGCGCAGCACCCGGCCGGTCCTGGGGTCGAGCTCCTCCCGGTACAGCTCGCGCAGGAAACGGGACGGCTCGTCGCCGTCCTCGGCCGGGGCCTTCACCGCCGTGACGATCAGCCGGTCCTTGGCCCGGGTGACGGCCGTGTAGAAGAGGCGTCGCTCCTCCCCCAGCAGCGCAGCGGGCGAGAGCGGCTCGGCCAGCCCGTCCCGCCCGATCCGGTCGGCCTCCAACAGCGACCCACGCCGCCGCAGGTCGGGCCAGAGCCCGTCCTGCACCCCGGCCACCACGACCACCCGCCACTCCAGCCCCTTGGACCGGTGCGCGGTCATCAGCCGGACCGCCTCGGGCCGCACCGTCCGTACGGCCAGCGTGTCGGCGGCGATGTCCTGCGCCTCCAGCTCGGCCAGCAGCTCCTGCGCGCCCCGGTGCCCGGCCACCTGCTCCTCCGAGCGGGCCGCGGTCTCGAACAGCGCGCACAGCGCGTCCAGGTCCCGGTCGGCGTTGCGGCCCGCCGCGCCACCGCGCAGCGCGGCCCGCTCCAGCCGCTCGCGCCAGCGGCGGCTGCCGTCCCAGAGCTCCCAGAGCGCGGCCTCGGCTCCGCCGCCGCCCGCGAGCTGTTCGCGGACCTTGCGCAGCAGCATGGCGAGTTCGCGGGCCCGGCGGGCGTAGCCGGGCTCCATCGCGACCAGCCGCTCCGGTTCGGCCAGCGCCTCCCGGATCAGCTCCTCGGCCGGGCGGACCACGGCGGGCTCCTCGGCCCCGCGCAGTGCCTGCCGTTCCTCCTCGCGCAGCGCCCGGCCG
Organism: Kitasatospora sp. P5_F3; assembly: GCF_054049135.1. Classification (NCBI taxonomy): domain Bacteria; kingdom Bacillati; phylum Actinomycetota; class Actinomycetes; order Kitasatosporales; family Streptomycetaceae; genus Kitasatospora; species Kitasatospora sp. P5_F3. The sequence continues at coordinate 7,508 of NZ_JBFUMY010000050.1, read as the reverse complement.
AGCCGGCGCAGGTCGGAACCGTCCAGCCCGCCGAGCGGGCCGGTCAGCAGGGTGTGCGCCTGTTCGGCGGTGCACTGCTCGGCGGGGTGGGCGCAGATCCGAAGGGCCGTCAGCAGCGGGGTGACGGCGGGTTCCTCACGGAGCGGCAGGTCGTCGCCGTCGATCTCCAGCGGCACCCCGGCCGCGCCGAGCGCCCGCCGGACGCCGGGGATGGACCGGCCGCCGGCCCGGACCAGCACCGCCATCTCGCCCCACGGCACGCCGTCCTCCAGGTGCGCCCGGCGCAGCAGGTCGGCGACCGAGTCCAGCTCGGCGCCGGGGGTCGGATAGGTGTACACCTCGACCCGGCCGCCCTCCCGGGAGGGCAGCAGGGCGCGGTGCGCGGCCAGCTTCTCGGCGGGCAGCCGGCCCATCGGCATCCGCCGGGTGAGCTCCCGGGCGGCGGCCAGCAGGACCGCGCCGGAGCGGCGGGAGACCCGGAGCACCTTGACCTCGCCGGGGCTGCCGTCGGCCTTCGGGAAGGTGTCGGGGAAGTCGAGGATGCCGTTGATGTCGGCGCCCCGGAAGGCGTAGATCGACTGGTCCGGGTCGCCGACCGCGACCAGGTCCCGTCCACCGCCCGCGAGTTGGCGCAGCAGCCGGACCTGGGACGGGTCGGTGTCCTGGTACTCGTCCACGAACACCACGTCGTAGCGGGCCCGTAGTGCGTCACCCACCTCCGGCCGTTCGGCCAGCAGCACGGCGCGGTGCACCAGTTCGGCGTAGTCGAGTACGCCGCGCAGGTCGAGCACGTCCAGGTAGTCGGCCAGGAAGTGCGCGGCGGCGGCCCAGTCGGGGCGCTGCACCCCGGTGGCGAACCGGCTCAGCTCGGCCTCGCCGAGGCCCAGCTCCCGGCTGCGGGCGAGCACCGCGCGGACCTCGTCGGCGAAGCCCCGGGTGGTCAGGCAGGCCCGCAGGTCCAGCGGCCAGGCGATGCCGCCCGCGCCGAGCTTCACGTCCTCGGCGTGACCGGCCAGCAGCTCACGGACCATCACGTCCTGCTCGGGCCCGGAGAGCAGCCGGAGCGGTTCGGCGTACGCGGCGGGCTCCTGGTGGACCCGGAGCAGGGCGTAGCAGAACGAGTGGAAGGTGGTGGCCTGCGGAGTCGCCGAGCCGTTGCCCAGCCTCGTGGTCATCCGGTCCCGGAGCTCCATCGCGGCCTTGCGGCTGAAGGTGAGCACCAGGATGCGCTCGGGGTCGGTGCCGCGTTCGATCCGCCGGACCACCGACTCCACCAGCGTGGTGGTCTTGCCCGTGCCGGGCCCGGCGAGCACCAGCAGCGGCCCGTCGGCGTGCTCGGCCACGGCCCGCTGGTACTCGTCCAGCACGGGCGGGGCCGGCTGCGCGAGCGGACTGCGGACCAGACGGAACGGGGAGGACACCCGGTCGAGCCTACCGGCGCAGTTTCTAGATCCCGTCCCAGCGGGCCTGCCGGAGGTCCACCCGGGGCTCGCCGCCGACCAGCCTGAGCGGGGTGCCCTCGGTCCGGTACTCGGGCAGCGCCCGGTGCTCGTGGCCGGGCAGCGGCCGGCCGTCCGCCCTGACCACCCGCCACCAGGGCACGCCCGAGCCGTACAGCGCCATCACCCGGCCGACCTGCCGGGGGCCGCCCCGGCCGAGGTACTCGGCGACGTCCCCGTAGGTCATCACCCGGCCGGGCGGGATCCGCTCGGTCAGCTCGAGCACCGACTCGACGTACGGCGGCAGCTCGTCCTGCGGCTCAAGGTTCGTCACGCCTGGCATCCTGCCAAAACCGGACCGGCTCCGGCACCAACCGGTCGATCAAGGCACTCCCAGGGAGGGATTCGGCGCGCCCGATGTGGCCCCTGTCCCGCATGGGACGACCCGGCGTGCCACCATCTTCGGGGCGGTGAGTGGTGATACGAGGACAAGACCAGATGACCGGGACGGTAGAAGTGGACGTGGACGAGGGCCCGCACGGGTCCGCCACCGTAGCTCCCGGACTGCCTGCACCGTCGTTGACCAAGGGGATCGAGGGGGAAGAAGGAGTGGCCGAGGAGCCACCGAGCGGCGACCATCTCGCCGTGGACGAGCCACTGCTCGCCGCCCGGGCGCACCGCCCGTCCGATCTGCTCCGCTTCCTGGCCGGGCTCTGCGGCATAGTGGCGCTCTTCCTGGTGGCCCGCTTCGCGGTCTCCACCACCTTCGGCCTGCAGAACGACATCTCGGTCAACGCCGAGCGCATCCCCAGCTGGCTGACCACGGTCGCCGGCCTGGTGTCGAGCATCGCGGTGCTGGCCGTCCCGCTCGCCTTCGCGGTCGAGCGGCTGATCAAACGGGACGGCCTGCGGGTCGCCGACGGCGTGCTGGCCTCGGTGCTGGCGTACGGGACCTCGCTCGGGGTGGACTGGTGGGTCGCCGCGGGTGCCCCGATCACCGTCCAGGAGGCGCTCACCCAGGTGTCGTTGGGCAGCGGTCCGGTCCTGACCGATCCGGTGCACGGCTATCTCGCGCCGGTGATCGCCTACATGACGGCGGTCGGCATGTCGAGCCGCCCGCGCTGGCGGGTGGCGCTCTGGACGGTGGTGCTGCTCAGCGGGCTGACCGAGCTGATCAGCGGGTACACCACGGTGCTCTCGCTGCTGCTGACCGTGCTGATCGGCTGGTCGGTGGCGTACGCCACGCTGTACGCGATCGGCTCGCCCAACATCCGCCCGACCGGGCAGCACCTGATGATCGGCCTGCGCAAGGTCGGCTTCGCCCCGGCCGGTGCGCACCGCGCCCCGGACGCCCCGGGCGGCACCCGGCGGTACTACGTCGATCAGCACTCCGGGCCGCCGCTGGACGTGCACATCATCGACCGCGAGCAGCAGGCCTCCGGCTTCTTCTACCGGGCCTGGCGGCGGCTGCGGCTGCGCTCGGTCGCGGTCCGCCGCAGCCCGCAGTCGCTGCGCCAGGCACTGGAGCAGGAAGCCCTGATCGCGTACGCGGCCACCGCCTCCGGCGCCCGCGCCCCGCAGCTGGTGGCCACCTCCGAACTCGGCCCGGACGCCGCCATCCTGGTGTACGAGAAGCTGACGGGCCGTCCGCTGGACGAGCTGACCGACGAGGAGATCACCGACCAGCTGATGACCTCGCTCTGGGAGGCCATCGACGCGCTGCACGAGCGCCGGATCGCCCACCGGCGGCTGACCGGCGAATCCCTGCTGGTGGTCGACGACAAGACCGGCTACCTGGTCAACCTCTCCGGCGGCGACATCGCGGCGGGCGACCTGACACTGCGGATCGACGTCGCCCAGCTGCTCACCACCTTCGCGCTGCGGATCGGCCCGGAGCGCGCGGTGGCGGTCGCCAACGGGGCGCTCAGCGCGGACCGGGTCGCGGCGGCGCTGCCGCTGCTCCAGCCGGTCGGCCTGAACCGGTCCACCCGGATCGACCTGGCCCGGCTGAACAAGGAGCGCAAGTCCGCCGCCCAGGCGCTGGCGCTGGAGCAGGTCGCGGCGGGCGAGCGGACCCAGCAGCAGGCCGAGGAGGACATCGCGGTGGCCAGCGAGGACCTGCTCAGCCGGATCCGCGGCCAGATCCTCCAGGTCGTCCCGGAGGCCCCGCTGGCGCCGGAGAAGCTCGAGCGGCTCAAGCCGAAGACCGTGATCACCGTGGTGGCGCTGGCCTTCGCGGCGTACTTCGCGCTGACCACGATCAAGCCCGAGCAGTTCAACCTGGACCAGATGGACTGGGGCTGGGCGGCCGCCGCGCTGGCCGCCGCCGCCTTCACCTATGTCGCGGCCTCGATGAGCCTGACCGGCTTCGTGCCGGAACGCCTGCCGTTCCGGCGGACGGTGGCGGCCCAGATCGCCGGCTCGTTCGTGAAGCTGGTGGCGCCCGCCGCGATCGGCGGCATCGCGCTGAACACCCGTTACCTGCAGCGCTCCGGCATCCGCTCCGGCCCGGCGGTGGCCAGCGTCGGCGCCTCCCAGCTGGCCGGGCTGGCCGGGCACCTGGGACTGCTCTTCGTCTTCGGCCTGGTGACGGGCAGTCAGAAGGAGGGCGGCGAGGGCGCCGACAAGGCAGTGATCATCGCGATCCTGACCGCGGCGGTGCTGGCCCTGGTGATCGCGGCGGTGAGCCCGCTGCGGCGGTTCGTGGTGACCCGGGTGCGCTCGCTGTTCTTCGGCGTGGTGCCCCGGATGCTCGACCTGATGCGGACCCCGAGCAAGCTGATCACCGGCTTCGGCGGCATCCTGCTGCTCACCCTGAGCTTCACCGCCTGCCTGGACGCCTCGATCCGGGCCTTCGGGTACTCGATGAGCTTCTCCGCCGTCGCGGTGGTCTTCCTGACCGCCAACGCGGCCGGCTCGGCCATCCCGACCCCGGGGGCGGGGGCCCTGGGCCCCCGCGCCCCTCTCGGCGTTGCTCGCGTCCTAGTAGACCGGCTTGTGCGGCTCGATCTGGTTCACCCAGCCGAGCACGCCGCCACCGAGGTGGACCGCGTCCGAGAAGCCCGCCGACTTGAGGACGGCCAGCACCTCGGCCGAGCGGACGCCCGACTTGCAGTGCAGCACGATCTTCTTGTCCTGCGGCAGCGTCTCCAGCGCGTTCCCCATCAGGAACTCGTTCTTCGGGATCAGCACGGCACCCGGGATGTTGACGATCTCGTACTCGCCGGGCTCGCGGACGTCCACGAGGAAGATGTCCTCGTTGTCGTCCTGCCACTCCTTGAGCTGCTTGGAGGTGATGGTCGAGCCCGCGGCCGCGGCCTGGGCCTCCTCCGACACGACGCCGCAGAAGGCCTCGTAGTCGATCAGCTCGGTGACGGTCGGGTTCTCACCGCAGAGCGCGCAGTCAGGGTCCTTGCGGATCTTGACCTGACGGTAGTTCATCTCCAGCGCGTCGTAGATCATCAGACGACCCACCAGCGGCTCGCCGATCCCGGCCAGCAGCTTGATCGCCTCGGTGACCTGGATCGAGCCGATCGAGGCGCAGAGCACGCCCAGCACGCCGCCCTCGGCGCAGGACGGCACCATGCCGGCCGGCGGGGCCTCGGGGTAGAGGCAGCGGTAGCACGGGCCGTGCTCGGCCCAGAACACGCTGGCCTGGCCGTCGAAGCGGTAGATCGAGCCCCACACGTACGGCTTGCCGAGCAGCACCGCGGCGTCGTTCACCAGGTACCGGGTGGCGAAGTTGTCGGTGCCGTCGACGATCAGGTCGTAGCCGGAGAAGATCTCCATCACGTTGTCGTTGTCGAGGCGCTCCTCGTGCAGGATCACGTTGACGTAGGGGTTGATCTCCTGGACCGACTCCCGCGCCGACTCGCCCTTGGAGCGGCCGATGTCGGACTGGCCGTGGATGATCTGCCGCTGCAGGTTCGACTCGTCGACGGTGTCGAACTCGACGATGCCGAGGGTGCCGACACCCGCCGCCGCCAGGTACATCAGGGCGGGCGAGCCGAGGCCGCCGGCGCCGACACAGAGCACCTTGGCGTTCTTCAGCCGCTTCTGCCCGGCCATCCCGACATCGGGGATGATCAGGTGGCGGGAGTACCGGCGGACCTCGTCAACGGTGAGCTCGGCGGCCGGCTCGACCAGGGGTGGCAGCGACACGGGGACTCCGATGGTCGTCAGTTCGGGGCTTGGCATGAGCCACCATCGGTGACTCTGATACGCCAACAGTGTCACTCGGTCGGGGTATTCCGAGACAGCAGGTCCGATGGGTGAGACAGTCGTCGCCGGATGCTGGGACCACCCCCGGAATGCCCAACTCCCCTGGTGGGCGGCGGTCAGACCCGACAGGCGGTCTCCAGCCAGATGTCGCCCAGCGACTCCTCCAGCGGCACCTGTGTCCGCCAGCCGAGACGGTCCCGCGCCGTCCGGACGTCGGCCTGCCGCCACTGCGCCGGCTCGCCGGACGGGCGGTGCGGCGGGTAGTGCGGCGGGTGCTCCAGGCCCGCCCCGGGCTGCACCGGCAGCGCCGCCACCCTGGCATCCTCGCTGATCGAGCCCTCGAACCCGGCCGCCCGCACCAGCAGCTGCGCCGCGTCCCTGGCCCGGACCGCGTGGCCGCTGCCGATGTTGATCACCCCGGTGGCGGCCGAGACCGCGGCCGACTGGATCGCCCGGGCGACGTCCCTGACATCGACGAAATCCCGGTATCCGGACAGGTCCGGCATCCGGACCTGGTGCTCCTCCTGCTCCAGCGCCCGGCGCAGCCCTTCCGCCAGCCGCCCGAACAGCGAGGCCGCCGGCGATCCTGGACCGACCACGTCGAAGACCCGGAGCACCGCCGCATCCAGGCCGGAGGCCAGCACCAGCTCCGTCCCGGCCAGCTTGGAGACCCCGTACGGACCGGCGGGCCGGGGCTCCGCGGTCTCCGGGACCGGCACGCCGCTCGGCATCGGCCCGTACTCGGCGGCCGAGCCGACGTGCACCAGCCTGGCCGGCTCCCGGCTGCGCCGGATCGCCTCGCAGACGGTGGCCACCGCGAGCGTGTTGGACCGGATCAGGGTCCGTGAGCTGCCGTAGGTCGCCCCGGCACAGTTGATCACCGCCTGCGGGGCCACCGCGTCCAGGAACCGGGCCAGCGCGCCGGGGCTGCCCGCCGTCAGGTCGAAGCGGATGTCGGCCGAGTCACGTCGGCCGAGCACGGTGACCTGGAGGTCCGGTTCGACCAGCAGTCGTTCGGCGACCCGACGGCCGATGAAGCCATCGGCGCCCAGCAGCAGCACCCTCATCAGGGGGTGTCCTTCCATGAGATTCGTACGGGGGACAGGGGGTCGGGCAACAGGGGGTTACCGCCGGTGCGCGCCCGGGCGGCCCAGCACCAGCCAGGCGTACGGCAGCAGCAGGGCGGCAGCCGATCCGCAGGCGAGCAGTTGGGCGGTCTCCGGCCGGTACCGGGCCGCCGTCGTGAGCAGCAGGCCGGCCGTGCCGGCCGCCAGCAGCCCGGCCACCGCCGGGGTCGCCCGGCCGCAGCGCAGCAGGACCGTGGCCGGGAGCAGCAGCAGCGCGAGCGCGGCCTGGCCGGCCCACTGCGGGCCGGTCGCCCGGTGCACGGCCTCGTACAGCAGGCCGCCGCCCGGGCGCGGGCCGACGGCGGTGAGCAGCAGCAGGCCGGTCAGGCCGAGCCCGGCCGTCGCCAGCAGGTTCAGGGCGGAGGCCACCGGCAGGGCCGGCCACATCCGAGCCCGGAAGTCGGCCATCGTGCGGGCCGCGCCGAGGTGACCCCAGCCCACCTGCCGCAGCCAGCCGGTGGTCCACTCGACCGCGCCGACGGCCGTCGCGACGGCCACGCCCAGCACGGCTCCGGCCGGCCCGCCGGTCGTCACCGGCAGCGCCACCAGCAGGGCCACTCCAGCGCCGTAACCGGCCCGCTGCAGAACCGTTCCGTCCGGTGCCGACGCTCCGTCAGGACGGGCGGCCGCCCAGGCCAGCCAGCCGCCGCAGAGCACGGCTAGCGGGCCCCGGGCCGCCGGCGGCAGAACTGCCACGCCGCCGGCCAGCGCCGCCGCCGGC
>NZ_JBFUMY010000049.1:0-40633 GCF_054049135.1 Kitasatospora sp. P5_F3 | reverse complement strand
ACGCCCGGTTACATTCCGAACCCGGAAGCTAAGCCTCATAGCGCCGATGGTACTGCAGGGGGGACCCTGTGGGAGAGTAGGACGCCGCCGAACAATCTTTAGTCAGAAAGCCCCGCCGGGTAACCGGCGGGGCTTTCTGCATTTCCGGATCAGATTCCGGTCTGCCCATCCACGCTCTCGCGGATGATGTCCGCATGGCCTGCGTGCCGAGCAGTCTCCTCGATCATGTGGAGGAGCACCCAGCGCAGATTTCGGTGTGCCAGCTTGGGCCAGACACACGGAGCATCCAGGGACGTGCCGGCGACGATCTCCCGGTTGGTGGTGACCTGGGCCTCGTAGAAGGTGCGCCAGCGCGCGACGGTGTCTGCGTCGCCGAGGGCGAAGTCCGCGCCATCATCCTCGTCCACGGCGGGCCATTCGTCGGGATACTCGTGGCCGGCCAGGATGATCTGGAACCAGCGGCGTTCCCACAGGCCGGAGTGCTTGAGCAGGCCGAGCAGTGAGAGCGAGCTCGCGGTGGGCACCCGCCGGGCGTCCGTGTCGTCGAGGCCGTCGAGTTTGCGGAGCAGTGCGGCGCGCTGCTTGTCGAGGAAGCCGACCAGCGCTTCCCGTTCGGTGTCGATGGCGAAGTCCGCCGGGCGGGCGCTCACCGGAGGTCCAGCTTGAAGCCGAGGTGGGAGCCGGTGAAGCCGAGGCGTTCGTAGAAGCGGTGGGCGTCGGTGCGGGTGGCGTCGGAGGTGAGTTGGACGAGTCCGGCGCCGAGGGTGCGGGACTGCTTGATGGCCCATTCGATGAGTACGGTGCCCAGGCCGGTGCCGCGGGCGGAGGCGTCGATTCGGACGGCCTCGATCAGGGTGCGGGTGGCGCCGCGGCGGGAGAGGCCGGGGATGACGGTCAGTTGGAGGGTGCCGACGGTGCGGCCGGCCGACACCGCGACCACCAGGTGCTGGTGGGGGTCGGCGGTGATCCGGGCGAAGGCGTCCTGGTAGGGCGTCAGGTCGTCGGGGGACTCGCGGGTGGCGCCGAGCGGGTCGTCGGCGAGCATGGCCACGATGGCGGGGAGGTCGGTGGCATCCGCCGGTCGGATTGTCAGGTCGTTCATGATCAGGACGATAAGGCACGACCGTACCCGCACTGTCGGTGCGGGACGGTACGGTGCGTAGCGCACCGTCACCGACCCGAGGGGGCGCCCTGTGAGTACGCAGAGTGCGCAGAGCACACAGCCGCCGCAACGTCAGCTTGCCCAGGTGGAAGGCGTGTTGGAGCGGGTCACGTACGCCAACGAGGAGACGGGCTACACGGTGGCCCGGGTCGACACCGGGCGTGGGGCGAATGACCTGCTGACGGTGGTCGGGGCGCTGCTGGGGGCGCAGCCGGGGGAGTCGTTGCGGTTGTTCGGGCGGTGGGGCTCGCACCCGCAGTACGGGCGGCAGTTCATGGTGGAGAACTACACCACGGTGCTGCCGGCCACGGTGCAGGGCATCCAGCGCTATCTGGGCTCGGGGCTGATCAAGGGCATCGGCCCGCGCTTCGCGGAGCGGATCGTCGAGGCCTTCGGGGTGGAGACCCTGGAGGTGATCGAGAACGAGCCGAAGCGGCTGATCGAGGTCCCCGGCCTTGGGCCGAAGCGGACCAAGATGATCGCGGCGGCCTGGGAGGAGCAGAAGTCCATCAAGGAGGTGATGGTCTTCCTGCAGACGGTCGGTGTCTCCACCTCGCTGGCCGTGCGGATCTTCAAGAAGTACGGCGACGCCTCGATCGGCGTGGTGAAGAACGAGCCGTACCGGCTGGCCTCCGACGTCTGGGGCATCGGCTTCCTGACGGCGGACCGGATCGCCCAGGCCGTCGGGATCCCGCACGACAGCCCGGAGCGGGTCAAGGCGGGCCTGCAGTACGCGCTTTCGCAGAGCAGCGACCAAGGGCACTGTTATCTCCCGGAGGAGCGGCTGATCGCCGACGGGGTGAAGCTGCTCCAGGTCGATGTCGGCCTGGTGATCGACTGCCTGGCCGAGCTGGTGGCGGCCGAGGGAGTGGTGCGCGAGCAGGTGCCGGGCGAGGGTGGGCAGCCGATCACGGCGGTGTACCTGGTGCCGTTCCACCGGGCCGAGGTCTCGCTGTCGAATCAGCTGCTGCGCCTGCTGACCGCCGACATCGACCGGATGCCGGGCTTCGCGGGGGTGGACTGGGAGGCTGCGCTCGGCTGGCTGGCGACCCGTACGGGGGCCGAACTCGCGCCGGAGCAGCGGGAGTCGGTGAAGCTGGCGCTGACCGAGAAGGTCGCGGTGCTGACCGGGGGCCCGGGCTGTGGCAAGTCGTTCACGGTGAAGTCGATCGTCACGCTGGCGCTGGCGAAGCGGGCCAAGGTGGTGCTGGCGGCGCCGACGGGGCGGGCGGCCAAGCGGCTGGCGGAGCTGACGGGGGCTGAGGCGTCCACCGTGCACCGGCTGTTGGAGCTGCGGCCGGGCGGCGAGGCGGCGTACGACCGGGACCGGCCGTTGGATGCCGATCTGGTGGTGGTGGACGAGGCCTCGATGCTGGATCTGATCCTGGCGAACAAGCTGGTGAAGGCGGTCGCGCCGGGGGCGCATCTGCTCTTCGTGGGGGATGTCGACCAGCTGCCCTCGGTGGGCGCGGGCGAGGTGCTGCGGGACATGCTGTCGGCCGGCAGCCCGGTCCCCTCGGTCCGGCTGACCCGGATCTTCCGGCAGGCCCAGCAGTCCGGTGTGGTGACCAACGCGCACCGGATCAACGAGGGTCTGCCGCCGATCACCGACGGCCTGCCGGACTTCTTCCTGTTCGCCGAGGAGGACGCGGAGGCGGCCGCCGGTCTGACGGTGGACGTGGTGGCCCGGCGGATCCCGCAGCGGTTCGGGCTCGACGCCCGGCGCGACATCCAGGTGCTGGCCCCGATGCACCGGGGCCCGGCCGGTGCGGGCGCGCTGAACACGCTGCTGCAGGCCGCAGTGACACCGGCCAGGGACGGCCTTCCCGAGCGCCGCTTCGGCGGCCGGACCTTCCGGGTCGGTGACAAGGTCACCCAGATCCGCAACAACTACGAGAAGGGCAAGAACGGGGTCTTCAACGGCACGGTCGGGGTGGTGACCGACCTCAGCGTCGACGAGCAGCGGCTGACGGTGCGGACGGACGAGGACGAGGAGGTGCCGTACGACTTCGACGAGCTGGACGAGCTGGCCCATGCGTACGCCGTGACGATCCACCGTTCGCAGGGCAGTGAGTACCCGGCGGTGGTGATTCCGGTCACCACCTCGGCCTGGACGATGCTGCAGCGGAACCTGCTCTACACCGCCGTGACGAGGGCAAAGAAACTGGTGGTGCTGGTCGGCTCACGGAGAGCGATCGCTCAGGCGGTTCGGGCCGTCAGTGCTGGTCGCAGGCACTCGGCGCTTGATCATCGGCTGGCAACTGGATGATCGTCCAGGCGGCTGCCCTACTATGGGGTTGTCTTGACGTGAAGAGATTTACGGCGGAACCTGGTCTGTGCCGATCTTGTCCGGTTCATACCGGCTGCGGCGAGAGCTTTTGTAGGACACGGGTCTTCTCGGCCCACCCCGGGTGCACGGCGGTCCTGCGAGTGGGGGATCGTAGAGACAGTCAGGGCACCTTGGAAGAGGATTCATTTCGTCGGTGAGGAAGACGTGAGCGACAACTCGGTAGTACTGCGGTACCAGGACGGCGAGTACGAGTACCCCGTCGTCGAGAGCACTGCGGGCAACGCCGGCTTCGACATCTCGAAGCTGCTCCCGCAGACCGGCCTGGTCACCCTGGACAACGGCTTCGGCAACACCGCCGCCTACAAGTCCGCGATCACTTTCGTGGACGGTGACAACGGCATCCTGCGCTACCGCGGCTACCCGATCGAGCAGCTGGCCGAGCAGGCCAGCTTCATCGAGACCGCGTACCTGCTGATCAACGGCGAGCTTCCGAACGCCGACCAGCTGGCGGTGTTCAGCAACGAGATCACTCAGCACACCCTGCTGCACGAGGACGTCAAGCGCTTCTACCAGGGCTTCCCCCGGGACGCGCACCCGATGGCGATGCTGTCGTCGGTGGTCGGCGCGCTGTCGACGTTCTACCAGGACAGCCACAACCCGTTCGACGCCGGCCAGCGCCACCTGTCGACCGTCCGGCTGCTCGCCAAGCTCCCGACCATCGCCGCGTACGCGTACAAGAAGTCGGTCGGCCAGCCGTTCGTCTACCCGCGCAACGACCTGAGCTACGTCGAGAACTTCCTCCGGATGACCTTCGCCGTCCCCGCCGAGGACTACGAGATCAACCCGGTCATCGTGAACGCGCTGGACAAGCTGCTGATCCTGCACGCGGACCACGAGCAGAACTGCTCGACCTCCACGGTCCGTCTGGTGGGCTCCAGCCACGCCAACCAGTTCGCCTCCATCTCGGCCGGTATCTCGGCGCTCTGGGGCCCGCTGCACGGCGGCGCCAACCAGGCCGTGCTGGAGATGCTGGAGGAGATCCAGAAGTCCGGCGGTGACGTCGACACCTTCATCCGCAAGGTGAAGAACCGCGAGGACGGCGTGAAGCTCATGGGCTTCGGGCACCGCGTCTACAAGGCCTTCGACCCGCGCGCCGCGCAGGTCAAGATCCTCGCGCACGAGGTGCTCGGCCAGCTCGGCAAGTCCGACGAGCTGCTGGAGATCGCGCTCAAGCTGGAGGAGCACGCGCTCAAGGACGACTTCTTCGTCTCGCGCAAGCTCTACCCGAACGTGGACTTCTACACCGGCCTGATCTACCGCGCCATGGGCTTCCCGACCAGCATGTTCACCGTGCTGTTCGCGCTCGGCCGGCTGCCGGGCTGGATCGCCCACTGGCACGAGATGATCAACGACCCGGGCAGCCGCATCGGCCGCCCGCGCCAGATCTACACCGGCGTGGAGATCCGCGACTACGTCGAGCTCGACGCGCGCTGACCCACCCCGTACGCAGCAGGGCCCCGGCGGCGTTACCGGATGAAGCGGCGCACGACGCCCGGGGGCGGCCCTGGTTGCCGGGAGAGGCCGCTCAAAGCGCTCCTGGCGACTGCCGCTCCCCGGCGTCGTGCGCGAGACCACCGAGAGACTCGGCAGTCCTACCGGGGCCCGCCGGAGCCCCGTTCACGGCGGTCATGGACCGTCGTACTACAAAGGTAAGACGTATTCGGGGGCGCAAAGTTACGTTCCGGGGGTGTGAGTTGGCTCTCTCCATGCTCCGTGCATGGATGGTGCCGGCCACATACCACACGATCCCAGCCGGGCGACGTCACCCTCCCCGCAGCCGCCGCAACCCAGCGTGATAGTAATCGTCCCATTCCGGTACGGACCGCCCGCGCGCCCTCAGTCGCGGCGGCAAGCCAGGGAGGGAGTGCGCAGATGGCCAGGAACGTCGTAGTCACCGGTGGTGGCACCGGCATCGGGTACGAGGTGGCACGCCGCTTCGCCGAGGCGGGCGAGCGGGTGGTGATCGTCGGCCGTCGTCGGGCGGTCCTGGAGAGAGCCGCAACCGACCTCGGCCCGAACGTCACCCCACTGGTCTGCGACCTGGCCGACCCCGACGCGGTCGAGGACGCCCTGAGCGCGCTGCCCGCCGAGATCGACGTCCTGGTCAACAACGCCGGCAGCCGGGAGACCGTGATCGGGGCCGGGCCGCACGCCGTGCTGGCCCGCTGGCGCGGGGACTTCGAGCGCAACGTGCTGACCGTGGTGCTGCTCACCGAGTCGATCCGGGACCGGCTCACCCAGGGCAGCGGGCGGGTGGTGACGGTCAGTTCGATCGCCGCCCTGCGCGGAGCGGGCTCGTACGGGGCCGCCAAGGCCTCGCTGCACGCCTGGAACCACTTCCTGGCCGCCCAGCTCGGGGCCTCCGGCATCACCGCCAACATCGTGGCCCCTGGCACCGTCTCGGGCACCGAGTTCTTCGGGCCCCGGCTGGACGAGGCAGAGGTCTCGCGGCGCGCCGCCCGCACCCTGCTCGGCCGGATCGGCGAGTCGGGCGAGGTGGCGGCGGCGGTCTACTTCCTGGCCTCCGCGGAGGCCGGCTTCATCACCGGCGAGATCCTGCACTGCAACGGCGGCGAACTCCTCGGCCGGTAGCTTTTCGCTCCGGGCATCAGCCATCAGGGGCTCGGGGAACTGCGAGGAGGTCTGGCGTTCGGGCCACTGCGAAAGTGCCTGACCGCCTACGTACGGGTGACCTTTTCCGAGGTCGGCGTCGCAGTTCCCCGAGCCCCTGGCGTGTGCCACCTAAGCGGCAGAGTTGAAGCGGCGCAGGCGGAGGCTGTTGGTGACCACGAAGACCGAGGAGAAGGCCATCGTGGCTCCCGCGACCACTGGGTTGAGCAGGCCGGCCGCGGCCAGCGGGATCGCGGCCACGTTGTAGGCGAAGGCCCAGAACAGGTTGCCCTTGATGGTGGCGAGGGTGCGGCGGGAGAGCCGGATCGCGTCGGCTGCGGAGCGCAGGTCGCCGCGGACCAGGGTGAGGTCGCTCGCCTCGATGGCGGCGTCGGTGCCGGTGCCCATGGCGAGTCCGAGGTCGGCCTGGGCCAGGGCGGCGGCGTCGTTGACCCCGTCGCCGACCATGGCGACCGAGCGGCCCTCGGCCTGGAGGCGGCGGACGGTGGCGACCTTGTCCTCCGGCAGCACCTCGGCGATCACGTCGGCGGCGTCGATGCCGACCTCGGCGGCGACCGCCTCGGCGGCGCTGCGGTTGTCACCGGTGAGCAGCACCGGCCGCAGGCCGAGCGCCCGGAGCTCGGCGACGGCGGCGGCCGAGGTGGGCTTGACGGTGTCGGAGACCACCAGGACGGCCCGGGCGGCGCCGTCCCAGCCGACCGAGACGGCGGTGCCGCCGGCGGCTTCGGCTTCAGCCTTGGCCGCCGCCAGGGCGGGCGGCAGGTGCTGGGCCCAGTCGGCGAGCAGCAGCTCGCGTCCGGCGATAACCGCATGGCCGTCGACCACGCCCTGGACGCCCCGGCCTGGCACGTTCGCGAAGTCCTCCACCGACGGGAGCCGGCCGAGCCGATCGAGGGCGGCGGTGGCGATGGCGGCCGCGATCGGGTGCTCGGAGGCGTGCTCCAGGGCGCCGGCCAGCCGGAGCACCTCGGTCTCCGAGACCCCGTCGGCGGTGTGTACGGCGGTCAGTGACATCCGTCCGGTGGTGACGGTGCCGGTCTTGTCGAGCACGATGGTGTCGACCCTGCGGGTGGTCTCCAGCACCTCCGGGCCCTTGATCAGGATGCCGAGCTGGGCGCCGCGGCCGGTGCCGACCATCAGGGCGGTCGGTGTGGCCAGGCCGAGGGCGCAGGGGCAGGCGATGATCAGGACCGCGACGGCGGCGGTGAACGCCTCGGTGGGGCTGTTGCTGACGAGCAGCCAGCTGACCAGGGTGCCGAGCGCGATCAGGATGACCACGGGTACGAAGACGGCGGAGATCCGGTCGGCCAGCCGTTGGGCGGCGGCCTTGCCGTTCTGCGCCTCCTCGACCAGCTTGGCCATCCGGGCGAGCTGGGTGTCGGCGCCGACCCGGGTGGCCTCGACCACCAGGCGGCCGCCGGCGTTCACGGTGGCGCCGGTGACGGCGTCGCCGACGGTCACCTCGACCGGGACGGCCTCGCCGGTGAGCATCGAGGCGTCCACGGCGGAGGCGCCCTCGACCACGGTGCCGTCGGTGGCGATCTTCTCGCCGGGCCGGACCACGAAGCGCATGCCGACGGTGAGGCGATCGACCGGCAGCCGTACCTCGCGGCCGCCCTGGAGGACGGCGACGTCCTTGGCGCCGAGGTCGAGCAGGGCGTGCAGGGCGGCGCCCGCGCGGCGCTTGGAGCGGGCCTCCAGCCAGCGGCCGAGCAGGATCAGGGTGGTGACGGCGGCGGCGGTCTCCAGGTAGAGGGTTGACGAGGCGTCACCGGCGCCGACCCCGAGGGTGAAGGCGTGCCGCATCCCGGTCATCCCGGCGTGCCCGAAGAAGAGCGCCCAGACGGACCAGCCGAAGGCGGCCAGGGTGCCGAGCGAGACCAGGGTGTCCATGGTGGCCGCGCCGTGCCTGAGGTTGGTCCAGGCGGCGCGGTGGAAGGGCCAGCCGCCGTAGACCACGACCGGGCCGGTGAGCGCGAAGGTGAGCCACTGCCAGTTGTCGAACTGCAGCGCCGGGATCATCGAGAGCAGCACCACGGGGACCGAGAGTGCGGCGCTGATCAGCAGCCGTTCCCGCAGAGGGTCGGGCTGCGGCTCGGCCGGGGTGTCGGCGGTCGCGGGCGGGGCGGGCAGCTCGGCGGTGTAGCCGGTGCGCTCCACGGTGGCGATCAGGTCGGCCACGCTGACCTCGGGCGCGAAGTCGACCTGCGCCTTCTCGGTGGCGTAGTTGACGGTGGCTTCGACGCCGTCCATCCGGTTGAGCTTCTTCTCGATCCGCGCCGCGCAGGAGGCGCAGGTCATCCCGCCGATGGCGAGTTCCACCCGGTCGCGGAGGGCGCCGGGCTCTATGCCTGGGGTGGTGGTGCTCATGGGCTGATGGCTCCTCAATGAGAGCGTACGGGGCCGCGCACGCCGGGGCGGCCCCGTACGAGGGGTGCTCAGGCTGAGCGGCCGACCAGCTCGTAGCCGGCCTCGTCGACGGCGGCGCGGAGCTGGTCGTCGTCCAGCGGGACCTGGGAGGAGATGGTGACGGTGCCGGCCTTGGCGTCGGCGGCCACCTCGGTCACGCCGGGCAGCTCGGCCACCTCGGCACTGACCGACTTCTCGCAGTGGCCGCAGCTCATACCGCTGACGGAGTAGGTGACGGTGCTCGACATCGGGGCCTCCGGAGGTTCGTTGCCCCGTGCTGGGGCTGACTCTGACAACACCATACCCCCTGGGGGTATTCCCTGTGCCAGGGGGAGAGGTGGCGATCTGCACGATCGCCAGCAGAGAGTAACCGTACGGCGACGCAGAGTCGGGCTGCGGTGGCCGGGGCGTGTCACGTCGGTGGGCCGGAACGCGAAGACGGGCGGCCCCGGGACTCCGGGAACCGCCCGTCCTGCTGCGCTGCTCGGTCAGGTGGCCGGCGCGGCCGCCCGGTCCCGGCTGATCAGCGTCCGGAGCCAGATCAGGCCGCCGAGCGAGACCACGATCAGCCCGAGGACGTCGTACAGGGTGTACAGGTGGACCTGCTCGGTGGTCGGGTCGGGCATGTAGCCGAGCTCGAAGATGGCCCGCTGGAAGTCGCTCGCGGTGGTCCTGGCCACCAGCCAGACCGCGATGCCGCTGGTGCTGTCCCAGAGCGCGTGCAGCAGCGAGACGCCGAGGTAGGTGAGGATCACCGGGGCGTTGAACCGGAAGTGCATGCCGCGCCGCTCGCGGAACAGCACCCCGCCCAGGATCGCGGTCCACAGGATGTGGCCGACCGGGGCCAGTACGCCGCGCAGGATTTCGGTCTCCACCAGGTCCTTGAGCGAGAGGCCGTGGATGCTCAGCACCGCGTTGAAGGCATAGCCGGCGCTCTCGAAGGCGGCGAAACCCGCGCCGACGGTGGCACCGAGCACCAGGCCGTGCCGGAGCCCGGCCGCCGGGATGCGACGGGCGACCATGACCAGGGCGGCCAGCTTCACGGCCTCCTCGATCAGGCCGACGCCGACGTACATCCAGATCGAGGGGGAGAGCAGGTAGGTCTCCAGCACCGAGGCGCCGAGCACGCCGATGATGCCGCCGATGCCGAAGCAGGCCGCGATCCGCTCGGCACCCACGTCGGCCGCGTAGCGCTCGTACGCCCAGACCACGAAGGTGCCGGGGACCAGGAAGCTGCCGAGCAGCACGATGGTCGGCACCAGGTTGCTGTTGTCGGTGAAGAAGGTGACGATCACGGTCGCCACCCACAGCGCCAGGCCGATCAGGAAGAGCCTGAGCCAGTGACGTGACGTCTGGGCCGGTGGAACGGCGGCCGGTGCGGACCACTGCGGGCTGGGCGGAGGGGTAGGAGATGGTGTCTGGCTGCCGTATCCGGACATCGGCGGGGGACCTTCCCTCGATGAGTGGGCGTCACGTTCCCCGTACGGTATGACAAAAGGGGTAATTGGGACCGTATTGCCCTGGATGACGCGCGGGCGCGAAGACCGATTCCTCCGCTATGTTCGATATGTGTCCCGGTTCACCCGAGCTCAGTCGCCCACGGCACCCAAGGCCGCGGGGCTCTCGCCCGCCCGGCGGGAGCGGGCGCTGCTCGCCGCCGACCTGCAGGACCTGTCCTGGCGCCGCCGGGCCACCCCGGCCTTGCTGGCCCTGGTCGTGGTGGTGGTCGTGGACCTGGCGACCGGGCGGGAGAGCTACCTGGCCCCGCTGATGGTGGTGGTGCCCTCGCTGGCGGCACTCACCCTGCGGCCGCTGGAGCTGCTGGTGGTGTGCCTGCTCGGCTTCGGCGCGCTGGTCGGGCTGGGCCACTACGACCAGGTGGCCAACCTGAACAACGGTCAGTTCCTGTTCGGAGCGGTGGTCAGCTATGTCGTGCTGTCGGTCTTCAGCGCCTGGGTGGCCCGGATCAGGATGCGCAGAGCCGCGGCCTTCGCCGCCGTCTCCTCGGTGGCGGAGGCCGCCCAGCGCGCGCTGCTCCGACCACCGGGCCCGGCGGTCGGACCGCTCCGGCTGGCCGTCCGGTACGCCTCGGCGGCCGACGCCGCCCGGATCGGCGGCGACCTGTACTCGGTGCTGGAGACCCCGCACGGCACCCGGCTGCTGGTCGGCGACGTCCGGGGCAAGGGGCTCGGCGCGGTGCAGACCGCGGCCGTGGTGCTCGGCGCGTTCCGGGAGGCGGCGTACGACGAGAGCGGGCTGCTCTCGGTGGCGGCCAGGATCGAGGCCAGCGTGGAGCGGCACGTGCCGGACGGTGAGTTCACCACCGCGCTGTTCGCCGAGGTGTACCGCCCCGGGACGGTGGAACTGCTGCACTTCGGGCACGTCCCGCCGATCATGGTGGCCAGGGACGGGACGGTGACGGTGCTGGAGGCCAGCGACCCCTGGGTGCCGCTCGGCCTCGGGCGGCTGGCGACCGGGGAGCCGCAGACCATGGAGGCGCCGTTCGGCCCGGAGGACGTGCTGGTGCTCTGCACCGACGGGGTGATCGAGGCCAGGCACCACCACAGCGGCGAGTTCTACCCGCTGGCCGAGCGGGTCGGTCCGCTGGTCCGGGAGGCCGCCCGGTCGGCGGCCGAGCTGGAGGTGGCGGTCGGACGGCTGTACGCCGACCTGCTGGAGCACACCGGCGGCGAGCTCGGGGACGACGCGCTGTTACTCCTGATCAGCCGCACCGACCTCGAACGGCCGACTGGTCAGGACTGACCGGAGTCGGCCAGCGCGCGGAGGATCAGCGCGGTCGAGGTGGCGCCCGGGTCCTGGTGGCCGATGCTGCGCGGGCCCAGGTAGGAGGCCCGGCCCTTGCGGGCCTGGAGCGGGACGGTGTCCAGTGCGCCCTGTTCGGCGGCGGCCGCCGCGTCGGCGTACGAGCCGGTCCGTTCGAAGGCGGCCAGTGCGGGGGCCCAGGCGTCCACGATGGTCTTGTCGCCCGGCGCGGCGCCGCCCAGCTTCTCGATCGCGGCCAGCCCGGCGGCCAGCGCCGAGCCGAAGTCGCCGCCCTCGGTGAGGGCGCTGCCCATCGCCCGGAACGCTTTTCCGTAGAGCGGCCCGGAGGCGCCGCCGACCTTGGAGATCAGAGTGCTGCCCGCCTTGGTCAGCACCGCCCCGGCCGAGTCCAGGCCCTCGATCGCGGGCAGCACGGCGGTGAAGCCGCGGTGCAGGTTCGAGCCGTGGTCGCCGTCGCCGATCGCCGCGTCCAGCTCGGTCAGCTCCTGCTGCCGCTGTTCGACGGCGGCCGCGACGGCCCGCAGCCAGGTCTGCGCGAGGGTGGTGTCCATGGCGGCTTCCTCTCAGGACCAGCGCAGGGCGGGGGTGGTCACCGGGGCGTCCCAGAGTTCGAGCAGCTCGGGGTCGGCCTTGGTGAGGGTCAGCGAGAAACCGGCCATGTCGAGGCTGGTGACGTAGTTGCCGACCAGGTTGCGGGCGATCCGGATCCGCTGCCCGGCCAGCCGGTCGGCGACCGCGCCGTACAGCACGTACAGCTCGATCAGCGGGGTGCCGCCGAGCCCGTTCAGCAGGGCGATCACCTCGTCCCCGGCGGTGAGGTGGTGGTCGGCCAGGATGGTGTCGACCACCTCGGCGGCCAGTTCGGCGGCCGGGCGCAGCGGCTCGCGGCGGCGGCCCGGTTCGCCGTGGATGCCGACGCCCACCTCGATCTCGTCCTCCGGCAGGTCGAAGCCCGGTTTCCCGGCGGCCGGGACGGTGGCGGCGGTGAGCGCGATGGCGAAGGAGCGGGAGGCGGCGTTGACCCGGTCGCCGAGGGCGGCCACCCGGTCGAGATCGGCGCCGCGTTCGGCCAGTGCACCGGCGATCTTCTCGACCAGGACGGTGGCGCCGGTGCCCCGGCGGCCGGCCGTCCAGGTGGAGTCCTCCACCGCGACGTCGTCGTTCACCAGGACGGTGCGGACCTCGATGCCCTCGTCGGCGGCCAGCTCGGCGGCGAGTTCGAAGTTCATCACGTCACCCGTGTAGTTCTTCACCACGAAGACCACGCCCGCGCCGCTGTGCACCGCCTGGGCGGCGGCCAGCAGCTGGTCGGGCACGGGGGAGGTGAACACCTCGCCGGGGCAGGCCGCGTCGAGCATGCCGGGGCCGACGAAGCCGCCGTGCAGCGGCTCGTGCCCGGAGCCGCCGCCGGAGACCAGCGCGACCTTCGGGGTGGCCGGGCGGCCGGACCGGGTGATCACCCGGTTCTCCTGGTCCACGGTCAACTCGGGGTGGGCGGCCGCGAATCCGGCCAGTGCGTCGGCGAGCACCGTCTCCGGGGCGTTGATCAGCTTCTTCAAGACCGGCTCTCCTCCGACGGCGACGGATCCTGCGGCCGACGTTACGTCAACCGGCGCCGCCCGGCCTGCGGTACGACACGCCAGGATCGAACTGGTCGGGAGTGCACGGACGATGAGGCTGGGTATGGTCGGGGCATGGGCGCGTACGTGGGCATCGTTCTGGTCTCGCACAGCCCCGGCCTGGCGGCCGGGCTCCGTCAACTCCTCGCCGAACTCGGCTCCGGAGACGTCCCGGTGCTGCTCGCGGCGGGTACCGAGGACGGCTCGCTCGGCACCAGTTACGACCTGATCGTGTCGGCCGTCGCGGCAGCGGATGCCGGGGGCGGGGTGGTGGTGCTGGCGGATCTGGGCAGCTCGGTGCTGACCACGCTGGCGGCGCTGGAGGACCACCCGGCGGAGCAGGCCAGGCTGGTGGACGCGCCGTTCGTGGAGGGCGCGGTGGCGGCCGTGGTCACCGCCTCGGCCGGGGCGGCGCTGGCCGAGGTGGTGGCGGCGGCGGAGGACGCCCGGGGCTACCGGAAGTTCTGAGCCACCGTCAGCTCGCTCGGTGCCGGCTCACTTGATGTCAGCTCACTTGGCGTCCGCGTAGCAGTCCACCACGGCGGTGCTGAGCGGGAACCGCACCGGGGTGTCGCCGAAGACCAGCCGCCTGGCCTCCTCGCCGGCGGCGGTGACCGCCTCGACCACCTGGTCGGCCAGGTTGACCGGGGTGTGCACCATCACCTCGTCGTGCTGGAAGAAGACCAGGTGCGGTCGGTCCGCGTCGGTGCTCAGCGCCGTCAGCCGGCGGCGCAGCGAGGCCAGCAGGGCGAGCGCCCAGTCCGCCCCGCTGGCCTGGATCACGAAGTTGCGGGTGAACCGGCCGCGGGCCCGGGCCGAACGCCCGCCCGCCTCCCCGGCGGTCTCCGGAGCCTCCGTCAGATCCAGCCAGTCGGCGGACGGCGGCGGGCAGGTCCGGCCCAGCCGGGAGCGGACGATGCCGCCCTCCTCGCCGGTGCGGGCCGCCGCCTCGACGTAGCCCATCGCGGTCGGGTACTGGCGGCGCAGGGTGGCCAGCAGCGGGCCGATGTCCCCACTGGTCTGGCCGTACATCGCGCCGAGCAGGCCGAGCTTGGCCTTGTCCCGGTCGCCCTGGAACGCCTGGGCGGCCAGCGCCGCGTACAGGTCGCCCTCGGCCGCCGACCGGGCCAACCCGGCGTCGCCGGAGAGCGCGGCCAGCACCCGGGGCTCCAGCTGCGCCGCGTCCGCCACCACCAGGGCCCAGCCCGGGTCGGCCACCACGGCGCCGCGCAGGATGCGCGGGATCTGCAGCGCCCCGCCGCCCCGGCTGGCCCACCGTCCTGAGACCACCCCGCCGACCACGTACTCGGGGCGGAACCGGCCCCCGCGCGCCCAGGCGTCCTGCCAGGCCCAGCCGTGCGCGGCGTGGATCCGGGACATCTCCTTGTAACGGATCATCAGCCGGGCCGCCGGGTGGTCGATCTCGCGCAGCTCCCAGATCCGGGTGGAGCTCAGCCGGATGCCCTGGTCGGCGAACGCCTTCAGCACCTGGGCGTGCGAGTCGGGGTTGAACGGGCGGGCGCCGAGCGCCTGTTGCAGCTCGACGGACAGCTCGGCGAGCAGCTTGGGCTGGGTGCCGGGGATGTGCGGACGGGGGCCGAGCAGGTCGGTCAGCAGCCGGTCGTGCCGGTCGGCCCGCCACGGCAGGCCGTCGTACGTGATCTCGGAGGCCAGCAGCGCACCGGCCGACTCGGCGGCCACCAGCAGCCGGAACAGCCCCGGCTGCTCGACCAGCGCGATCCGGCGCAGCTGCTCGGCGTGCACCGCCACCACTGCCGCGAGCTGGTCGGTGCCGGGCGGCAGTTGCAGCCGGTCCGGCGCGAACAGGCTGTCCTGGTCCTCACCGCCGCCGGTCTCCGGCAGGTCGGCGGGCACCGGCAGGCCACGCAGCCGCGCCCACGCGGCGCCGAGCGAACGGGGTGCGCCCCAGGCCCCCTCGTGCCCGAGCAGCAGCGCCTCCACCAGCCGTAGGTCGTGGCAGCGGGCCACCCGCAGCGGCAGCAGTGGCGCGTACGCGCTGTCGGCCGCCGCCCAGACCCAGCGGGGTTGGCCGGCCGCCTCCCACTGCACCATCGCGGCGGCCAGGTCGGCCACCTGCTCGGGCGGCCCGAGCGGCACCCCGTCCTCGCCGAGCGGTTGCAGCCGCCCGCCAGGCCCGTGCGGAGCGGGCACAACGGCGATCCGTGGCGCCACGGGGTCTCCTCACACATCGGACACAGGTTCGCCCCGACCGTACCGGGCCCCGCCGACACATTCTCGGAGGCGCTCAGCCAGGCACTATCCAGGGGCTCGGAACCGCGAGGAGATCTGGCGCCGGGGTCACCTACGAAAGTGCCTGACCACCTACGCACGGATCACCTTGCACGAGGTCGGCGTCGCCCCGCGGCGGAGCCGCCCATCAGCAGGGCCCCGAGCCCTTGGACAGTGCAACCTTGGGACCTGCCAACAGCAGAGCCCCTGTCTTCCGGAGAGGCAGTCTCGGTTCTAGGGTCTGACCTATGAGCGACAACCCTTTCTTCGCGCCCAGCACCCTGGTGTTCGAACTCCCGCCCTTCACCGCCATCCGGGAAGAGCACTACCTGCCCGCCTTCGACCGAGGCATGGCCGACCACCTCGCCGAGATCGCCGCCATCACCGCGGACCCGGAGCCGCCGAGCTTCGACAACACCGTGGTGGCGCTGGAACGTTCGGGTGCGCTGCTGCGCCGGGTCCGCCTGGTCTTCGAGAACCAGAGCTCCTCCGACACCACCCCGGGCGTGCAGGCGTTGGACGCCGAGCTGAGCCCTCGGCTGGCCGCGCACCTGGACACCGTCCTGCTCGACCCGGCGCTGTTCGCCCGGTTCGAGACGCTGCATCAGGTGCGGGCCGACCTCGGCCTGGACGCCGAGAGCCTGCGGCTGCTGGAGCGGCACCACACCCGCTTCGTCCGGGCCGGGGTCCGGCTGCCGGCCGAGGGGCAGTTGCGGCTGCGGGAGATCAACGGCCGGCTGGCCTCGGCCCAGGCGGCGTTCCGGCAGAACGTGTTCACCGACACCCGGGCCCGGGCCGTGGTGGTGGAGCGCGCCGAGCAGCTGGACGGCCTGTCGGCCGACGCGGTGGCGGCGGCTGCCGCGAACGGCCGGGCGCTGGGCCAGGACGGCTCGTACGTGCTGAGCCTGAAGAACTTCACCAACCAGTCCGAACTGGCCGCGCTCACCGACCGGGAGCTGCGGGCCAGGCTGCTGGCCGCCTCGGTGGACCGGGCGGTGGAGAGCAACGGGCCGCTGGCGATAGAGCTGGCCGGGCTGCGGGCCGAGCGGGCCGAGCTGCTCGGCTTCCCGAGCCACGCCGCGTACGTGGTGGCCGACGAGACGGCCGGGACGGTCGAGGCGGTGGAGGAGCTGTTCGCGCGGCTGATCCCGCCGGCCATGGCGAACGCCGCCCGGGAGGCCGGCCGGCTCGCCGGTCTGGCCGAACAGGCCGACGGGGTCGAGGACTTCGCCGCGCACGACTGGCTGTACTACTCGGAGCGGGTCCGGCAGACCGAGTACCGCCTCGATGCGGCCGAGCTGCGCCCGTACTTCGAGTTGGAGCGGGTGCTGCACGACGGGGTGTTCTTCGCCGCCGGTCTGGCCTACGGGCTGACCTTCACCGAGCGGGCCGACCTGACGGGGTATCACCCGGATGCCCGGGTCTTCGAGGTGTTCGAGGCGGACGGTTCCTCGCTGGGTCTGTTCGTCGGCGACTTCCACGCCCGGGAGTCGAAGAGCGGCGGCGCCTGGATGAACGAACTGGTCCAGCAGTCCGAGCTGTTGGGGAAGCGGCCGGTGGTGGTGAACAACCTCAACATCGCCCATCCGGCGGCCGGGGAGCCCGCGCTGCTCACCTGGGACGAGGTCCGGACGCTGTTCCACGAGTTCGGCCACGCCCTGCACGGGCTGTTCTCGGCGGTGCGCTACCCGCTCTTCTCGGGCACCGAAGTGCCGCGCGACTTCGTCGAGTTCCCGTCCCAGGTGAACGAGATGTGGATGACCAGGCCCGAGGTGCTGGCCAACTACGCCAGGCACCACCTGACGGGTGAGCCGCTGCCCGCCGAGCTGGTCGAGCGGATGGCTGCGGCCGAGCGGTTCGGGCAGGGCTTCCGGACCGTGGAGTACCTGGCCGCCGCGCTGCTGGACTGGGCCTGGCACACCGTGCCGGCGGGTGAAGTGATCGAGGACGCCCAGGAGTTCGAGGCGGCCGCGCTGGCCAAGGCCGGGCTGGCCGACCCGCTGGTGCCGCCGCGCTACCGGAGCACCTACTTCAACCACGTGTTCTCCAACGACTACAGCGCCGGGTACTACGCGTACATCTGGTCCGAGGTGCTGGACGCCGACACGGTGCGTTGGTTCGAGACCAACGGCCGGGGCGTCCGGGACAGCGGTGAGACCTTCCGGGCCGAACTGCTCTCCAGGGGCGGCAGCGTGGACGCGCTGGACTGCTTCCGCGCCGTGGTCGGCCGGGACCCGGAGATCACCCCGCTGCTGGCCCGGCGCGGCCTGAACGGCTGACCGCAGGGCCGGTCCGGCGCGAGTTGTCGGACCGGCCCCGGGCCCGGGTTCAGCGGGCGCTGATCCGTACCGTCACTGTGGTGCCGGGGCGGGCCAGCGGCAGCAGGACCCGGGCCAACCCGGCCCGGTCGCCCCGGGGCTGGTCGACGTCCAGCACCGAGGCCCGGGCGCCGCTGACGGTGACCTCGGCGCCGTTCGGGTAGGCGGTGCCCGGCAGGCTGATCTCGGTCCAG
The DNA here is from genome assembly GCF_054049135.1 of Kitasatospora sp. P5_F3. Lineage (NCBI taxonomy): Bacteria > Bacillati > Actinomycetota > Actinomycetes > Kitasatosporales > Streptomycetaceae > Kitasatospora > Kitasatospora sp. P5_F3. Next base: position 22,916 of record NZ_JBFUMY010000049.1, on the reverse strand, counting down.
CCGCCGCTGCCCCCGGCGGTGCGGCCGCCGGTGACGAAGGTCAGGGTGTAGCTGCCGTCCCGGTAGCTCTCGGTGCCGGGGGTGCCCGCCAGGGCCCGGGCGTACGGGCCGAAGACCGGTTCGTTGCCGGGCGCCGGGCGACCGTCCGGGCCGAGCGCGCAGTAGCCGCCGCCGCCCTTGCACCAGTACCACATGGCCCAGCCCGAGGCGAAGCCGTTCATCGCGGCGACCTGACGCTTCACCAGCTCGGCGTTGCCGGGCGTACGGGAGTTGGGCGGGCCCCACTCGCCGACCAGCACCGGCAGGTGGCCGGTCTGCGGGTAGGCGGTGATCGCGGCGAGGTAGTTCTCCACGAAGCCGCCGGACGGATCCCAGTCCCGGCCCGCCTCGACGGCGGTGTCGTAGAAGTGCGGGGCGTAGCCGAGCCGGTCGGCGCCGGAGCGCGGGTCACCGAACGACGGGAGCCGGGTCGGGACGCCCTGGCCGACCAGCACGGTCGGTTCGACGAACAGCCAGGAGCGGCTGTCGGCCTGCCGGACGGCCTTGATCAGGCGGCGGTACATCTCGGCCAGCCGGCCCTGCTCCAGCTCGGCCGAGGCGGCGACCAGCACGGCCGGGTCGGTCGGGTCGCCGGGGATCGGTCCGGACGGCTCGTTGAACAGGTCGTAGCCCAACAGCGAGCGGTGGTCCCGGAGTTCGCGGGCCAGCCGGGTGTAGAAGTCGGCCTGCCAGCGGCGCAGGTCCGGGTCGTCGTAGAGGTGGGTGAAGGCGGCCTGCACGGCGGGCTGGAAGTACCCGGCGAACCAGTCGTCGGGGTCCTCCTCGAACGGCAGGCCGTCGTCCCGGGTGGCCCAGACCGGGATGCCCCGGTCGCCGCCGCCGAACTTCGGCCCGTAGACGTCCTGGTGGAAGTCGACCAGGGCCAACAGGCCGTACTTCTCGGCCCAGTCGAGTACCCGGTGCAGCCGGTCCAGCTCGGTCCGGTCCAGTTGGCCCCGGGTCGGCTCCAGCCGGTTCCAGGAGATCGCCACCCGCACCAGGGTGAAGCCGTGCTCGGCGGCGGACCGCAGGTCGGCCTCGGTCGCCTCGGCATACTTGTCGACATTGAAGCCGCGCAACTGGAGCACCCGCCCGGCGGAGTCGGTCAGGTGGGTCCGGCCGTCGGCGGTGGTCACCGTGCCGGTCGGGAAGTCGGCCCGCTGGTGGCGGTCACCCTGCTGGTAGGAGTCCTGGTGCGTGGCGGCCTCGGCCGGCAGCGCGGCGCCGGACAGTACGGCGGCGGTGGTCAGGGACAGGGCGGCGGCGGTACGACGGACACGCACGGGCACCTCGCGGAGGGGCATGGGGGTGGGGTGCGCCGATCCTGCCGCACCCCGGGGCCGCGCACAAGAGGTGAGCATGACTCATGTTCTGCACAGAGTCTAGGTGGGTGCCCCCGGCAGTGGCGCCGCCGCCGCGAGCCGGCCCCAGAGCAGGTCGGCCAGCGCCTGCACCATCCGGGCCCGGGGGCAGGGCCGCTGGTCCAGCCACCAGTCGCCGGCCGCCAGCACCATGCCGGTGATCGACCGGCCCCAGGTCTCGGCCAGCAGCGGCGCGTCGGGACCGAGGTCGACCTGCTCCCGGACCGCCTTGGTGATCTCCTCGGCGATCTGCCGGAGTGCGGGTGCCAGCGCCTGGCCCGCCCCGGCCGGGTCGCCGGACTCCGGGTGGGTCAGCAGCCGGTAGACCTGCGGGCGGGACTCGATGCCCGCCAGGTAGACGTCCAGCACGTGCTCGACCCGGTCGCGGCGCTCCAGCGGTTCGTTCAGTGCGGCCCGGACGGCGGCCAGCAGGCCGCTGGTGTGACGCTCCGTCAGGGCCCGGATCAGGCCCGTCCGGTCGCCGAAGTGCCGGTACAGGATCGGCTTGGTGATGCCCGCCTCGGCGGCGATCGCGTTCATGCTCGCGCCGGGGCCCTCGCGCTGGACGACCCGGTCGGCAGCGTTCAGCAGCTGCTCGCGGCGCGGCTCCGCGGCGTTCGGCGGCTGCTGGCGGCGGGGCTCTGTGGACACGGTGCGGCTCCTCGCTCGGCCGTTGACACGGATTACCAATCAGTAGCAGACTCGCGGCATGTTACCCGGGGTAACACCCCGATGGCGTGGGCTTTTCCGCCCGCACTCCCGTCCCGGAGGCTTCCGCATGAGCACCTTCTCCCTCGACCCAGGCCCGGACCAGCTCGCCGTCCGGGACTGGTTGCACGGCTTCGCCGCCGACGTGATGCGCCCGGCCGCCGCCGAGTGGGACGAGCGCGAGGAGACCCCCTGGCCGGTCATCCAGGAGGCCGCCAAGATCGGCATCTACTCGCTGGACTTCTACGCCCAGCAGTACTTCGACCCCTCCGGCGTCGGCATCCCGATCGCGATGGAGGAGCTGTTCTGGGGTGACGCGGGCCTCGGCCTGGCCATCGTCGGCACCACGCTGGCCGCCGTCGCGGTGCTGGCCAACGGTACCGACGAGCAGATCGGCACCTGGGCGCCGCAGATGTTCGGCACGCCGGACGACGTCAAGGTGGCCGCGTTCTGCTCCTCCGAGCCGGACGCAGGATCGGACGTCTCGGCGCTGCGCACCCGCGCGGTCTACGACGAGGCGAAGGACGAGTGGGTGCTGAACGGCACCAAGACCTGGGCCACCAACGGCGGGATCGCCGCCGTCCACGTGGTGGTGGCCACCGTCGACCCGGCGCTCGGCGCGCGCGGGCAGGCCTCCTTCGTGGTGCCGCCGGGCACGGCCGGGCTGAGCCAGGGTCAGAAGTTCAAGAAGCACGGCATCCGCGCCTCGCACACCGCGGAGGTGGTGCTGGACGGCGTCCGGATCCCCGGCAGCTGCCTGCTCGGCGGAAAGCAGAAGCTGGACGAGCGGCTGGCCAGGGCCCGCGAGGGGACCAAGCGGGCCGGCGGCAAGAACGCCGCGATGGCCACCTTCGAGGCCTCCCGCCCCGCCGTCGGCGCGCAGGCGATCGGTATCGCCAGGGCCGCGTACGAGGTGGCGCTGGACTACGCGAAGACCCGGGTGCAGTTCGGCCGCCCGATCATCGACAACCAGGGCGTGGCGTTCCAGCTGGCCGACATGAAGACCAGGATCGACGCGGCCCGGCTGCTGGTCTGGCGGGCCTCCTGGATGGCGGCCAACAACCAGCCGTTCACCTCGGCCGAGGGCTCGATGTCCAAGCTGTACGCGGGTGAGACGGCCAAGTACGTGACGGCGCAGGCGATGCAGATCCTCGGCGGCAACGGCTTCACCCGGGAGTACCCGGTGGAGCGGATGCACCGGGACAGCGCGATCTACACCATCTTCGAGGGCACCAGCGAGATCCAGCGGCTGGTGATCGCCCGGGCCATCTCGGGGCTGCCGATCCGCTAGAAGTTGGGTCGGCGGCGCTCCAGGAAGGCCGCCAACCCTTCGCGGACGTCCGGTGTGTGGCGGGACTTGCGCTCCCACGGGGCCAGCGCCGCCGCCGGGTCGTCCGCGGCCAGCGCGGCCTTGGCGGCGCCGATGGTCTGCGGTGAGCGCAGCGCCAGCAGTTCGGCGAACTCCTGCGCGCGGGCGTCCAGTCGGTCGGCCGGCAGCACCTCGTCCGCCAGGCCGAACAGCTCGGCCCGCCGGGCGTCCACCAACTCGCCGGAGAACAATAGGTACTTGGCCCGGGCCGGGCCGACCAGCCGGTCCAGCCGGACGGTCGGCACGGCCGGGTAGACCACCCCGAGCTTGGCCGGGGTGATGCCCAGCAGAGCGTCCTCGGCGACGAACCGCAGGTCGCAGGCCACCGCCAACTGGCAGCCGCCGCCCACGCAGTGGCCGTGCACCACGGCGATGGTCGGATGCGGGAAGGCGGCCAGCGCCTCCTCGGCCGCGACGTTCTCGGCGTGGTAGGCGTCGGCCACGTCAGGGTCCGGGTCGGCGTAGATCCGGGTCAGCTCGCTGATGTCCGCCCCGGCGCTGAACGTGCCGTTCGCGCCGGTCAGCAGCAGGACCCTGACCCCGGGGGCGGCCGCCAGCCGGTCCAGTACGCCGGGCAGTGCCCGCCAGATCGCGCCGGTGACCGCGTTCCGGCGCTCCGGACGGTCCAGGACGAGGGTGGCGACGGCGCCGTCGACCGAGGCCCGCAGGCCGGTCACACCGGTGTCGAACTGCTGGGGCACGGCCGCCTCCTAGGGTCTGTCCGTTCACCCTTCCACAGCGGGCCGGTCCGGGACCACGGCGGTGACTGTGATCTCCACCAACTGGCCGGTGTAGCCGAGGGTGGTGACGCCGAGCAGGGTCGAGCTGTGCGGACCGGCGCTCAGTGCCGAGGCCTTGACGACCTCCCAGACCTCGGAGAGCGGCTCGGGGCGGTCGGCCACCACGTAGACGGTGCTGGCGACCACCTGGTCCAGGCTGCTGCCGACCGAGGCCAGCGCGGTCTCCAGATTGCCGAGCACCTGCCGGGTCTGGGCCAGGAAGTCGCCCGGGCCGACCAGCTTGCCGTCGGCGTCCAGCGGGACCCCGCCGGCCAGGAAGGCGAGCCGCTCACCGGCCTCGACCACGACGGTGTGCGCGTAGCCCGGCGGCGGGAACAGGGCGGGGACGGTGAAGTGCTCGGCCATGGTCGCGCTCCTGGGGCTGGTGGGTCGTCAGTCGCTCATCCTCAACCGGCCCGGCCCGGCTGTCACTTGGTTTTCTGCCACTCGGAGGCGAGCATCGACCAGATCTCGTAGTCCTGCCGGACGCCCTGGAACTCGACGTGCTCACGCAGCGTCCCGTCCAGGTGCATGCCGAGCTTCTGAGCGACCGCCCGGCTGCGGGTGTTGACCGTGCTGTTCCACCACTCCGCCCGGTGCAGGCCGCGCACCGTGAAGGCGTGGTCGAGCAGTCGCCGGACGGCGGCCGTGATCAGACCCCGGCCCTGACCGGCCGGCTCGCACCAGGCGCCGATCTCGCACCTGCCGCCCTTGGCGTCGAAGGACACGAACATCACGCCGCCCACCAGCGTCCCGTCCAGCCAGATGCCGAACAGCTCGCCGGTGTCGGTGGCCTGCCGGTCGGCGTAGCCCTGCAGCGTCCTGCCGGCGGACTCGAGGTCCGTGGTGCGGGTGGCCCACGGGATCCACGGGTCGACGTTGGCCCTGGCCCGGTCCATGTGGGCCAGGAACTCGGTGGCCTGCCAAGGCTGGAGGGGGCGCAGCTCGGCGTCGTCGGTGAGCGGTACGGCGTACATGGGGCCCTCCCCGGGCGGATGGTCGGACGGGTGCGTGCGGATGGTCGGACGTACATAACAAACGTTTGGTAGGTACCCTAGCGCCATGACGCCAGCCCGTGGAGACCATGACGCCCGCCGGTCCGACGTCTCGGCGGCGGTCTGGCGGGTGCTGGCCGACCGCGGCTTCGGCGGCCTGACGCTCCGCGCGGTGGCGGCCGAACTGAACGCCAGCACCGGGCTGCTCACCCACTACTTCCCGAACAAGCGGGCTCTGCTGGCGTACGCACTGGACCTGCTCGACCGGCACAACCTGGAGCGGCCGCGCCCGGCGGCCGAGCGCACCTCGTCGGCCGAGGGCGGGCGGGCGCTGCTGCGGGCCGTTCTGCTGGACATCCTGCCGCTGACGCCGGACGGGGTGGCCGGCAACCGGATCTGGGTCGGCTCTTGGGACGCGGCGCTGACCGACCCGGAGCTGGCGGCCGATCACGCCGCCCGCTACCGCCGGGCCCGGGAGCGGCTCACCGAGCTGGTCGCGCAGGCCAGGGAGCAGGGCGAGCTGGCGGGGGAGGCGAGCGTTGAGGAGGTGGCGGCGGGGGCCCAGAGCTTTGTGCTGGGGCTGGTGGTGCAGGCGCTGTTCGCTCCGGACGAGTTCCCGCCGGAGCGGCAGGTCGAGCTGCTGGACCGCTACCTGGACGGGCTCTGAGGCCGAGCGACCGAGCGACCGAGCGGCACCCGGGCCGTGGGGCCGTGGTGGTGCCGGGGCGGGTCGGTGCTGGTGCCCCCAGCAGGATTCGAACCTGCGACCTACCGCTTAGAAGGCGGGTGCTCTATCCGCTGAGCTATGGGGGCGTGACGACATCGGCCCGGGTGGGCTTCGGTCGGCCTGCGGGGTCCGGGACAGGATAAGGGAGCCCAGATACTCAGCCGGGTCTTCGAGCACCCCGCGTGGTGTGTCGGCACCGGTTGAGCGGTCCGATAATCGCAGGTGGCGGCCTGGCATGCAGCGCCCTGGAGGCTTCTGGCGCCGGACGTTGTGCAGTCGTTACGGGGCTGTCGCCCCACCTGTTATGGATTCGGTGCGGAGAATGGGTCGGCCGGAGGGACGGGTGGGGGAAGGTTTTGGCTTCCTTCGGTCGGATGACGTGCGCGGATGCGCCGACCGGCCACCCCTTCGGGGAGCACCGCCCGGCGGCAGGCCCGGCCAGCACTTGTCATGGCCCCGAAAAGCTGACGGCGGGTCAGCTGGAAATCGGGGTCGATTCACTCCGGAGAGTGAGGCCGGTTATCCACATGTGGGAGTTTTCCCCAGGATTTCGAAACGGCCAGGATCGTTTTCCCCGGACCGGCATCCTCTCCTCGGCGGGTGATTTCACACGGTGATTCCCGATGGACGGAGGGTGTTCCGATGAACGAGACCATGGTGACCATGATCGGCAATGTCGCCACGGTGGTGAGCTACTCGCAAACCGCCGCCGGAGTCCCGGTGGCGAACTTCCGGATGGCCGCCACCGAGCGCCGCTACGACCGTGAGAAGGGTGACTGGGTGGACGGCGAGACGAGTTGGGTGACCGTCACCGCCTGGCGCTGGCTGGCGGCCAATGTGGTGAGCTCGCTCAGCAAGGGCGACCCGGTGGTGGTCAGCGGGCGGCTGCGGGTCCGGGAGTGGGGCGAGGCGGAGAAGCGGCGCTGCGTGGTGGAGATCGACGCCCGGGTGGTCGGTCACGATCTCGGCCGCGGGACGACCGCGTTCCGCTGGGCGGTCCAGGCCAAACCCGAACTGGTGTTGGGTCGTTCGGGTCGAGAGGAGTCCGTCGCCCTGCCCGCGGCCCCGTCCGGTGCCGGTCCCGGCGCGCTCGCCGGCGCCCTGCCCGGCCAGGCGTCGGCCGGGCAGGCGGTGCCGGAGTGGATCGTCGCCGCGGTCGAGTCCCGACAGGTGGCGGTGGCGGGGGCGGCGACCCGGGCGGCCGACGGGGCGCGGCCCCTGGCGGTCGGTGCGGGGGAGGCGACTGAGGCCCAAGTGGCCGATGGTGTGCGGGAGGTGAAGTCGGCAGGTGACGAAATTGCAAGTAGTGATCGAGTAGCTGTCGGCTGAGACCGGAGCTGCTCACTGTTCGGCACTTCGGGCCCGCCGGAGTGCCTGGCCCGAAAGACTCCTGATTGGGAGTGAGAAACTGGCGGGTCGTCAGTACACCGCTGCGATGAGCTGCTTGATAACAATATAGATACGGAATCGTCCGCGTTTGGCACGAAGGTTTGCCAGCGGCCCGCGGTCAATAGGATGCGTCTGGTTCACACAAGTGCGGCGGTGTCACAGAGTGCGTCGCTATGCAAGGCGGGCTGCCATCGGCACGGCCCAGCCCGGAGGGGTCACTAGATGTTCCACAAGCAGGGGCGGGCGTTGTTCCGCATAGCTGGTGTCATGCTCGCGTCGAGCCTGATGGTCGGGGGTGCGCTGGCCACTGGTGCGTCGGCCGAGCCGTCCAGCTCGGGCACCACGGCCAAGCTGTTGGGCGGGCTGAAGTTCCGCGGCCCGATCCAGGTCAACAACGACAAGCAGCCCATCTCGGGTGGTGTGTTCCGGCTCCTGCCGAGCACGGAGACGGACGAGAACAAGCACCTGCTGGCGTACTGCATCGACCTGCGGAACGACACGCTGAAGGACGCCACCTACCGCGAGGCCGACTGGTCTGCGACCTCGCTGCACAACAAGGCGAAGGAGGCCGCGCAGATCAAGTGGATCCTGCTGCACTCCTTCCCCAACCTGACGGTCCCGCAGCTGCAGGCCGAGGCCAAGGCGGCCCCGACCGCCGCCGACCTGACGGGGCTGACCGACGACGACGCCGCAGCAGGCACCCAGGCGGCCATCTGGCACTTCTCCGACGGCGTCACGGCGACTCCGCTGGACGAGGAGGCCAAGAAGCTCACCAAGTACCTGATGGACAGCGTCGCGGGGATCAACCCGGGCTCCGAGCCCAGCTGGACGATCAGCCTCGATGGCACCGCCGCCGGCAAGAGCGGCGCGCTGCTGGGCCCGATCACGGTGAAGTCGACCGCCGCCAAGGTGAAGCTCCGGCTGGACGACGCCGGCAAGCAGGCGGGCGTCACCATCACCGACAAGGACGGGAAGGTCATCACCGAGGCCGCGTCCGGTCAGCAGATCTTCGCGAAGACCCCGGCGGGTGCCCCGGCCGGGCAGGCGAAGATCATCGCAGAGGCCACCACCGAGGTCTCGGTCGGTCGAGCCTTCCTCGGCGAGAAGGACGGCAAGCACAGCCAGACGCTGATCCTGGCCGGCACCAAGCCGGTCCCCGCGAGCGCCTCGGCGCCGGTCAACTGGGCCCCCACCGGCCCGATCCCGGCCGTCTCCGCCAAGGTCGACTGCGCGCAGGGCGCCGTGGTGGTGACCGCCGCCAACAACGGTGACCAGGACTTCACCTTCACCCTGTCCGGCCAGACCGTCACCGTTCCGCCGGGTGGCACCAAGAGTGTCCCGGTCAAGGTCGCCGAGGACACCGCCTACGACATCACCGTCACGGGTCCGAACGGCTTCAAGCAGCAGTTCAAGGGCGTCCTGAACTGCAAGACCGACACCGCGAGCTCGCCGACCCCGAAGGCCCCGTCGGCCAGCCCGACCGGCCCGGTGCTGGCCAACACCGGTGGTGGCGGCCAGACTCCGCTGCTCGCCGGTATCGCCGGTGCCCTGGTGCTCGCCGGTGCCGCCGCGGTCTTCACCCTGCGCCGCCGCGGCCGCCACAGCCGCGCCTGACCGGCTGAGGCCTGACCGGCGGATCCGCAGCCCGGAGCTGATCCGGCCCCGTTCCCTCCGCAGCGAGGGGGCGGGGCCGGTCCCGTTCCCGGAGATCACGTTCGGGGGCGTCCGCCGCGTGCGGCACAATGGAAGGCTGTAACCCGAATACTCACCGACGACGCCGGAGCGATCTCACGTGGCGGAATACATCTACACCATGCGCAAGGTGCGCAAGGCCATTGGCGACAAGGTCATCCTTGACGACGTGACGCTGAGCTTCCTCCCCGGGGCGAAGATCGGTGTCGTCGGCCCGAACGGTGCTGGTAAGTCCACGGTGCTGAAGATGATGGCCGGCCTGCAGCAGCCCTCGAACGGCGATGCCTTCCTCTCGCCGGGCTTCACCGTCGGCATGCTCCTTCAGGAGCCCCCGCTCGACGAGTCCAAGAGCGTCCTGGAGAACGTCGAGGACGGCGTCAAGGAGATCAAGGGCAAGCTCAACCGCTTCAACGAGATCGCCGAGCTGATGGCGACGGACTACTCCGACGCGCTCCTCGACGAGATGGGCAAGCTCCAGGAGGACCTGGACCACGCCGAGGCGTGGGACCTGGACGCCCAGCTGGAGCAGGCCATGGACGCGCTGGGCTGCCCGCCCGGCGACTGGCCGGTCACCAAGCTCTCCGGTGGTGAGCGCCGCCGCGTCGCGCTCTGCAAGCTGCTGCTCGAGGCGCCCGACCTGCTGCTGCTCGACGAGCCCACCAACCACCTCGACGCCGAGTCGGTGAACTGGCTGGAGCAGCACCTCGAGAAGTACAAGGGCACCGTGGTCGCGGTCACCCACGACCGGTACTTCCTGGACAACGTCGCCCAGTGGATCCTGGAGCTCGACCGCGGTCGCGCCTACCCCTACGAAGGCAACTACTCCACCTACCTGGAGACGAAGCAGACCCGTCTCAAGGTCGAGGGCCAGAAGGACGCCAAGCGCGCCAAGCGGCTCAAGGAGGAGCTGGAGTGGGTCCGCTCCAACGCCAAGGGCCGTCAGGTCAAGTCCAAGGCCCGCCTCGCCCGTTACGAGGAGATGGCGGCCGAGGCCGACAAGATGCGGAAGCTGGACTTCGAGGAGATCCAGATCCCGCCGGGCCCGCGCCTGGGCGCCATCGTGATCGAGACCGAGCGCCTCTCGAAGTCCTTCGGCGAGAAGCTGCTGATCGACAACCTGAGCTTCACCCTGCCGCGCAACGGCATCGTCGGCGTGATCGGCCCGAACGGCGCCGGCAAGACCACGCTGTTCAAGATGCTGCTCGACATGGAGAAGCCGGACTCCGGCAGTGTCAAGGTCGGCGAGACGGTCAAGATCAGCTACGTCGACCAGTCGCGCGCCAACATCGACCCGAAGAAGACGCTCTGGGAGGTCGTCTCCGACGGCCTGGACTGGATCAACGTCGGCAACGTCGAGATGCCGTCCCGCGCTTACGTCTCGGCGTTCGGCTTCAAGGGGCCGGACCAGCAGAAGCCGGCCGGGGTGCTCTCCGGTGGTGAGCGCAACCGCCTCAACCTGGCGCTGACCCTCAAGCAGGGCGGCAACCTGCTGCTCCTCGACGAGCCCACCAACGACCTCGACGTCGAGACCCTGTCCTCGCTGGAGAACGCGCTGCTGGAGTTCCCCGGCTGCGCCGTGGTCATCTCCCACGACCGGTGGTTCCTGGACCGGGTGACCACCCACATCCTCGCGTACGAGGGTGACAGCAAGTGGTTCTGGTTCGAGGGCAACTTCGAGTCGTACGAGAAGAACAAGATCGAGCGGCTCGGCTCCGACGCCGCCCGCCCGCACCGGGCCACCTACCGGAAGCTGACCCGGGACTGACACGTTGGTGCAATACCGGCCCGGCAGGCTGCCCCTGGGGTGGCCTGCCGGGCCGCCGCCCGTGAGCTACCGGCGGGTAACCGGTCCTGACGGGCAATCGGATTGAGGAGATCGACCGTGGCACGCCACATCTACGCCTGCCCCCTGCGGTGGTCCGACATGGACGCCTTCGGACACGTGAACAACGTGGTCTTCCTGCGCTACCTGGAGGAGGCCCGGATCGACTTCATGTTCACCCAGGCCGCCGCCGCCGGCGCCGGGGAGTTCGCGGGTGGCTCGGTGGTGGCCCGGCACGAGATCGACTACAAGCGCCCGCTGGTGCACCGGCCGGAGCCGGTGACCATCGAGACCTGGGTGACCAAGATCGGCGGCGCCTCGCTGACCGTCTCCTACGAGATCAAGGACACCGCCGAGGACGGCACCGAGACGGTCTACGTCCGGGCCTCCACCGTGGTGGTCCCCTACGACCTGGCGGCCGGCCGCCCGCGTCGGATCAGCCCGGTGGAGCGGGAGTTCCTCGGCCGGTTCGTGGACGGGGCCGAGCAGACCCCGGCCGCTGCCGCCGCCTGATCCCGCTGTGGCTGCCCGAACTCGTCACCGCCCCCGTACCCGAGTGAGCTGATCCGTTGACCGCCTCCCGCCTTCCGCTCGCCGACGCCACGGAGGCCGCCGACCTGGCGGCGTTCCTGGAGCGGCTGCTGCGCTTCGACCGGGCCGCCGCCGTACGTCTGCAGGCCGTCCGGGCCGAGCAGGGGCCGGTGCTGGCGGTCTTCGGACGGTTGCCGCTGGGTGGCTCAGGGGTGCTGGCCGTGCGCAGCGCCCGGCTGCTCGGCGAGGATGTCGCGGAGGCCGATCTGACCGTCTCCGCCGGACAGTTGCTGGAGAGCATCGACGAGTCGGCCGCTGTGCTCGGCCTGCCCACTCCCGTCACCGGCCCGGCCTGGGCCGGGCTGCTGCCGCCGCGCTCGCGCTGGGAGCGGATCGACGCCACCACCGCACCCGCGGTGATGCCGGAACTGATGTCCGCCGTACGGGAGTTCAAGCAACGCACCGCCGAGATCCCGGAGCACCACCGGACCCGCGCGGCGCTCGACGCGCTCGCCGACGAGATCTGGTCCCGCCCGCTCGGCGCGGTACCCGAACTCCCGCTCCGGGCCGCGCACGCCGCGTACGTGATCGGCTTCCTCACCCCGGACGCCACGCTCACCGCGCACCGCTCCGGCAGCTGGCTGCGGCTGAGCGCCCCGGCCGGCTCGGTCGCGCTGCGTACCGCCGCCCCGGGCAGCGGCCTCGGGCTCAGCCCGCTGCGCTGACGGTCACCGCTTGCCCGCCCCGGGTCAGCCCGCCGTGTTGACCATCGAGGCGGCGGCGTAGGTGAGGTAGTCCCAGAGCTGGCGCTCGGCGTCGGCGGGGAGCTCAAGGGTGTCCACAGCCGTGCGCATGTGGCGCAGCCAGGCGTCGTGAGCGGCCTGGTCGACCTTGAACGGGACGTGGCGCATCCGCAGCCGGGGGTGGCCGCGCTCCTCGCTGTACGTGCGGGGGCCGCCCCAGTACTGCATCAGGAACAGGGTCAGCCGCTCCTCGGCCGGGCCGAGGTCCCCCTCCGGGTACATCGGGCGCAGCAGCTCGTCCTCGGCGACACCCTGGTAGAAGACGTGCACCAGCCGTCGGAAGGTCGGCTCGCCGCCCGGCCCCCCTCCCCCGGGGGGGGGGGGCCGGMSCCCCCACCGACGGACTGTCAGGCGCGGTGCAGGGTGATCGTGGTCCAGGCGCCGATGTGCACCCGGTCGCCGTCGTTCAGCGGGATCGCGGTGTGCGGGGTCACCGCCTCCGGGCCGCCGTTCACCGTGGTGCCGTTGGTGGAGTCCTGGTCGACCAGCACCCAGCTGCCGTCGGCCTGTTCGGCCAGCAGCGCGTGCTGGTGCGAGGCGCCCGGGTCCTCCGGCGGGACGGAGAGGTCGATCTCCGGCACGGTGCCCCGGTGCTGGCTGCGGCGGCCGATCCGGAGCTGGCCACGGCCGGTGAGCGGGATCCGGCGCTCGGGGCAGTACGGCGGGAAGAACAGTCCGGCCGCCTCCGGACCACTGCGCGCCATCATGTCGGTGAAGTAGTCGCGGTCGGCCGTGACCACCGCGATCCAGGTCGACCTGGCCGGGGGAGTGCCCGGCGGCTGCAGGTGGAAGGAGGTGCCGAACTCGTCACCCGGGGCGCTGCCCGGCTGCGCGTAGGTCGGGCCCGAGTCGAAGCTCTCCAGACCCTCCGAGCCCTGGAATGCCGGGCCCTTCCCGAACGGATCGGCCTGCGGTTCGAACTGCCCGTGGCCGGCCTGCGTACCGACCGGCGGGAACGGCGAGGGCTCCGGGGTCGGCGCGGGCGGTGGCTGCGGCGGCTGGTACGGGCTGGGCATCGGCGGGGGCGGCGGCACCGGCGGCTGGTAAGGGCTGGGTGTGGGCACCGGCACGGGGGCGGGCGGCGGGAAGCCGTACCCCGAGGTCGGCCGCTGCTGTTGCTGGCTCGCGGGCGAGGAGAGCTCGTAGTCGAAGCCGCACTCCTCGCAGTACCGGCCGGTCTGCGGGGTCCGGCAGATCGGGCAGGTGAGCATGCCTGCCGTGAGGTCGGCCTGGGTGAACTGCCCGGCCTGTGCGTACGGCGCCGACTGGCCCGGCTGCCCGGCCTGACCCAGCTGCCCGGCCTGGCCCGGCTGGGTGTACTGCTGCGGCGCGGCTCCCTGCCCCGGCTGCCCGGGCTGGGTGTACTGCGGCGCGGGCGGGGTGTTCGGCTGGCCGGTCGGTACGCCCTGCGGCTGGGTGTGCCCGCTGGCGAACGGCGACGAGCCCGGCACCGCCAGTCCCGGCGGAGGGGTCATCGGAAAGCCGCAGAAGTCGCACCAGTCCTCGGCCTGCGACTCGTGGCCCCTAGGGCAGATCGGCATCAGGTCCCCCACATCTCCAGCGTTCCGGTTCGGCCCCCCGAGCCGGTCACTTCTTCACCCGGACGGTCTTGGTCGACCGGGTGTCCAGCGTCATCGAGTCGGCCTCGCTCACGTTCTTACGGAACCGAACGGTACCCTCCTTCGGATCGACCACGTCGACCACCTTCTGCAGCAGCTTGAAGGTGCTCTCGTTGCCGGTCCGGTGCGCGATCCGAACGGCCGCGCCGAGCTTGGCCGTTGCCAGGTCGACGTCGCCCGCGCGGTGCGCCTCCAGCCCCTCCTGGATGGAGGAGGCCAGCTCGGCCTGGCCGGTGAAGTGGGCGACCTGCGGGCTGATCCGGGTCGAGGAGGCCAGGTCGTCGGTCCAGACCGCGCGCACCAGACCCTGGGAGAGCACCTCGGCCGTCCCGTCGGGCTGCGGGATCAGCAGGCTGATCCGGGCGGCCAGCATCTCGTTGCCGACCTCGGCGGAGGGCACCTCGATGCAGACGTGGTAGTCGCGGCTCTCGTCACCCCAGGAGCCGGTCGGGTAGTCCCCGGCCCGCGGCCCGGCATCGGCCCGACGGTCCGTCAGGTCCTCCAGGTTCGGGGTGACCTGCTTGACGAACTTGATCACCGCGTTGGCCGGGGTCCAGACCCGCAGCGCCACATCGGCGACCTGCTTGCCCATCGCCTGTACCATCATCTGCTGGAAGTCGTCGGCCAGCCCGGACGGTTCGGCGACGATGTCCACGGTGCCCAGCAGCGCCGAGGCGATCTTGCGCAGCTCGGTCACCTCCCAGTCGGTGCCGACGCCCCGGCAGTCCACCGTGAAGGCGCCCGCGGCCTGGCCGAGCACCCGCTCCAGGTCGGCCGGCTTCTCGTGCTCGTTGCGGCCGTCGGTGAGCAGGATGCCGTGCCGGATCGCTATGTCGGCCCGGCTGTCGAAGAGCTGCTTGGCCTTGGTCAGCCAGGTGCCGATCGCGGTGCCGCCGTTGGCGGTCAGCTTGCGCAGCGCCTCCTTGGCCTGGGCCCGGGTGGCCTGGTCGGCGATCGCCAGCTTGCCGCCGCCCGGGTAGACGTCCTTGGCCTCGTGGGTGCCGGCCACCACGGCGAAGGCGACGCCGTCGCGGATGGTGTCGATGGCGACGCCGGTGGCCTCCCGGGCGTTGCGCAGCTTGGCCGCGGGGTAGTCCATCGAACCCGAGCAGTCGACCATGATCACCACGGCCGCCGCCGCACCGGTGTCCCGGGCCAGCGGCTGCCCGCCCGAGGTGCCGCCACCGGTCGCGGTGACGGTGACGATCGCGTTCACCTCGCGGGCGCCTTCGGCCAGGTACTCGTTCTGGTAGATGTCGACGCTGAAACTCGGGTGGGACCGGGACAGAACGGCCATCGCTGCTCCTGTCGAGCAATCAGTGGTTCGGCGGACGGGCGGACAAGTGCGAGGTGTGGGGCAGGCGGCTGAGCGGCCGTCAGCTTCCGCTGCCGGGCCGGTGGAGCTGCAGGGTCGGGGACGAGTGGAGCGGCGCCGCCCCGGCAGCGGCGGCCTGCAGCGGAACGGTCCGCAGGGTGGTCTCGGCCGGCGGGCTGATCGGCAGCACCGCCACCGTGATGTTGTCGTGGCCGCCCGCCGTCACCGCGAAGTCGACCAGTTCGCGCGCGGCGGCCAGCGGTTCGGACCGGGCGTCGGGGCGGACCCGTTCGGCCAGGTCGGCGGCGGCCTCGGCGTAGTTCCACAGACCGTCGGTGCAGACCAGCAGTACGCCGGGCACGTGCGGGGTGAAGCTCACGGTGTGCGGCTCGATCTCCTCGGCGTCCGCGCCCAGCCAGCCGGTGATCGCGTGCGCACGCGGGTCGGCGTACGCCTCGGCCTCGGTCATCAGACCGATCGCCACCACCCGGGCCGCCCAGGAGTCGTCCTCGGTCAGCCGGTACGCCACGGCGGACTCCCGGTCGTCCGGGATCCAGTACGCCCTGGTGTCGCCGACCCAGCCGATGGTGACCAGACCGGCGGCGGAGATCGCGCTGACGTAGGTGCAGGCGGGCGCGTTCTGGCTGCCGCCCGGCGTCCGGACGCCGTCCTTGGCCAGCTCGGCCACCGCGCGGGCCGCCTCGCCGATCGCCTCCCGCATCGCCTGGTCGGGACGCCGCCCGCGCCGCAGGGCGGTCAGCAGGTGGGCGGAGGCCGCCTCGACCGCGGTGGCCGACGCCTCGTCAGGACGGGCCGAGGAGGAGACGCCGTCGCAGACCACCGCGAGCACGGCCGGTTCGCCGCCGGGCAGGTGGGTGGCGGCCACCGTGAAGGCGTCCTCGTTGCGGTGGTGTCGCAGGCCCCGGTCGGTGACCCCGGCCACGCCGTCCGCGGTCAGCTCCTGGTGGTCGCGCGGGCGGGGCTGGGCGCCGCCGCAGCTCTCGCAGTACCCGTCCGCCGCCAGCTCCGCCGAGCCGCAGTGCACGCAGCCCGGCGCCGTGGCGGCAGCCGGTTCGGGCAGCACGGCGGCCGGCGGCGTCTCGCCGGTCACGTTCAGGCCGCAGGCCCCGCAGTAGTCGTCCTCGGGGTCCAGCGGCTCGGCACAGCTCGGGCACCTGGTCTGCTGCTGCGGCATCGGTTCACACCCACGTCCGGGGGCGGGCACGGTTCGCCCGCTCCACCATCTCGATCCTGATCTCGGCCCGGTCGGTCAACCGCGCCAGTACTCGATAGGAGTGTTCCAGGGCGAAGCGCAGTTCCCGTTCAGCAGCCCGATGTCCCAGCACGTCGAGCGTGCCGCCGGCCCCGGCGGAGTCGTTCGTGCTGCCCGAACCACCCACGCCGCCCGCCGAACCGGCCAGTACCCAGCCCAGCGAGGCGTTCAGCACCTCGACCGAGAGCTCCTCGGTCCGCCGGGCGTCCAGCGAGAGCGCCGTCAACTGCGCCGAGCAGCGGGCCAGTTCGGGCCCGAGCGGCTCCTCGGGGGCCCGCCCGCGCAGCCGGGCCCGCAGGGTGGCGATCCGGGCGGCCGTGTAGTGCGTGGACGCCTCGGGCACCGCCTCCAGGGCCGTCACCGCACCGGCCCGGTCACCGGCCGCGAGCAGCACCCGGGCCAGGCCGAAGGCGGCGCTGACGTAGGCCCGGTCGGTGCTGCCGACCAGGCGGTAGAACACGGCGGCGTCCTGGCCGTTGCCGAGCAGTTCGGCGCAGACGGCCAGCGCCAGCTTGGGCGCGGCCTCACCCGGGAAGGCGTCGTAGACCGCGTCGAAGGCCCCGGCGGCCTGCTCGGCCCGGCCGGCCGACAGCTCGGTCAGCCCGCGGTACCAGACCACCCGCCAGTCGTCGCCGTGGTCCTGTTCCAGGGCCAGCAGCTCGGTCTCGGCATCCACCCGGGCGCCGAGCTCCAGGTGGGCCCGGAGTGCCCGCAGCCGGAGCTCGACCGAGCCGGCCGGGGCGGTGGCCAGTGCGGCCAACGCCTCGGCGGGCGCGCTGGCGACCAGGGTGGCCAGGAAGCCGGCCCCGGGGTCGGCGGGGTCGACCCGGGGGACCGGCAGGGCCAGGGCGGCGGCGGCCGGGTCGAGCGGATCGGGCGTCAGCTCGGTGTCCACCACCCGAAGTTCCGGGCCGAACAGGGTGGACTGCGCCGGGCGCGGCCGCCCGTCCTGGAGCGCCAGCAGCTCCCGCAGCACGCCGGTGAGCTGGTCGGCCATCTCCTCGGCGGAGCCGAACCGGCGGGCCGGGTCCGGGTCGGTGGCCCGGACCAGCAGGCGGTAGTACGACTCGTACCGGGCGAACAGCGGCACCCGCTCGGGGCCGGGCAGCTCGAACTTGAAGGTGGTGTTGTAGCCCTGGAAGTCGAAGGTCAGCACGGCCAGCGTGCGGGCCACCGTGTAGATGTCGGAGGCGACCGACGGTCCGTCGGTGGCGATCTCCGGGGCCTGGTAGCCGACGGTGCCGTAGACCGGGCCGTCGTCGCCGGAGCGGGAGACCGCGCCGAGGTCGATGATCTTGAGCGAGTCCTCGCTCTGGATCACGTTGTCGATCTTGAAGTCGCAGTACACCAGCCCCCGCGCGTGCAGGTAGCCGAGCGCGGGCAGTGCCTCCAGCGCGTACGCGATCGCCTGCTCCACCGGCAGCGGCTCGCGCCGTCCGTCCGGGGTGCGGCGCTCGTTGGCGATGTCCTTGAGCGACTTGCCGCCGATGTACTCCATCACGATGTAGCCGTCGATGGAGCCGGAGCGCAGGTCGGGGTGCTCGACGAAGTTGATGATGCGGACGATGTTCGGGTGGTCCACCTCGGCCAGGAAGCGGCGTTCGGCGATGGCGACCGCCAGGGCGTCCTGGTCCCCGGTGTCCAGCAGACCCTTGAGCACCACCCAGCGGTCGTTCACCCGGCGGTCCACCGCGAGGTAGATCCAGCCGAGCCCGCCGTGCGCCAGGCAGCCCAGCACCTCGTACTGACCGCCCACCAGGTCGCCCCTGGTCAGCTTGGGTGTGAACGAGTACGGCGTACCGCACTTGGTGCAGAAGCCGTCCGGACGGCCCGGGACGCCGTTCTTCTCCCGGCCGACCGGGGCGTCGCACTTGCTGCAGTACCGCTTGCGCTCGGGCACCTGAGGGTCGGTCAGCACCGCCGCGCCCGGGTCCGCCGACGGGATGCTCGGGACGGTCACCAGCCCGGCGCCCAGGTTGCCGCGCCGTCCGGTGCCGCTGCCGGAGCTGCCGGTGCTGCTGCGGACCGAGACCGAACGGCCGCTGCCGGTCCTGGTGGACCGGTGCGAGCGGGAACGTCCGGACATGGTCCGGGAGGAGACCGAGCCCGAGTACGGCTCGGTCCGGGCCGAGGGGACGAACGGCAGTGCGCCAGCCTCGGCGGCCAGCCCGCACTCGTCGCAGTAGCCGTCGGTGTCGATCGTGCCGGTGCAGTCCCGGGTGCAGGTCGCCCCGGCCACCACAACCGCACTCGAAGCCGAAGCCGAAGCCTTGGCCGAGATCGAGGCCGAGGCCAGCGGAGCCAGCCCGCACTCGTCGCAGTAGCCGTCGCCGTCGATCGTCCCCGAGCCGGAGCACTCCGGCCGGGTGCAGGTCTCACCCATTGCCCTGATCCCCCTGTCCGTCCTGGTACTGGTCCATCTGCCCGACCCGCTCCGCCCGGTCCATCGGAGCGGCCTGGGCGGCCGGAGCCGCCGGCCGCAGCGCCTGCTGGAACCGGGCCACCGCCTCGGCCGCCGCCCGCAGGTCGCACGGCGCGCTCCAGAGCAGCCAACGGGCCTTCTCGAAGCGTTCGATCACCACTGGGTCCTCGGCCACCCCGAGCCGGGCGGCCATCGCCTTGTACGCCTCCAGCCGCCCGCGCAGCTCGGCCCGGATCGCCAGCGGCTGGGCCACCTCGGTGAGCGACTGGCGGGCCCGGCCGAGTTCCTTGGCGGCCACGTCCTCCAGCGTGTCCAGCAGCGGGGCCAGCCGGTGCCACTGCCCGGTCTGCTGCAACTCGACCGCGAGGCCGATCCGTTCGCGCAGCGCCGAGGCCGGGCCCGGCACGGCGGGCACCTCGGTCGCGGCGATCTTCGCGAGCACCTCGCCGCGGGCCCGGCGGGCCTCGGCCAGCGTGGCGTCGGCCCGTTGCAACAGGTCGCCGACCTGCTGGAGCCGGTCGTGGGCCTCGTCGCGCAGCCGGAGCAGCCCGTCGAGCTCCATCCGGACGCCGTCCAGCGCGCGCCCGGCCCGGTCGAACCGCTCGGTGTCCACCGCCCCGGCCACCGACCCGGGCCCGATGGCACCGCCGCCGGTGCCGCGCTGCGCGGGCACCCGGCCGGGCCGCCAGAGCGCCAGCGGATCGGTCCGCACCTCGGCCCGCAGCTCGGTCAACTCCTGCTCCAGGCCGTCCAGATCGTCGGCCAGCGGGTGGGCCCCCGAGCGCACCCCGACCGAGCCGGAGAGCATCCGGACCCGGCCCAGCTCGGCCAGCAGCAGGTCGATCCGGGCGGGCAGCGCCGACCAGACCGCGTCGGTGGCGGCCACCACCTCGTACACCGTCGCGTACCAGGCGTTCATCCGGTCCAGCAGCTCGGCCAGGCTGAGCCGCTCGACCAGCCGGACCGGCACCGGGCCGCCGCTGTCCGGGAGTTGACCGCCCGAGACGGTGACGGCCGGCCCGCTGAGCAGCTCGCTCAGCTCGGCCAGCTCGGCCCCGCCGGGCCGGCTGCGGCGGGCCCGGACGGCCACCGCCGAGGCCAGCGCCTCCGCGTAGCGGTCGAACAGGGTCCAGAGCAGCGTCAGGCCGGGCTCGGCCACCGACCAGCGCTCCAGGGTCCGCCCGCTCAGCGGGGCACCCTCCAGCAACCGGCGGCCCGAGTGCTCCTGCAGAGCCAGCAGCGCGGCCTCCACCGCGTCGCGCTCCGCCGCCAGCCGCGCCAGCGCGCGGTCCACCTCCTCCCGGCTCATCACCGGGCCGGCAGCTCCTGCGAACGCCACGTCATTCCTTCCAGTCTCGCGGTATCTCGGTGCGCGGTCTCACGGTGTCACCTAGGGCAGGTAGGGCGCCGAGTTGGTGCCCATGCTCGGGGCCAGCCAGCGGTCGTAGGCGGCCCGCCAGCCGCCGTTCGCCCGGTAGTCCAGCAGGATCTGGTTCACCAACGCGGTCAGGTCGGTGTCCTCCTGCTTGAGGCCGATCCCGAGCTTCGCCGGGATGATGTTCTCATCGACCAGCCGGACGGTGGGGTCCTGGGCGGACTGGGCCGCGGCCAGGGAGGAGTCGGTCAGGGTCGCGTCGACCTTGCCGAGCTGCATCAGCACCAGGCAGTCGAGCTGGTTCTCCACGATGGTGACCGAGCTGGTGCCGTACCCGGGCTTCTTCAACTCCGTCTCGGAGGAGGACTGCTGGGCCGCACAGGCGCGCTTGCCCTTCAACCCCTGGGCCACCGTGGTCGACTTGTCCGACCTCGGCACCACCATGCGCTGCCCGGTGGAGAAGTACGGGGCGGAGAACGCGATCTCCTTGCGGCGATCGCAGTTGATGGTCATGGTGCGGACCACCATGTCCACCGTCCCGTTGCGGATCGCCTCGATCCGCTTGGCCGTGGTCACCGTCCGGAAGGTGACCTTGCCCGGGTCGCCCAGTACGGCCTTGGCGATCGCCCGGGACAGCTCGATGTCGAAGCCCTCCAGCTGGCCGCTCTGCGGGTTCCGGAAGCCCCAGTTGTAGCTGTTCTGGTCCACGCCGACGATGAGGGTGCCCTTGCTCTGGATCTCCTGCACCTTCCGCCCCGACAGCGACGAGCTGGGCGCCGGGGTCTGCTCGGAGCAGTCCCCGGTCGGCTCGGCGGCCGGCACCTGCGGAGCCGCGGCCGGAGCGGCGGCGACAACTCCCGGCACGCCGTGGGAGGTTCCGGCCCCCACCAGACCGGCGGCCAGTGCCGCAGCGACGACCAGTGCCCTGGTCCGAACCGTACGCACAGTCGACTCCCCCTTCACCACTACCGGTACTCCGCCAGACGGCGGCCGAGGCCGACCGCCACACCCGCCGCCGCCAGCAGCGCCAGCACTCCGGCGCCCACCGCCAGCCCGGTCAGCCCGCCGTCGACGCCGTGCGCCGACCCCTCGAAGACCGCCAGCTCGGCTGCGGCCGCCTTGCCCAACTGCTCGTCCAGCGCGTTGAACGCGGCCTCGCTGGTCTCCGTCCCGGCCGGGCCGACCACGGTCTGCAGGGCGGCCGAGTAGTCGCTCTCCTCGGCCTTCCGGTGCCGGGCGCTCCAGGCCGGGTACAGCTTCGTGGCCTGCTCCAGTGCCGCCTGTGCATCCTTGGGCGCGTTCCAGCCGGCCGCCGCGAGAGTGCCGCCGTTCACCCGGCTCCCGTCGACGGACTGATCGCCGGCCAGGGCGGTGCTGTACTTCTGCCAGTCCTTGTCGTACGAGTCCGAGCCGCCCCGGGACACCAGGTCCAGGTTCTCCGCCGTCCGGGACTGCAGTGCCTCGATCCGGGCCTTGTTCAGCACCCGCAGCGGGGCAGCGCCGTGACCGTGGGCGTCCTCGAGGTCCAGGACGGCCGACAGCGTGCCGCCGCTCAGCCAGAGCACTCCGGCCAGCACCGCCGCCGAGGCGGCCAGCAGGCCGGGGTTGAACACCCGGTTGGTCCGGCGCAGCAGCAGCACCTGGCACCACACCAGCACCCCGAGTGCCAGCAGCCCGAAGCCGAGTGCCGTCCAGGGGAAGTCGTGGGCGACCGAGTAGTCCTGGTCCAGCCGCCGGTTCTCCGCCTCCACCAGCTTCTGCGCGTCGGGCAGCATGGTGCCCTGCATCTGCTTCGAGGCGTACCGCTGGTAGGCGCCGCCGAGCGGCAGCCCCTGCCGGTCGTTCGCCCGGGCACTCTCCACCAGCCCCGCGTACTGCGGGAGTTGCCGGTTCAGCGCGGCGACCCAGCGCTGGGCCTCCGAGCTGGCGTCGGTCCGGGCGGCGGCCCGGGCGAGCAGCTCGGCGGCGGTGGCCAGGTCACGTTCGTACCGCTCGCGGAGCGCCGGAGGGGCGTCTCCGGCGAGCAGGAAGACGGAGGCGGCCGTGGTGTCGGCGTCCGCCAGTGAGCGGTAGATCTCCGCGGCGTCCTGGCTGAGCGGCTGACTGGTGGTCACCATCCGGTCGGCGGCCCGGGCCCGGGTGCTCACCTGCCAGGCCGTCAGGGCGCCGAAGAGCAGCACCAGCACGGTCAGCACCACTCCGGCCGCGCGCAGCCGGGCCGGCGCGGTGCCGGTCAGCTGTCGCAGCCGTTGCTGCAGCGCGGTTGCCGGCGCCGGCTCTGTTGCCGCCGTCGCTGTCGCTGCCGGCGTGCGCCCGCCTGTCACCACCGGTGTCGCCACCTGCCCCACCCTCCCCGTGGACCCTCCGCGTTCGGAGTGCGGTCCGTTGCGAGCAGTATGGCCGCCGGGTCCGACCGCCACACTCGAGTTGCGCCGATCTTGAGGTTCCGGCGGCTCCCAGGAGCTCGGCCGGTCGCCGTCGGAGGTGTTCTCCGTCACGGGCGACGCGGGACGCACCCTATGCGGTTCCCGGCGATCAGGACCAGAGCGGTCGGCCTTCTCGGCCAGCCGGTCCCGGGCGGCCGGGTCGGAGACGAACAGGTCACCGGTGGCCAGCACCGGGCCACCGGCCACGTCGAGCTCGATCGGGTCGCCGTACCTGTGGCCGGTGAGCGCCTGCAGCCCCGGGGTGTCGAGG
>NZ_JBFUMY010000048.1:0-30423 GCF_054049135.1 Kitasatospora sp. P5_F3 | reverse complement strand
GCGCGGCACCCAGGCCAGCTCGGCCCCGGTCGCGGCGGCCAGCCGCAGCGCGGCGGTCAGCCCGCCGGGCACGGTGGCCAGCCGTTCGCCGACCAGGATCACCGCGCCTTCCTGGCGCAGCAGTTGGCCGGCCCGCCCGGCGTCGTCGCCGAGCGCGGTGTCGTCGGCCAGCGCGGTCAGCCACTCGGCCTCGGTGCCGGGCGCGGCAGGCAGCAGCGCACCGTGCAGCTTGGTCAGGCCCCGGCTGCGGTGGCCCGCCACCGCGAAGACCTGGAGACCACTGGCCCGGTTGGCCTTGCGCAGCCGCAGGAAGACGATCGGCGACTCCTCCTCGGGCTCGAAGCCGACCAGCAGCGCGGCGGGTGCGGCCTCAAGTGCCTGGTAGGAGACGCCCGTTCCGTCCAGGTCGACGCCACGACCGGCGACCGAGGCGGCCAGGAAGTCGGCCTCCTCGCCGCTCAGCGGGCGGGCCCGGAAGTCCACGTCGTTGGTGCCGAGCGCGACCCGGGCGAACTTGCCGTAGCCGTACGCGTCCTCGACCGTCACCCGGCCACCGGCCAGCACGGCGGCCCTGGCTCCGGCCAGGCCCTGGGCGGCGGCGGCCAGCGCCTCCGGCCAGGAGGCGGCGACCAGCTCACCGTCCTTGCGGACCAAGGGAGTCGACAGTCGGTCACGCTGCTGGCCGTAGCGGAAGGCGAACCGGCCCTTGTCGCAGTTCCACTCCTCGTTCACCGCCGGGTCCTCGCCCGCCAGCCGGCGGAGCACCTTGCCCCGGCGGTGGTCGGTGCGCTGGGCGCAGCCGGCCGAGCAGTGCTCGCACACGCTCGGCGAGGAGACCAGGTCGAACGGACGGGAGCGGAACCGGTAGGCGGCCGAGGTGAGCGCGCCGACCGGGCAGATCTGGATGGTGTTGCCGGAGAAGTACGACTCGAAGTCGTCCCCCTCGCCGATGCCGACCTGCTGCAGCGCGCCGCGCTCCAGCAGCTCGATGAACGGGTCGCCGGCGATCTCCTGGGAGAAGCGGGTGCAGCGGGCACAGAGCACGCAGCGCTCCCGGTCGAGCAGTACCTGACTGCTGACCGGGACCGGCTTGGCGTAGGTCCGCTTCATACCGTCGAAGCGGGAGTCGGTGTCCCCGGTGGACATCGCCTGGTTCTGCAGCGGGCACTCGCCGCCCTTGTCGCAGACCGGGCAGTCCAGCGGGTGGTTGATCAGCAGCAGCTCCATCACGCCGCGCTGGGCCTTCTCGGCCACCGGCGAGCTGAGCTGGGTACGGACCACCATGCCCTCGGTGACCGGGATGGTGCAGGAGGCGACCGGCTTGCGCTGGCCCTCCACCTCCACGATGCACTGCCGGCAGGCCCCGGCCGGGGCGAGCAGCGGGTGGTCGCAGAACCGGGGGATCTGGGTGCCGATCTGCTCGGCGGCGCGGATCACCAGGGTGCCCTTGGGCACACTGACCTCTACCCCGTCGATGGTGAGCGTGACCAGGTCGGTGCTGGTCTGCGGCTCGGTCACGGTCATGCGTGCACCTCCCTCTCGGTGGTGGACTCGTGGGCGCGGCGGTCGGCCCAGACGGTGGAGGCCGCCGGGTCGAACGGGCAGCGTCGCTCGCTCAGGTGCTGCTCGTACTCGGCCCTGAAGTGCTCGAGCGAGGAGACGATCGGGCTGGCCGCACCGTCGCCGAGCGCGCAGAACGACTTGCCGTTGATGTTGTCGGCGATGTCGAGCAGCTTCTCCAGGTCGCCCGCGACGCCCTGGCCGGACTCGATCCGCTTGAGCAACTGCACCAGCCAGTACGTGCCTTCGCGGCACGGGGTGCACTTGCCGCAGGACTCGTGGGCGTAGAACTCGGTCCACCGGGTGACCGCGCGGACCACGCAGGTGGTCTCGTCGAAGATCTGCAGCGCCTTGGTGCCGAGCATCGAGCCGGCCGCGCCGACACCCTCGTAGTCCAGCGGGACGTCGAGGTGCTGGTCGGTGAACATCGGGGTGGAACTACCGCCCGGGGTCCAGAACTTGAGCCGGTGCCCGGCCCGTACGCCGCCGCTGACCTCCAGCAGCTGACGGAGCGTGATGCCGAGCGGGGCCTCGTACTGGCCGGGGTTGGTGACGTGGCCGGAGAGCGAGTAGAGCGTGAAGCCGGGCGACTTCTCGGTGCCCAGCGACTTGAACCACTCGTTGCCCCGGGCCAGGATCGGCGGCACCGAGGCGATCGACTCGACGTTGTTGACCACCGTCGGGCAGGCGTACAGGCCCGCGATGGCGGGGAACGGCGGCCGGAGTCGCGGCTGGCCGCGACGGCCCTCCAGCGAGTCCAGCAGCGCGGTCTCCTCGCCGCAGATGTACGCCCCGGCGCCCGCGTGCACGGTGATGTCCAGGTCGATGCCGGAGCCGAGGATGTTCTTGCCGAGGTACCCGGCCTCGTACGCCTCGGCCACCGCCGCGTGCAACCGCCGCAGCACCGGGACGACTTCACCGCGCAGGTAGATGAAGGCGTGGTCGCAGCGGATCGCGTACGAGGCGATGATCATGCCCTCGATCAGCGAGTGCGGGTTGGCGAACAGCAGCGGGATGTCCTTGCAGGTGCCCGGCTCGGACTCGTCGGCGTTCACCACCAGGTAGTGCGGCTTGCCGTCGTTCTGCGGGATGAACTGCCACTTCATGCCGGTCGGGAAGCCGGCCCCGCCACGGCCGCGCAGACCGGAGTCCTTGACCAGCGCGATCAGGTCGTCCGGCGCCATCGCCAGCGCGTTGCGCAGGCCGCGGTAGCCGTCGTGGCGGAGGTAGGTGTCGAGCGTCCAGGGCCGGGTGTCGTCCCAGGAGGCGGACAGCACGGGCGAGAGCAACTTCTCGGCCGGCTCTACGGAGGTCATCACGCTTCCGTCCCTTCGTGCCGGGGGGCCACGACCTTGGCGCCCGGGGTGCCGGGCAGTGCCTCGCCCTTGGCCAGCCGGAGCCCGGCCAGCGTGGGCGCGCCGCCCGCACCGGAGGCGTCCACCGCACCGGGGCGCTCGTCCGGGAAGCCGGCCAGGATCCGCGAGGTCTCCTTGAACGAGCAGAGCCTGGCGCCCCGGGTCGGCCGCGGGTCGTGCCCGGCCCGCAGGTCGTCGACCAACTGCCGTGCGCTGTCCGGGGTCTGGTTGTCGAAGAACTCCCAGTTGACCATCACCACGGGGGCGTAGTCGCAGGCCGCGTTGCACTCGATGTGCTCGATCGAGATCTCACCGTCGCCGGTGGTCTCGTTGTTCTCGACACCCAGGTGCTGCTTGAGCTCGTCGAAGATCTGGTCACCGCCGAGCACCGCGCAGAGCGTGTTGGTGCAGACGCCGACGTGGTACTTCCCGGCGGGCTTGCGGCGGTACATGGTGTAGAAGGTGGCCACCGCGGTCACCTCGGCCGTGGTCAGCTCCAGCTGCTCGGCGCAGAACCGGATACCGGTCGGCGTGACACAGCCCTCCTCGGCCTGCACCAGGTGCAGCAGCGGCAGCAGGGCGGACCGGGCCACGGGGTACCGGCCGATCAACTCCTTGGAATCCGCCACCAGTCGGGCGTGCACCTCGGCCGGGTACGGCTTCGCCGGAAGTGCCGGCATCCCCAGTTGGACGTCACTCACCGGTCCACGCCTCCCATCACCGGGTCGATCCCGGCCACCGCGACGATCACGTCGGCGATCTGGCCGCCCTCGCACATCGCCGCCATCGACTGCAGGTTGGTGAACGAGGGATCGCGGAAGTGCACCCGGTAGGGCCGGGTACCGCCGTCGCTCACCACGTGCACCCCGAGCTCGCCCTTGGGCGACTCGACTGCCGTGTACGCCTGGCCGACCGGGACCCGGAAGCCCTCGGTGACCAGCTTGAAGTGGTGGATCAGGGCCTCCATCGAGGTGCCCATGATCTTCCGGATGTGGTCCAGCGAGTTGCCCATGCCGTCGGGGCCGACGGAGAGCTGGGCGGGCCAGGCGATCTTCTTGTCCGCCACCATCACCGGGCCCGGCTTCAGGCGGTCCAGGCACTGCTCGACGATCCGCAGCGACTGGTGCATCTCCTCCAGGCGGATCAGGAACCGCCCGTAGGAGTCCGCGCTGTCGGCGGTCGCCACGTCGAACTCGTAGTCCTCGTACCCGCAGTACGGGTCGGTCTTGCGCAGGTCGTGCGGCAGGCCGGTGGCCCGCAGGATCGGTCCGGTGGCACCGAGCGCCAGACAGCCGGCCAGGTCCAGGAAGCCGACGTCGACCAGCCGGGCCTTGAAGATCGGGTTACCGGTGGCCAGCTTGTCGTACTCGTGCATCCGGGAGCGGAGCAGCTTGACCGCCTCGCGGACCTGGTCGACCGCGCCGGGCGGCAGGTCCTGGGCCAGCCCGCCGGGGCGGACGTAGGCGTGGTTCATCCGCAGGCCGGTGACCAACTCGAAGACGTCCAGGATGAGTTCGCGATCCCGGAAGCCGTAGATCATCAGCGTCGTGGAGCCGATCTCCATCCCGCCGGTGGCCAGGCAGACCAGGTGCGAGGAGATCCGGTTGAGCTCCATCATCAGCACCCGGATCACGCTGGCCCGGTCCGGGATCTGGTCGGTGATCCCGAGCAGCTTCTCGACCGCGAGGCAGTACGCGGTCTCGTTGAACATCGGGGTCAGGTAGTCCATCCGCGTGACGAACGTGGTGCCCTGGACCCAGTTGCGGTACTCCATGTTCTTCTCGATGCCGGTGTGCAGGTAGCCGATCCCGCACCTGGCCTCGGTCACGGTCTCGCCGTCGATCTCCAGGATCAGGCGCAACACGCCGTGGGTGGAGGGGTGTTGCGGACCCATGTTGACGATGATCCGCTCGTCGTCGGCCCGGCCGACGGCCTCCACGACCTCGCCCCAGTCGCCACCGGTGACGGTGAAGACGCGGCCCTCGGTGGTGTCCCTCGCCTCTTCGTATTGAGTGGTCATCAGCTGTACGACCTCCGCTGGTCGGGCGCCGGGATCTGGGCACCCTTGTACTCGACGGGGATGCCACCGAGCGGGTAGTCCTTGCGCTGCGGGTGGCCGGTCCAGTCGTCCGGCATCATGATCCGGGTGAGCGCCGGGTGGCCCTCGAAGACCAGGCCGAAGAAGTCGTAGGTCTCGCGCTCGTGCCAGTCGTTGGTCGGGTAGACGCTGACCAGCGACGGGATCCGCGGGTCGGCGTCCGGCGCGGTGACCTCCACCCGGAGCAGCCGGCCGTGGGTGATCGAGCGCAGCGGGTAGACCGCGTGCAGCTCGCGCCCGGTCTCGCTGGGGTAGTGCACCCCGTTGACCCCGAGGCAGAGTTCGTACCGGAGCGCCGGGTCGTCGCGCAGGATCCGGGCCGCCCTGAGCAGGTGCTCGCGGGCGATCTGGAAGGTGAGCTCGCCGCGGTCCACCACGGTCTTCTCGATCACCTCGGCCGGGTCGAGCCCCTGCTCCTCCAGCGCACCCTCGAACTCGTCCGCGACCTCGTCGAAGCCATGGCCGTACGGGCGGCTGCTGGCGGACGGCAGCGCGATCGGGGCGGCCAGGCCGCCGAAGCCGGAGGTGTCGCCGCTGCCCTGGGCACCGAACATGCCCTGGCGCTTGCCGACCACCTCGACCGGGATTTCTTTCCGGGTCGCGGGGACGGGTGTCTGCTCGGTCATCGCAGCAGCCCCCGCATCTCACTGGTCGGGGTGGCGCCCAGGGCCAACTCCTCGGCCAGCTCCTCGGCCCGGAGCCGGTTCGCGCCCAGCGGCTCGTGCTGGATCTTCTCGTGCAGCTTGAGGATCGCGTCCATCAGCATCTCCGGCCGCGGCGGACAGCCGGGCAGGTAGATGTCGACCGGGACGATGTGGTCCACGCCCTGCACGATCGCGTAGTTGTTGAACATCCCGCCCGAGGAGGCGCAGACGCCCATCGAGATGACCCACTTCGGATTGGCCATCTGGTCGTACACCTGACGCAACACCGGTGCCATCTTCTGGCTCACCCGGCCTGCCACGATCATCAGATCGGCCTGCCGGGGCGAACCCCGGAAGACCTCCATGCCGAACCGGGCCAGGTCGTAGCGGCCCGCCCCGGTGGTCATCATCTCGATCGCGCAGCAGGCCAGCCCGAAGGTGGCGGGGAACAGCGACGCCTTGCGCACCCACCCCGCCGCCGTTTCGACGCTGGTGAGCAGAAAGCCGCTCGGCAGCTTCTCCTCGATTCCCATCAGATCCCTCTCTGCCTTCTCCAAGTCCGGTGGTTCGCCCTTGTGTTCATGCGTTCACAAGGGGCTGCTCAGTCCCACTCCAGACCGCCGCGACGCCAGACGTAGGCGTAGGCGACGAAGACGGTGGCGATGAACAGGAGCATCTCGACCAACCCGAAGATCCCCAGGGAGTCGAAGCTGACCGCCCAGGGGTAGAGGAAGACGATCTCGATGTCGAAGACGATGAAGAGCATCGCCGTGAGGTAGTACTTGATCGGGAACCGGCCGCCGCCCACGGGCTGCGGGGTCGGTTCGATACCGCACTCGTACGCCTCCAACTTGGCCCGGTTGTACCGCTTCGGGCCGGTCAGTGAGGCCATCACGACGGAGCCGACCGCGAACGCCGCCGCGATGGCACCGAGTACGAGGATCGGCGCGTAGGCATTCATGGGCCCCCGCTCCCTCCGTCCGGTCGTCCTTGACTGCAGATCGGAACTGCCGGGTCACGCTGTGCTCGACCCGTGATCCAACTCGTGAGATCACCTCATGTGAGGCAGTTCACAAGGGCTGGAACGAGCGCATCCTATGCCCGTCGGCTTGTGACGTGCGACACGCAGTTCTGGATGATCTTTGTGATCTGCGCCACCTCGCAAAGCGCCATCAAGGCACCGGAGCCGTCTTCAATCAACACAGTGCAGGCAAGTGCTCACAAACCGTCGCAATCGCCTGTGAAGTGACTGGTCAGAGCGCTTCGCCTATATCAATCGGAGCGCATGCCGAGCAAATTTCAAGGAGCGAGGTTGACGTGATAGTGGGCCTCACTCGACCGGGTGGCACTCCCCGAACGCACGCTTGACCTTTCGTTCACAAGCGCACGAACGCCCGGTCCGACTACCGACGTTCGCCCCAGACCCGGGCCGCGATGCCGACCCGGTTCCGGACGCCGAGCTTGCGCTGGATGTTGGCCAGGTGGTTCTTCACCGTCCCGGCCGAGATGAACAGCCGCTCGGCGATCTCGGCGTTGGTCGACCCGTCCGCCACCAGTCCGGCGAGCTCGCGCTCCCGCGCGGTGAGCGGGACCTCCCCCGGGCTGGGCGCCGGTTCGGGGGCGGGCAGCGCGCGCAGCAGCCGGACCGTCAGCTGCGGGCTGATCAGGGTGTCCCCCGCCATCGCCGCCCGGACCGCCTCCACCAGCAGCGCCGGGCTGGACCGCTTGAGCAGGAAGCCGGTGGCCCCGTTCCGGAGCGCCGTGTGCACGTACTCGTCCAGGTCGAAGGTGGTCACCACGACCACCTTCAACGGGTCGGCCACCTCAGGACCGGCCAGCTGCCTGGTCAGCTCCAGGCCGTCCAGCTTCGGCATCCGGATGTCCGCCAGCACCACGTCGGGCCGGAGCAGCCGGGCCTGTTCGAGCGCCGACGCCCCGTCGGCCGCCTCCGCCACCACGGTCAGATCGGGCTGGGCGTCCAGGATGATCCGGTACGCGCTGCGGATGTCGTCGTGGTCGTCGGCCAGCAGGATCCTGACGCTCATGAGGCTCCCTCGGTCGGCAGCGGAAAGGTCGCGGTGACCAGCCAGCCCCGCTCGGCCCGCCCCGCCTCGAACGTACCGCCCAGCGCCTCGACCCTGGCCGCCAGCGCGCTCAGGCCGTGCCCGCCCCGCCGACGTGCCTGGTGCTCGGCCGCACCGCCGTCGTCGGCGACCGTCAACTCCAGCTGACTGTCCCTTCTGTGACGCAGCGTCACCAGCACGGTCCGAGCTGCGGGGGCGTGCCGCCGGATGTTGGTCAGCGCCTCGACCACGATCCGGTGCACGGTGGCCCCGGCCTCCCGGCCGACCGGTCGCTCCGGCAGATCGAGCCGGACCTCTGCCGCCCCGGTGGCGGTGAACCGCTCGGCCAGCGCCGGGAGTTCGGCCAGCCCCGGCTGCGGGGCCCGGCGGGCCGCCTCCTCGGTGCGGAGCAGCTGTACGGTCCGGTCCAGCGAGGCGAGCGCCTGCTGGCCGGACTGCTCGATCCGCCGGAACACCTCGGCCTGCTCCGGGTGCCCGGCTGCCAGGAACCCGCCCGCCTGGGCCAGCGCGACCATCCCGCTCACGTCGTGGGCCACGAAGTCGTGCAGGTCGTGCGCGAGTTCGAGCTGCTCGGCCCGGCGGGCGGCCGCCACCTCACGGTGCCGGAGCCCGTCCAACGACCAGAGGTAGCCGCCGACCAGCGCTGCCCCCAGCGCCCCGACCGCACCGAACCCGAGCAGCCCGACCTGCTCCCAGCCCTCGACCGGGGCCGCGTACCGGAGCGGCCAGCAGAGCAGCGCCACCGCCAGCGCCGCGGTGGCCGCCCGGCCCCGGCCGGTACGCACCGTCACCGTCACCAGGGCCAGCAGCCCGGCCAGTTCGACCACCCCGAGCAGCCCGGCCGGACCGCCCTCGCCGAAACCGCCGCGCGCCGCCCCGAAGGCCGTCAGCCCGAGCGACACCGCTCCCGCCACCGCCGTCGGCCGTGGCCGCCTCGTCCACAGCGCGGCCGCGACCGCGAGCACCGGAACGGCGCTCCCCCACTCCTCGATCATGCGTCCAGCCTAGGCACGGACGCCCGATGTCGCCTGTGCCGAACGGCACATGACGGGGCGTCGAGGCGTCCGCAGACCTCCCGATCGGCATCTGCCACCGGTACCGGCCCCGCCGCGAGGCTGGAGGCACACCGAAACGAGAGGAACCCCCCGATGACCACCGTTGCCGCTCCCTGGGCAGTCCGCACCGCCAAACTGGCCGCCCTCACCACCGTCCCGTCCGGCCTCTGGCGGCTCGCCCTCGGCGTCGGCATCCCGGTCGGCTTCTCCGGCGCGACCGAACAGCAGATGACCGCCCACATGCCGGGCTGGGGCACCGTCTACGTGATCGCCCTGAGCGCCCTCGCCGAGGCACTCGCCTTCCTCACCCTCGGCCTGGTCCGCCCCTGGGGCCGGCTGGCCCCACGCTGGCTCCCCCTGATCGGCGGCCGCCGGATCCGCCCGCTCGCCGCCGTCCTCCCGGCCGCCCTGGGCGCGATCGCGGTCACCGCGCTCACCTTCACCGCCGGCCTCGGCGGCTGGTCCAGCCCCGAAGCGATGGGCGACCCGGAGGCGCCGCACGGCCTGGCCGGCCTGGTGATGACCCTCTGCTACGCGCCCCTGCTGCTCTGGGGCCCGCTGCTGGCGGTCGTCACGGTGGACTACTACCGCCGTTCCAGGGCCGGTTCGCGCTGACCCGTCGTCACCGGGACCGACTCGGGAGCCGGCGCTGCGGTGCGGCGGCCCCACTCGGTGCCGAGCAGTACCAGCAGCGCGCCGAACAGGGCGAGCGGGCCGAGGTGGTCGCCGGCCAGGGTGATGCCGAAGACGGCGGCCCAGAGCGGTTCGGTGCCCAGCAGCAGGGAGACCCGGGACGGGGAGGTGGCCCGGACGGCCCAGGTCTGGACGAGGAAGGCGAACAGCGTGCAGAGCAGCGAGAGATGCAGCAGCAGTGCCCAGTCGGCGGCGCCGTAGGAGGCGGCCAGGCTGACCGGGGAGGGGCCGACGAACGGCGCGACCAGGGCGAACACCAGGGTGGCGGTGGCCAGTTGGACCCAGGTCAGGGCGCTGGAGTCGGTGCCCCTGACACTGCGGAGCCTGGACATGGTGAGCACGTTGACGGTACGGACCACGGCCGCGCCCAGCACCAGCAGGTCACCGAGGCCGGGCATCCGGAAGCCGCCGCCACCGGTCAGCAGCGCGACGCCGAGCACCGAGAGCCCGGCCGCCGCGACGAACACCCGGGGCAGCGCGGTCCGGCTCAGCGCACTCTCCGCGAGCGGGGTGAACACCATGGTGAGGCTGATGATCAACCCGGCGTTGGTGGCCGAGGTGTGCACCGCCCCGTACGTCTCCAGCAGGAAGATCGCCCCGAGCACCAGCCCGAGCACCGCACCGCCGAGCCACTCCCGGACCGTCAGCTTCACCAGCGCCCGCCAGGTGAAGAGCGCCAGCAGCGGGAGCACCAGACCGAACCGGAGCACCAGCATGGCCACCACACTGTCCGGCGTGGCCACGTTCTTGACCGCCAGGAAGCTGGACCCCCAGACCACCGCGACCCCGAGCACCGGCAGGTCGCGGATGGTCTGAGCAACGGACGTACGCATGAGGGTGCTCCTCCGAGGGCAGGGCAGGCCGGACCCGTACGCCGTCGGACGGAGAACAACCACCGGTGGGTGGCGGCGGGCCATCGTCGCTCACCCGGGCCCCTGTGATCAACACCTTTCCGGCGACCTGACGTGGTGCATACCGACCGGGCGGCTGGGCATGGATGATTGGTCCATGTCAATCTATTCTTCGGAGGCACCCCAAGTGCTGCGCAAACACTGGGCGTTACTGTCCGCCGCCACCACTGTGCCGCTCCTGCTGACCACCTCGGTCGGCGTCGCCGACGCCGCCCCCGTCGCCACGGTGACCTGCGCCTACACGCCGGCCGTGCCCGCCGACAACTTCAAGGGCATCCCGGTCTTCGACGCGAAGAAGGCCGCCCAGCCGTACAGCGCGACCCTGCGGACCACCCAGGGGGCCATCACCTTCAAGGCGTTGACCGGCCAGGCGCCCTGCACCACCTTCTCGTTCCGCTTCCTGGCCGAGCACGACTACTTCGACAAGAGCCACTGCCACCGGCTCACCACCGAGCGGATCTTCGTCCTCCAGTGCGGCGACCCGACCGGCACCGGCAGCGGCGGCCCGGGCTACTCCTTCCCGGACGAGAACCTCACCGGCGCCACCTACCCGGCCGGCACCGTGGCGATGGCCAACGCCGGGCCGAACACCAACGGCAGCCAGTTCTTCTTCGTCTGGAAGGACACCAAGCTCTCCCCCGCCTACACCCCGTTCGGCCAGGTCACCGCCGGTCTGGACGTGCTCCAGAAGATCGCCGCGGCCGGCTCGGACTCGCAGAACAACCCCGGCGACGGCTACCCGAACCTCGTCCCCACCTTCAAGAGCGTCAAGATCAGCAAGCGCTGACCGCCGCTCCCGTACGGTGGTGCCCGCCGACCACCCCCACCACCGCACGGGAGCACCGCCATGGACGCCACCACCTGGGACACCCTCGACCGCCTGGTCGCCTGGCTCGACAGCGAGAGCCAACTCTCGGAGAGCGACGAGAAGTTGCTCCGCATCCTCAAGGTCACCGAGGAAGCGGGCGAGGTCGCCCAGGCCGTCCTCGGCGCCACCGGCCAGAACCCCCGCAAGGGCACCACCCACACCTGGACCGACGTCCAGCACGAACTCTGCGACGTGGTCTTCGCCGCGATGGTCGCCCTCCGCACCCTCACCCCGGACGCCCGCACCGTCTTCGCGGAGCGGATGGCCTACGTCGACCGGCGCTCCCAGCAGCAGCTCTGAGAACTACCGGGCCACGCCCAGGGTGTGGCCGACGGTGTCCGGGCGGGTGAGGGTGGCGAGCATGCAGTGGGCCACGTCCGCGCGGGAGGCGGTGCTGCCGCCGGGGAGGTTGCGGTCGAGGGCGGTGCGGTAGCCGGCGGTCAGTGGGCCGTTGGTGAGGCGGGGCGGGCGGACCGAGGTCCAGTCGAGGGGGGCGGCGCGCAGGACATCCTCCATCCGGGCCAGGTCGGCGTAGTGCTCGCGGAGGAAGATCCGGGTGAGCGGGGCGCCGACGTGGCGCATCAGGAAGGTGTCGCCCGGGTCGTGCTTCGGCGGGTTGGGGCGGGCCGGTGAGGCGACGGTGCCGATCGGGGCCGCGCTGAGGGTGACGATCCGTCGGACGCCCGTGGCGCGCATCGCGGCGACGATCGCCTCGGTGCCGCGCCAGGCCACCCCGGGCTCCGAACTGGACGTGGCGCCAAGGGCGGAGAGCACCGCGTCGGCCCCCTCGACGGCGGCGGCGAGCGCCTCGGGGTCGGGGTGCGAGAGGTCGGCGGTGACGGTCCGCACCGACGGCTCCGTCAGCTTGGCGGGGTTGCGGACCACGGCGGTGACCTGGTGGCCGGCCGCCAGGGCCTGGGTGAGCAGGTGGCGGCCGGTGGCACCGGTCGCGGCCAGGATGGTGAGCTTCATGGTGGGCTCCCTTGAAGAGATGTCAGCTGAGGTGGGCGAGCTTCTCGGGGTTGGTGACGAAGTAGATCCCGGTCACCAGGTCGCTGTCGGGGGCGAGTTCGAGGACCAGCACCGCGAACGGCCGGTCCCCGGCGTACAGCAGCGCGGAGGGGTCTCCGTTGACCTGACCGAACACCACCCGGAGCCGCGCGGCGTTGCGCGAGCCGCCCCGCAGCAGCACGGTCGCGACCCGGTCCCGGCCGTGCACCGGCAGGCGCCCGGCCGCCGTCGCCTTGCCGCCGCCGTCCGCCCACATCACCACGTCCGGGGCGAGCACCTGCAGCAGGTCACCGAGGTCGCCACCGCCCACCGCCGCCGCGAACCGCTCGGTCACCCGGCGGCGCACCACCGGATCGGCCTGGAAGCGCGGACGCCTGGCCTGGACGTGTTCCCGCGCGCGGTGGGCGAGTTGGCGTACGGCAGCCGGGCTGCGGCCGAGGATCGCGGCGGTCTCAGTGTGCTGGTAGCCGAACACCTCGTGCAGCACGAAGACCGCCCGCTCCACCGGCGTGAGCGTCTCCAGCACGACCAGCAGGGCCATCGACACCGACTCGGCCCGCTCGGCATCGACGGGTTCGGCGTCCGTGGTGAGTAGCGGCTCGGGCAGCCAGGGCCCGACGTACGTCTCCCGCCGCCGCCGGACCGCGTCCTGCCGGGCCAGCGCCTTGTTCACCGCGATCCGCACCAGGTACGCCCGGGGGCTCTCGATCGGTTCGCCGTCCACCGACCCGGCCCGGGCCACCCAGGCCAGCCAGGTCTCCTGCAGCACGTCCTCGGTGTCGGCGACCAGCCCGAGCATCCCGTAGACCATCGAGAACAGCAGCTCCCGGTGGGCCACGAACACCTCGGTGGCAGCGGCCTGGTCGGCCGGGGTGTGGTCGGACATCGGATCTCCTTCGCGTCACATCCTGAGAGTGGAACGACGGCCGGAGTGTGACACCCGACCCGCGACCGTGACGCGGGGCACACCGAAACGCCACCGGCCCGGCCGGAGAGTTCCGGGCCGGGCCAGTGCGGAGACGTAGGGGTCAGGCGTTGGGCGCCACCTTGGCGAGCCCGTTGATGATGCGGTCCATCGCGTCGCCGCCCTGCGGGTCGGTGAGGTTGGCCAGCATCTTCAGGACGAACTTCATCAGGATCGGGTGGGTCAGGCCGCGCTGGGTGGCGAGCTGCATCACCTTGGGGTTGCCGATCAGCTTCACGAAGCCGCGGCCGAGCGTGTAGTAGCCGCCGTAGACGTCCTTGAGCACCGCCGGGTAGGCGTGCAGGGCGCGCTCGCGGCCCGTGTCGGTGATCCGGGCGTGGGCCTGGACGATGACGCCCGCGGCCAGCTGGCCTGACTCCATCGCGTAGGCGATGCCCTCACCGTTGAACGGGTTGACCATGCCGGCCGCGTCGCCGACCAGCAGCAGGCCCCGGGTGTAGTGCGGCTGCCGGTTGAAGGCCATCGGCAGCGCGGCGCCCCGGATCGGGTCGGTCATGTTCTCGGGGGTGTAGCCCCACTCGGCGGGCATCGAGGCGCACCACGCCTTGAGCACCTCGCGCCAGTCCAACTCCCCGAACGCGGGCGAGGAGTTGAGGATGCCGAGGCCGACGTTGGAGGTGCCGTCGCCCATCCCGAAGATCCAGCCGTAGCCGGGCAGCAGCTTGCGGTCGCCGCCGCGGGTGTCCCAGAGCTCCAGCCAGGACTCGAGGTAGTCGTCGTCGTGGCGCGGCGAGGTGAAGTACGTCCGGTACGCGACGCCCATCGGACGGTCCTCGCGGCGGTGCAGCCCCATCGCCAGCGAGAGCCGGGTGGAGTTGCCGTCGGCGGCGACCACCAGCGGGGCGCGGAAGGTGACCGGACGCTTCTCCTCGCCCAACTTGGCCGTCACACCGACGATCCGGCCGGTCCGGTCGTCCAGCACCGGGCCGGTGACATTGGCGCGCTCGTACAGCCGGGCGCCGGCCTTCTGGGCCTGACGGGCCAGCAGTTCGTCGAAGTCGGCGCGCTTGCGGACCAGTCCGTAGTCCGGGAAGGACGACAGCTCGGGCCAGTCCAGCTCCAGCCGGACGCCGCCGCCGATGATCCGCAGACCCTTGTTGTGCAGCCAGCCGTTCGAGGTCGAGACGTCGATCCCCATGTCCACCAACTGCTTGGTGGCACGCGGGGTCAGGCCGTCGCCGCAGACCTTCTCGCGCGGGAACTCGGTCTTCTCCAGCAGGAGCACGTCCAGACCGGCCTGGGCGAGGTAGTACGCGGTGGTGGCACCGGCCGGTCCGGCGCCGACCACGATGACGTCGGCGGTGCTCTCCACGGTCTCGCTGCTCAGGTCAACTGCGGTCTCGGACACGGCGGGGCACACTCCTGCGATGCGGTCGGCTGGCTTGGACGAGTCTAGCTACGGCTCCGGCTACGACGCGGGCTTGAAGCCACGGTGCAGCGCGACGATTCCGCCGGTGAGGTTGCGCCAGGCGACCTTGGACCAGGCGGCCTGCTGCAGCCGGGCGGCCAGTGCGGGCTGGTCGGGCCAGGAGCGGATCGACTCGGCGAGGTAGACGTAGGCGTCCGGGTTGCTGCTGACGGCGGTGGCGACCGGCGGCAGCGCGCGCATCAGGTACTCGGTGTAGACCGTGCGGAACGGCGTCCAGGTCGGGGTGGAGAACTCACAGATGACCACCCGGCCACCGGGCTTGGTGACCCGGTACAGCTCGCTCAGCGCGGCGTCGGTGTCCTGCACGTTGCGCAGCGCGAAGGAGATGGTGACGGCGTCGAAGCTGTCGTCCGCGAACGGGAGCTTGGTCGCGTCGCCTGCGGTCAGGGCGAGTTCGGGATGCCGGCTCTTGCCCTCGGTCAGCATGCCGAGCGAGAAGTCGCACGGGACGACGTCCGCGCCCGCCTCCACGAACGGCAGCGAGGACGTGCCGGTGCCGGCGCCCAGGTCGAGCACGGTCTGGCCCGGCTGGGCGGCCACCGCCTCGGCCACCGCACGGCGCCAGGCGCGGGCCTGACCGAGGGAGAGCACGTCGTTCGTACGGTCGTACTTGGCGGCGACGTCGTCGAACATCGCGGCGACTTCGTGCGGCTGCTTGTCCAGGGAGGCTCGGGTCACGCCCCCATTGTTCACCACCGCAACGCTGCGCCTTCCGCAGGGGCTCAGCCGTCTACCGCCCAGGGGCTCGGGGAACTGCGACGGTTCGTGGCTGGCGGGTCAAAATGCAAAGTGCCCGACCGCCTACGCACGGATCACCTTTTTCGAGGTCGGCGTCGCAGTTCCCCGAGCCCCTGCCTTCCGGAGGTGGCACCTCAGCGGAGCGCCCGGCGGCGGCCGGGCTTGCGGCGGCGGGAGCGCTTGCCGTGGCTGAGGGCGGGCATGTCGTTGGTGAAGGACTCGGTGGCGAAGGCGACCGTGGTGCGGACCCGGGTGACGGGGGTGCGGGCACGGTGGTGGCGCCAGATCCGGGCTGCGCAGAGGGCGAACAGGACCAGGGCGATCGGGACGCTGGTACGGGCCAGGCCGACGCCGGCGGGCTGCGGGTAGCGGTTGCCGCAGACCCGGACCGCGCCGGGGTCGGCGGCGGCGTACTCCAGGCAGATCGGGTCACCGGTCTTGGCGTGCTCGGGCAGCCAGAGGTCGGTGGCGGTCAGCGGGCGGCCGTCGGCGCGGTAGCTGATGGAGCTGTA
This sequence comes from Kitasatospora sp. P5_F3, assembly GCF_054049135.1. Taxonomy (NCBI): domain Bacteria; kingdom Bacillati; phylum Actinomycetota; class Actinomycetes; order Kitasatosporales; family Streptomycetaceae; genus Kitasatospora; species Kitasatospora sp. P5_F3. Next base: position 14,480 of record NZ_JBFUMY010000048.1, on the reverse strand, counting down.
GGTCGCGCTGCCCGCCGGGAGTTGGGTGATGGTGCCCTGGACCTGGACCGGGTTGGCGCCGATCCGGTCGGCCTGGTCGGCCTGGCGCCAGCCGAGCAGGCACATGCCGAGCGCGAGCACCGCGCTGAGCACGGCCGCGAGGTACCAACCTCGACCGAGGCGCGCGTTGCGCGGGCGGAGAGCGGTCGCGGATCGCATGGTTCCTGTCGGCTTGCCGGACCGGGCTGGGGAGGACCCGGTGAAGTGCACCCATCCGCAGTACGGAGGGCTGACCGGGATCGTAACCGCTGGCGACCCCTCAGGTCACGGCGAGCATCAATCAGTTTGTGTGAACAAAGCGGGTGTTAGTGCACCCACCTCTTCCTGACGGCCCGCCAGGCGGACCGGTCAGCGGCGGCGGTACAGCAGCCGTCCGCCCAGCACGGTGGCCAGGCAGCAGCCGGCGCCGGTCCGTTCGAGCTCGGCCACCGACGAGGCGGCGAAGACCGCGAAGTCGGCCCGGCCGCCGACGGTCAGCGGTCGGTGTACGACCGAGGCCAGCGTGCCGCCCGCGAGCGGGTCGAGCCCGCCCGGTGCACCGGTCCCGGGCAGGGCGGTCAGCCCCGAGCGGGTCACCGCGGTCCGTACGGCGGGCAGCGTGAAGGGGCCGGCCAGCGCGGTCACGCCGTGACCGAGCAGACGTTGCAGCCCGAGCCGGGCGCTGCCGCCCCGGCGCTCCTCGGGGACTTCGAGCTCCAACGGCTCGGTGCCCAGCTCCTCCCGGGGGTCCGGGTGGTACGCCGTCTCCAGCAGCCACTGCCCGTACGGGTTGAGCAGACCCGGCGTCAGCAGCCCGTCCCACTCCCGCACCCTGGCCCCACGGTCGGCCAGCGCGGCGTAACTGCCCACCGCCGCCACGAGCGGGCCGTCGACCAGCACCGCCCCGTCGGGAATCGACGGGGCGGCGGGGTCCACGACCAGGACGGCGGCCCGGTGCAGAGTGAGCATCAGGTGGTGGAGAGGATCTTCAGCTCGGGGTGCGCGGTGCCGCCTTCGAGCGCGGTGGAGGCGATGTGCGAGGCCACCCGGGGGTCGACCGGGTCGTTGGCCGGGTCGTCCAGCACCCGCAGGTGCTGGTAGGTGGTGGAGCGCTGGGCCGGGGTGCGGTCGGCCGCGCGGATCAGGTGGATCAGCTCGGTCAGGTTGGAGCGGTGCTTGGCACCGGCCATCGAGACCACGTTCTCCTCCAGCATCACCGAGCCGAGGTCGTCCGCCCCGTAGTGCAGCGAGAGCTGGCCCGCCTCCTTGCCGGTGGTGAGCCAGGAGCCCTGGATGTGCGCGATGTTGTCGAGGAACAGCCGGGCGATCGCGATCATCCGCAGGTACTCGAACACGGTCGCCTGGGTGCTGCCCTTGAGGTGGTTGTTCTGCGGCTGGTAGGTGTACGGGATGAAGGCCCGGAAGCCGCCCGTACGGTCCTGCACGTCGCGGATCATCCGCAGGTGCTCGATCCGCTCGGCGTTAGTCTCGCCGGTGCCCATCAGCATGGTGGAGGTGGACTCGACACCCAGGCCGTGCGCGGTCTCCATGATCTCCAGCCAGCGCTCGCCCGACTCCTTGAGCGGCGCGATCGCCTTGCGCGGCCGCTCCGGCAGCAGCTCGGCGCCGGCGCCCGCGAAGGAGTCCAGGCCCGCCTTGTGGATCCGGGTGATGGCCTCCTCGACCGAGACCTTGGAGAGCCGGGCCATGTGGTCGACCTCGGAGGCACCGAGCGAGTGGATCACCAGCTGGGGGAACGAGCCCTTGATCGCGGCGAACGCGGTCTCGTAGTACTCGACGCCGTAGTCCGGGTGGTGGCCGCCCTGGAACATCACCTGGGTGCCGCCCAGTTCGACCGTCTCGGCGCAGCGGCGGAGGATCTCGTCCAGGTCGCGGGACCAGCCCTTGTCGCTCTTCGGCGCCACGTAGAAGGCGCAGAACTTGCAGGCCGTCACACAGACGTTGGTGTAGTTGATGTTCCGTTCGATGATGTACGTCGCGATGTGCTCGGTGCCCGCGTAGCGGCGGCGACGGACGGCGTCGGCGGCGGAGCCGAGCGCGTGCAGCGGCGCGGAGCGGTAGAGCTCCAGCGCCTCCTCCGGGGTGATCCGGCCGCCGGCGGCCGCGCGGTCGAGGACGGCCTGCAGGTCGTGGGCGGAAAGGGTCTGCTCGGACACCTTGCTGGCCTTCTTTCTCTTCCGACGTCGGACGCGAACCAGCCTACGCCAGCCCCGCCACGCCTCCTCGGGCGTGTCGGGGCCTGCGCGGGGTGGTCAGGCGGGCTGGAGCAGAGTGACCGTCACGTCCGGGGCGAAGCCGCTGTCGTGGCCGATCCGGCGGGCGAACTCGGCGATCCCGGCGAGCTGCCGCTCGCCGAGCGAGAAGTCCAGCGCCTGGCTGAAGTACCGCTCCAGTACGGGCGCGTCGAAGGACTCCCAGCGGGCGGCCTGCGCGGCCACCTGGCCGGCCTCGGCCAGCGAGAGGTCGCGGGACTCCAGGAAGGCCCGGTGCACGGCGGCCACCGTCTCCGGGCTGCGCTCGGCGTAGTCGCGGCGGGCGGCCCAGACCGCGAAGACGAACGGGAGGCCGGTCCAGTCCTTCCACATCGCGCCCAGATCGTGCACCGCCAGGCCCTGTTGCGGGGCCTGCTCCAGCGAGGCGCGCAGCGCCGGGTCGCCGATCAGGACGGCGGCGTCGGCCTCGGCGAGCATCGCGTCCAGGTCCGGCGGGGCGGTGAAGTACTCGGGCCGGACGCCCTCGCGCTGCTCCAGCAGCAGCCGGGCCAGCCGGACGGAGGTGCGCGAGGTGGAGCCGAGGGCGACCCGGCGGCCGTCCAGCTCTGCCAGCGGCAGCTTGCTGACGATCACACAGGACATCACCGGGCCGTCGCTGCCGACCGCGATGTCGGGGAGCACCACCAGCTTGTCCGCGTTGCGCAGGTACTCCACACAGGTGATCGGGCCGATGTCGAGGGCGCCGCGCACCAGTTGGTCGCTGAGCTTCTCGGGGGTGTCCTTGGTGAGGTCGAGGTCGAGCAGGTTGCCGGTCCTGGCCAGTCCCCAGTACAGCGGAAGACAGTTGAGGAACTGGATGTGTCCGACCCTCGGCCTTACCGCCGCCGAGCCACTCGTGTCCTGACCGGTCACCGTGCGTCCTTCCTACCTGCCCGTTTCGTGTGCTCTCCGCAGCGTATGCCCGTTGACACCGACGGGGTGGTCAGGGGCCTCTGACGATCTGTGCCACGCGCGCGCGGGACACGAGCAGCGTGGCCTTGGTCACCCCTGGTCGGGGCTGCCGCTGCGTGCTACCGTTCCATCCAGTTGCAGTTTGATTCCCCTTGCAGTACTTGAAGCCTGCGGAGCATGTAACCGCGGGCTTTTTGTAGTTTTTCAGCGATATCGAAAAACTCCGGACCCTTCCGGAGGCGGGGCGATCAGCGCAGCGGACCGGTTCCACACGGTGTGGTTACCGAAACGTCCCTCGCAAGGAGAACGGCATGGCTCAGGGAACCGTCAAGTGGTTCAACGCTGAGAAGGGCTTCGGCTTCATCGCCCAGGAGGGCGGCGGCCCCGACGTCTTCGTCCACTACTCCGCCATCAACGCGAACGGTTTCCGCTCGCTGGAGGAGAACCAGGCGGTCTCGTTCGACGTCACCCAGGGCCCGAAGGGCCCGCAGGCGGAGAACGTCACCGCTATCTGATTCATCTCCTCTGATGATCTGATCGCTCTGGACCCCATTTCGGGTCCGGCGGCGGCCCGCACGGCCGCCGGTACGAGCATGACGAGTAACACCAAGGGGGCCCGCCACGTCTTCGGACGCGGCGGGCCCCCTGCCTCTCTCCCGGCCCCCGCCGGGCATGATCGGGGCCATGCACCTGCTACGGGCCTTCGACCGCCAACTGCACCGGATCGGGATCGACGGCTACCTGCTCCTGCTGCTCGGCACCGTCGGCCTGGCCACCCTGCTCCCGGCCCGGGGCACCGCCGCCGAGGTCGCGAGCGGGTCGGTGAGCGTCGCGGTCGGACTGCTCTTCTTCCTGTACGGCGCCCGGCTCTCGCCCCAGGAGGCACTGGCCGGCGCCCGGCACTGGCGGCTGCACCTGCTCATCCTGGGCAGCACCTTCGTACTCTTCCCGCTGCTCGGCGAGGCCACCCGGCTGCTCCCGTCCGCCGTGCTCGCCCCACAGTTGGCGACCGGGGTGCTCTTCCTGACCCTGCTCTCCTCCACCGTCCAGTCCTCGATCGCCTTCACCTCGATGGCCGGGGGCAACGTGGCCGCCGCGATCTGCGCCGCCACCTTCTCCAGCATGGTCGGCATTGTGCTCACACCGCTGCTCGCCGCCTGGCTGCTGGCAGGCAGTGCGGGGGTGCAGATCAGCGGACAGCAGATCCTGGACATCGTGCTGCAGCTGCTGGTCCCGTTCGCCCTCGGGCAGCTGCTCCGCCGCTGGGTCGCACCCTGGCTGCGGCGGCACCGCTGGCTGACCATGCTGGTCGACCGCGGTTCCATCCTGCTGATCGTCTACACCGCCTTCAGCGAGGGCGTCACCGAGGGCATCTGGAGCCGGGTGACGATCCCTCAACTGCTCTGGCTGGCCGCGATCTGCCTGGCCATGCTCACCCTGGTCCTGCTCTTCACCGGCACCGTCTCCCGCCGCCTCGGCTTCTCCCGGGCCGACCGGATCACCACCCAGTTCTGCGGCTCCAAGAAGAGCCTCGCCAACGGCCTCCCGCTGGCCACCATCCTGTTCCCCGCCGCAGCGGTCGGGATGGCGGTGCTCCCGCTGATGGTCTTCCACCAACTCCAGCTGATGGTCTGCACCGTGCTGGCCCGACGCTGGGCCCGGCAGACAGCCCCCTAGCGTTCGGGAGCGAACGGGACACCGACGGCCAGACCTCGCAGGCCGACCACCAGCGCCTCACCCAGGAAGCCGACGCCGATGCCCAGTTGGGCCGGGCGGGCCTGCTCGTGCATGCCCAGCCGACTCGCCAGCAGGCCGTATCCCGCCGTGATCAGGAACGAGACCACCAGTACCAGAAAGGTCCGCCCGGTGTAGCGCTGCCAGAGCACCCCGTCCCGGGCGAAGACCTGCACGGTGGAACCGCGCACCGCGCCGAGTGCGACACCCAGCAGGGCGCCGGGGACCAGCCAGGCGAAGTCCGCTCCGGTCAGACCCTCCGCCCGGGCCAGCGCGTACACCCCGAGAGCGGTCAGGACCACCGGGGGCGCCAACAGGTCCCGCGCGTTGAGCGGTTCACCCCGCAGCCGCTTCACCACCACGGCGGTCACCACCGCGACCACCACCACTGCCCACAGCCAGCCGTTCATCCCCGAACCCCTTATGTAGCACGCCTATGCCAAAAAGCAATCTAGCTCGACCGTGCTATAACGGCAAGATGCCGAAGATCGTGGACCCCGCTGCCCGCCGCACCGCCGTGGCCGAGGCGGTCCTGCGCGTCGTCGGCCGGGACGGCCTGGAGGCCGCGTCGCTCCGCAACGTCGCCGAGGAGGCCGGGCTCGCCATCGGGTCCGTCCGGCACTACTTCGGGGACCACGACGAACTGATCCTGTTCGCCATGCAGGAGCTCGGCCGCCGGCTCGATGCCCGGGTCCGCACCCACGTCGCCCCACTGCTCGCCGAGGGCACCGACCGCCGCCCCCGGATCGAGGCCCTGCTCGCCGAGTTCCTCCCCCTCGACGCAGCACGCCACCAGGAGGCCGCCCTCTGGCTGGCCTTCGTCACCGCCGCCCGCACCCGCCCCCAGCTCCAGCCGCACGCCCACCGGATGCAGGAGTCCCTGCGCACGCTGCTCGCCGAACTCCTGCGCCGCGCCCGCTCCGCCGGCGCCCTCCCCGACGACCTGGACATCGAGCTGGAGACCCTCCGCCTCTCCGCCCTCCTCGACGGCCTCGCCCTCCAGGCCGTCATCGAGCCGCACCGCGTCACCCCCGAGGTGCTCCGCACGGTGCTCAGCCGACACCTGCGGTACTAGCGAGGCACGACTAGAACCGATCGGTGGCCAGCTCGACGCCGAAGGGCTCCGGCAACCGGATCGGCGTCCCGAACGGGTTCGGCCCGTCGACCCGCATGTAGCCGAGCGGCCCAGGGTCGGAGAACACGGTGCAGGCGCGCTCCTGACGGTCGACCAGGAGGTAAAGCGGGGCACCGTACTCGGCGTAGCGACGGCGCTTCACCACCCGGTCGGTGTCGCCATTGGAGTCGGCGGTCACTTCGACCACCAGCAGGGTCTGATCAGGCACCAGTACTCCACCTGCATCCACCACATGACTCGGCACTGCGGCCAAATCGGGGATATACCAGTTGCTCGATCCGGGCAGGTCGAGATTTCCCGCACCTGGTAATGGCGTACTTCAGCGCGAACTCAGGGTTCACCTGCTGGTAGGGATACTCCTCGGGCGCAGCGCTCACGACTCCTCCATCACCACCCCCCAAGCTACCGCCGGGACGCCACCCAGTGGCCGAGGTGCACTCCAGCGGGTGACGGCCCGCCCCCGGTGGGGACGGGCCGTCAGGTGAGGCCGGGTCAGGCGGCCGGCACCTTGTCCTCGGCGAGGAGGTCGCCGGTGGGGTTGTTGTAGGCGTTGAGGTCGAGGGTCTTCTCGCGGGCCGCGACCAGGATCGGGAGTCGATGCGTCGATCGACCGCCCCGGCCGTCTCCGCGTTCCTGGTCCCGCGGCGAGGTTCTGGACTATGCCAACCAAGATCGTTCCTCGGCGTGTCCCGTGGAGTCCGTCCGTGTTCTACGGCTGAATGTCCCTGCGCTGTGTGGTCGGGAGGGGCTGCTGTGGGGCAGTGATCCGCTCAAGTGCCCGCCGCCCGTCGTCATCGTGGGCATCGGGCCCTGACCGGCGCCGGTCAGTCGACGGCCGAAGCGGTTGGGGGCAGCATTGGCCTGCTGCCCCCAACCGGATACGGGCCGAGCAGGCCAGACCCCGAAAACCCGGGGCCGCCTCTCGAGTTCCCGCCGACCAACCGCCCAGGCGCGCGTACAGAGGTGCGCGGCACTGTAGACGGCGGCCACGCCAGGCGGCCAGACGTGTGGGCGCCTGACCTTCCCGACAACCGTCACCCTCTCCCAAACGGTCCCGTGATGAAGCGGGGACCCGCCGCCACGAACCGTTCGTGACCATACGGTTACATGGCCCGTAGGCGGAGGGCGCCATCCCGAGCCGGACACCGCTACGGGGCCTCTCGATCTCGGCCGCATGGACCCCGGCGCGCGGGCGGAGCAGGGCCTCGCAATGCCGCAGTTCCAGTCGCATGTCGGAACTGGTCCTGCTGCGCCTTTGGCCGTACCGCTCATCACGCCTTCGTCCGCTGCCGAATCGGCTCCTCGCCGGCTTCGACCTCAGCCGACGGATCCGGGCTGGGGCGGTACGAAGGAGGAGTCTGCCGTGGCGGAGGATCCTGTCCCCACCGCACCTTTCCTGTTGAAGGTGCGCTGCCACAGGTGTCCCACAGACGTGTAGAAGCGCTCTGGAATGAATACCGCATCAGCAATGATCATCGCCCCGGAGAAGAGGGGGAGCCCCATGAGGACCGCGATGCCTGTGTGCATGCCGAGCAGCAAGGTCAGGACGGGGTACTTGAGCCTGCCGAACAGGACGAACGGGAACGCGACTTGCAGCAGCACAGTCAGGTAGCTGGCGACCGCGACCAGGATCGGATGACTGTCCACCAGGAAAGACAGCGCGGGCCACGGCCTGAACAGATCAAGGTTCATGACGTAGTGGAGGGCAGTCCCGTTGGCCCAGGAGCCACCCTGCACCTTGTACAGCCCTGCGGAGCCGTAGACGATGCAGACCTGAGCCGCGATGACGAACATGGCGCAGTTGTGCAGCACCGTGGTCAAGAGGCGACACGCCGCGCGGAGGTGGTGCCGGAGAGTGGGCGTTCCCGGGCTTGCCGCCAGCACTCCGGCCTCGGCTCGGGGACCGCGCAGACGCGTCCTGCGTGCGTCGAGGGACCAGCGTCGGCCACAGGCGGTGAACGGGAGGTAGACGGCCATGAGAAGAATGAGGTTGTCTCCCCCGTCCGTCATGTAGATGGCCCTCGCGTGGAACGAGGCCACCACGACCGCAAACAGGACGGACACCACCCTGGTTCGCCAGCCGAGCATGAACAGTGCGGACGTGACGAGGGCCGCCGAGTAGCAGAGTTCGAAGTACACCTGACTGTCGGACAGGGTAAGGATGCTGAACCAGCCGGTCTGGTCGAACAGTTGGTTCGCCAGGGCCGGCGTCCAGGCTGAACCGGGGCCCCAGATCTCGTCGCGGTGGGGGAACTCCCTCAGCAGGAAGGCGAGGTAGAGCAGGCCATACCCGATCCGCAGCACCGCCGCCGCGTGGAGGTACACCGGCCGATCGGTCACGGTGCTGCCCAGCGCGCCGATGCGGGTGAGCATTCGCTGGTCGCCTGCGTCTGCGGTCAAGCGGGCATTGTGGCGCAGCGAGGATGTCGGAAAGGAAGTCCGCTCAGTTTCCATCGGGTGCCACCTTCCACCAAGGCAGGTACCTGGTGTCGACCGGGGTTGAGGAAACCGGGCGGGGACCGCCCGCCGTGGTGGGCGCAGCGATTGGCTGGGTGATCACCCGCAATTGGACAGCATCAAACGTACTGTCCTGGTGGGCAGCGACTCGCTCAACCGCAATATTGCGCAGGTATTCCTGCAGCATCCGAGCCCGCTCCGAATGCGGTTTGTCGTCACTGCCGTGTGATTCCAGATAAGCGGCCCAGGCCCGACGTAGCATGTTCTGCGTCGTATGACTGGGGAAGACATTGTGTTTGACATCGGAATCGTCAACTGCGCTCAGGTCGAACCAGTCGCCGACCTGGCGGGTTCCGTCTCGAGAGGTTCGTGCGGTTCTCACGGAAACCTGTCGAGTGGCGGACTCCGGGTCCGGGGCGAAGAGCCGCCAGTTCTGCTCGAACAGCGGGTTGATCCACGCATTGATCTGCCTGCTGTAAGCCTGGGAAAGCTGGTTCGGTGGTGCCACGTACATGAATACCAGAAGCACGTGGACGAGGGATGCCGCCAGGCACAGAGCCACGGCAACGGTCACGGCTGCCACCAGAGGACCCGGCGGCCCTGCGGCGATGACGGCGCCGTCGGCCAGTTTGCGGATCGGCCCCTTTACATCCCCTGAGGGGGTTCCATCCAACGCACGGCTTGGGCCGGTCCATCCCAATTTGACCACTCCTCGGCTCTGCTTCTCTGAGCCCTTCTGGCGGCGCGCGACAGCATTCGTGAAGGTCTGCCGCGCGCCGTAATCCGACTTCTGGCTCTGCGCATCAGCTACGCGGTCGCGTCGTGGCCGCCGTGGTCGCCGCCGTCGTCGCATGCGCAGTGATCGCCGTAGTCACCCTGGTCACCGTGGTCACCGCCGTGATCGCCGTGATCGCCGTGATCGCCGTGATCGCCGTGATCGCCGTGATCGCCGCCGTGATCACCGTGGTCACCGTGATCGCCGTGGTCACCGTGGTCACCGTGATCGCCGTGGTCACCGTGGTCACCGCCGTGATCACCGTGGTCACCGTGATCGCCGTGGTCACCGTGGTCACCGCCGTGGTCACCGCCTCCCGTGGTGGCGCCGCCGGTGGTTCCGCCCGCCGTGGCGCCGCCGGTGGTTCCGCCCGTCGTGGTGCCGCCGGTGGAACCGGCGATCAGGCCGCCCAGGAGTCCGCCCGTGGCGCCACCCGTCGTGAGGACCCCGCCCAGCAGACCACCCMGGGCCCCGCCGGTGGCGCCACCCGTGGTCGTCCCGGCGATCACGCCACCGGTGGCACCGCCCGTAGTGGTGCCGCCGGTGGTGCCGGCGATCACCCCGCCCGTGGTGGTGGCGGCCGCGCAGGTGGACCGCGTGATCACGTTGTTGTCCAGCGTGACGGAGCCGTTCCGTGCCAGCGCTCGCCCCTCGAGAGTCGCGCCGGTGTTCAGGCCGATCGAGGTCAGGGCCAGGATGTTGCCCACGAAGTCGGTACCGGTCCCAAGGGTGGCAGAGCTTCCGACCTGCCAGTAGACGTTGCACGGCGCCGCACCATTGATCAGGAGCACGCTGCTGTCAGACGCCGTGATCAGAGTCGAAGCGGTCTTGAACACCCAGACCGCATTGGGGTTTCCCTGGGCGTCCAGCGTGAGCTGGCCCGTGAGCTGCAAGGGGGCGTTATCGGCGCTGTAGACGCCCGGAACGAGCGTCAGGCCACCGAGCTCGGACGAAGCAAGGGTGAATTCCGTGGGCTGGCCGGCGGCGTTGTTGTACGCGGTGACCAGGCTGCCCTGGGCGTTCGCGGCAACTGCGTCCGTCTGGTGGATCGTGCCGTTCACCTGGATGGGCAGAAGTCCGGTGATCGACGACCCCGGGCTCACCCCGACGTCTCCGGTGATCGTGGTCGGACCGGTGTTGGTGACCGACTGGCCGCCCAGCACCGCGAAGCTTTCCGCCGCGCCGAGGGGAACAGCCGTGGCGGCATGGGCCGGCCGCAGCGACATCGTCATTGCGGCGGCGGCGACGAACACGACCGCCGCAAGCCAGGTGGAAACCGTGCGCCAGTGGGGCGCACCGGAGATATTCAGTGTCATCTAGAGGCCTGTTCCTGTGGGGGAAATAGGGCACGTCTGTGACTCTCGTCGCTATGAAACCAACCGTCGACGCCCCTTTTCTGAAAGCTGCGGGACTTTGGCCCGCCCGCAGTTCTCCGGAAAAGAGTTGTATCTTGCAGATCAGCCGGCATTAAAAATATGAATGCGATCCAGGTGAGTGAGTTCCAAAGAGTGTCGCTGTAGGCGATCCCGAAATGTCACACAACCGCATGGATGTATCCATGGATCGGCTGCTGTCCAGTTGCGCGAGTCGGCGGCGACTCGAAGGTTCAGCCCGCCAGGCCGACGAGCTAAATTCGGCACGCGGCCGTGCGGGATCGGTCGGCATTCCCTCCGAATGACAGGAGCTGACGAGACGCAGACTCTTGTTGATCGCCTGGGTTACGAAACCCTGCGACCCAGAACAGCGTGGCACGCCGTGGCGCCATCGTCACCGACAGACACGATCGTTCTTGTACTGGGCCTTACGGCGAGTCTCAGGTGCTGCTGAGAGCGCCTCCCAGCTCTCACGGGCCAGTGCGTGAAAGCGATGCCGCGGATCGTGGTCCCGAAGTGGGCGGGCCCGGCGGTCAGGTAGGTACTGCCGCCACAACAGCTCGAGCCCTCGCCCGATGGTCGGGGAGGGCTCGAGCTGTCTGTGCGTCAGGCTGCGACAGGCACCTGAGTGGTCTGCGCCGGGATAGTGGCCGGACGGTCTTCGAGGAGGTCGCCGGTGGGGTTGTTGTAGGCGGTGAGGTCGAGGGTCTTCTCACGGGCCGCGACCAGGATCGGGACGACCGACTGACCGGCCACGTTGGTGGCGGTGCGGATCATGTCGAGGATCGGGTCGATGGCGAGCAGCAGGCCGACGCCCTCCAGCGGGAGGCCGAGGGTGGAGAGGGTCAGGGTCAGCATCACGATCGCGCCGGTCAGACCGGCGGTGGCGGCGGAGCCGATCACCGAGACGAAGGCGATCAGCAGGTAGTCACCGACGCCGAGGTCGATGCCGTAGACCTGGGCGACGAAGATCGCGGCCAGCGAGGGGTAGATCGCGGCGCAGCCGTCCATCTTGGTGGTGGCGCCGAACGGGACGGCGAACGAGGCGTACTCGCTCGGGACGCCGAGCCGCTCGGTGACGCGGCGGGTGACCGGCAGGGTGCCGACCGAGGAGCGGGAGACGAAGGCGAGCTGGATCGCGGGCCAGGCGCCCTTGAAGAAGTTCAGCGGGTTGAGCCCGCCGACGAAGCGCAGCAGCAGCGAGTAGACGCCGAACAGCACGATCGCGCAGCCGACGTACACGTCGATGGTCAGGGTGGCGAAGGGCTTGAGCAGGTCCCAGCCGTAGACCGCGACGGACTTGCCGATCAGGCCGAGGGTGCCGAGCGGGGCGAGTCGGATGACCCACCACAGGGCGGTCTGGGTGAGGTCGAGGATCGCCTCGTTGAGCTTGCGGACCGGCTCGGCCTTCTCGCCCAGCTTGAGGACGGCGGCGCCGACCACGATGCCGAGGAAGACGATCTGGAGGACGTTCACCTTCAGGAAGGCGTCCGCGATGTTGGTCGGGATGATGCCGGTCAGGAAGTCGATCCAGGTGCCGGGCTTCTCCGGGGCCTTGAGGCCCTGGGTGGAGAGGTTGGCGCCCTCGCCCGGGTTGGTCAGCAACCCGAGGCCGAGGCCGACACCGACCGCGATCAGCGAGGTGATCAGGAACCAGAGCAGCGTACGGCCGGCCAGCCGGGCGGCGTTGGTGACGTTCCGCAGGTTGGCGACCGAGAGCACGATCGCGGTGAAGACCAGCGGCGGGACGGCCAGCTTGAGCAGCTGGACGAAGGTCTTGCCGATCGTGTCCAGGGTGGTGGTGAGCCAGGCGATGTCCTGGACCCGGGCCAGGTAGCCGAGGGCCAGGCCGAGGACCAGGCCGCCGACGATCTGGGCCCAGAAGGGGGTCTTGCGGACCTTCGCGAGGAAGGTGGGCGCGGGCGCTGTGGACATGGTGGTGCGGCTCCGAGGCAGGAGGAGGGGGAGAGATGGAGCAAGGGCGGCGACACGGCCGGGCCGACCACGGCGGGGAGCAGCCGGGGGCCTCAGGGGCGACGTGCCGCCTGGATACAGCTGACGGTGCGACAGCCGCTGTCCACGGCGCCGGGCAGGCACGCGCAGCGCATGAGCGCGGGGCCCATGTCGTACTGCCGAGGCGTGCCTGAGGTGGTCATGGGCGACAGATTAGCAACAAACCTTTGAGATGTTCAAAGGACTTGTTTGAACTACGGCCACGAACCGTCGACCCGGGACCAATTGACCCGATCCGGTTATACGTATAACTTGATGGCCTACCGCCGCCCTCCCCTGCCCTCAGGAGACCGAACCCCATGGGCTACCTCGCCCTGCTCCGCGCCCCGCACGTCACCCGTCTCCTGCTCGGCACCCTGCTCGGCCGCCTCCCCGCCGGGATGACCGCCCTGGTGATCGCCCTCGCCCTGCGCGAGGCCGGCACCCCGTACAGCAGGATCGGGCTGGCCACCGCCGCGTACGCGATCGCGGCCGCGATCGGCGGCCCGGTGCTCGGCCGGATCGTCGACCGGACCGGACAGCCGCGCGTACTGCTGGCCTCGGCCGTGGTCGCCGGGGTCGGGTACGCCCTGCTCGCACTGGCGCCCGGTTCGGCCTGGGCCGCCCCGCTCGGCGCGGCGATCGCCGGGCTCGCGATGCCGCCACTGGAACCCTGCCTGCGCGCACTCTGGCCCGCCGTGGTCGACGAGGAGCAGCTGGACACCGCGTACGCCTTCGACTCAGCCGCCCAGCAACTCCTGTACGTGGCAGGGCCGTTGGCGGTGGCCGGGATCGCCGCGGCGTTCTCACCGGTGACCGCGCTGTGGACCGCCGCCGGGCTCGGCCTGGCCGGCGCGCTGGTGGTCGCGACCGCCGCCCCCGCCCGGGCCTGGCGAGCACCCGCCCGGCACGCCTCCTCCGGACTGCTCGGCCCGCTGCGCTCGCCCGGACTGGTCCTGCTGCTGGTCGGCCTGGCCGGCGCGGGCTGGACCGTCGGCGCCCAGAACGTGCTCTTCATCGCCTACGCCGAGCAGCACCGGGATGGTCTGCCCGGCGGCGCCGGACTGCTGCTCGCGCTGGCCGCACTCGGCGGGCTGGTCGGCGCCCTCGGCTACGGCGCGGTGAAGTGGCGCAGCAGCACCGCCACCCGGACCTGGGTGATCGCGCTGGCGATGGCGGCCTCCTACCTGCCGCTGCTGCTGGTCCCGGCCCCGCTGCCGATGGCCGTACTGGCGCTGCTCTCCGGGATCGGGCTTGCGCCGCTGCTGGCCGCCGCCTTCGTGCTGATCGCGGAGCTGGCGCCGACCGGCACGGTCACCGAGGCGTTCGCCTGGCTGATCACGCTGTTCGCGACGGGCAACGCAGCGGGTTACGCCGTTTCGGGCGCCCTGGTCTCGCACTCGCTGACGGCGGTCGCCCTCTGCGCGGTCGGCGGCATCGGGCTGGGCGGGGTGCTGCTCTTCGGTGCGCGCCGTTGGTTCCAGGCGACGGCGGACACCACCAGGGGCTCGGGGAACTGCGACGCCGACCTCGGGAGCGTTGCACCTGCGTAAATGGCCAGGCACCTTCGCATTTTGCCCCGCACGCCGGATCTCGTCGCTGTTCCCCGAGCCCCTGGGTAGTGCAACTCAAGGTCTCACTAGTGGTGGCGCCCCCGGTGACGGGTGGTCAGGCCGAGCACCGCGCCCGCAGCCGCGAGAGCCAGGGCCAGCACCGCGAAGAACGCCGCCGGGAAGTCCGAGCCGGTGTCCGGCAGGCCGCCGGTCGGTGAGGCGGTCGGCTGCGGGCTCGGCGGGACCGGGGTGTCGGTC
>NZ_JBFUMY010000047.1:0-41078 GCF_054049135.1 Kitasatospora sp. P5_F3 | reverse complement strand
GCTAGTGTTTTACTTCATAAAGGAATCTCCAACCCATCCAAAGGATAGGCCGGGGATGTCAACATATCTGGCGTTGACTTTTGGCACGCTGTTGAGTTCTCAAGGAACGGACACTTCCTTCGAGCCGCTTATCAGGCGGACCCTCCGGGTGCTTCGTTCTTTCGTGTTCCGAGCTTATCAGACGTTTTCCGCTCCGTTTTCCGGAGTTTCATTCAGCCGACTCGCTTTTCTTCGCCCCTCTCGGTGCGACTCCGGAACTGTACGGGCATCGCCGCCCCACAAGCAAATCGCCTCCCCCAGTCGCCCCAACCCCTCATCGACACGGGCCCCACAACCCACCTGACCAGCGCGTTCTCACCAGTAGGACCATCAGCCCGGAGGTGGCCTCGAACAAAATCGAGTGGTCCGCCTTACCCGACCGACCTCATCCTCGAGCCATGGATGAACCGAAGCACCGGATTCGCGCGCAGCACACGGCGACCACCGTCACCGTCTATCAGGCCTACCGCACCGAGATCGGCCTGCCGGCCGCACGCGAGGGTCGGTTTCCGGCGGCCTGGCAGCGGGATCGGATGACCTGGGTCAAACCGTCGTTCCTCTGGATGATGTACCGCTGCGGCTGGGCCACCAAGGAGGGGCAGGAGACCGTCCTCGCCGTCGAGATCTCCCGCGCTGGGTTCGAATGGGCGCTCCGGAGCGCCGCCCTGTCCCATTACAAACGTGGCGTGCACACCGATCAGGCCTCCTGGAAGCGGGAGCTGAAGCGGGCCCCCGCCCGCGTGCAGTGGGACCCGGAGCGTGACCTGCACCTCCAGCCGCTGCCGTACCGCTCACTCCAGCTCGGGCTCACCGGCGAGGCAGCGACCCGGTACGCCGACGAGTGGACTGTGGGCATCACCGACGTGACGCCGCTCGCCCATCAGGTGCACGCCCTGGTGCGCAGCGGGGAGCTGGCCGCAGCCGCCGAATTGCTCCCCCAGGAGCAGCCGTACCCCACCGGGAAGGGCACCCTTGCACACCTCCTCGCCTGACTCGCCCTCGCTCTCCCCCCTCGCGTCGCCCGTTCAGTGGTGTGCGTGCGGCTTCGGAGGATTCTCCGGGTCGTACGCGAGTGCCCAGGCCCGGTCATCCGTCAGGATCTCGGCCGGCGGCCACGACTTCCGCAGGATGTCGGCCACCGCCGGGACGGGGCTGTCGAGGATCTGTGGTGTGCGCAGCCCCTCCAGTCGGAGGGGCGAGCTGATCGAGACCGGCGCGGCGAGGATGCCGCCGCCCCAGGGGGCAAGGGCGTTGGCGAGTCGGCCGTCGTAGGACGCGACGGCTGGGACACCCTCTCCGTGCACGGCATCGGCGAACCGCGCGTAGGTGTCCGCCTCCAGGGAGACCCAGACGCCGAAGCTGACGGTTCGTCCGTCGTCGAGCGGCACCGCAAGCAGGGCCCGGACGAACCCGCCGAGGGTCCGGGTCAGGACGGCCTGTCCGGAGTAGAAGGTGATGGTCCTCTCCTGCTCCGCCTCCGTCAGCGCTGCCAACGGGTCGGGCAGCTGGAAGTTGAAGGCCGGCTCGCTGGTGTCCAACGGTTCGTCGCAGCAGCTGCAGGCCGGCACCGGCGGCACGGGAGACCCCGGCGACGGGGCGTAGCCGGAGCGGCGTCCGGCGGCCCGGGCTTCGTGGTAGTCCAGCCAGGCCTGCTCGGAGAGGCGGAAGGAGAAGCCGCCCTTGACCTCCGAGTCGCCGACCGGAAGTTCGTCCAGGGTGCCGTCCTGCTGGAGCAGTGAGAAGACGGCGAGGCGCTGGAGATAGGAGCGGGCGTAGGGCTGCTCCACCAGGTAGGCGCCCAGGTCGATCCACTCGCCCGGGAAGGCGGTGCGCTCGAGGAGTTCGCGGCGCAGTCCGTCCGCGTGCTCCCGGTTCGCTGCCTTGGTGGCGGCGTCGCCGTGCAGGCGCCGCTTGAGGTAGAGCCCGAGCGGTATCCCGATCGCTGTACCGATCACCAGTGCGATCAGCAGTTCCGTGCCAGTCATACCTGTCCCCGTCCCCCGTGATTGACGGGCGGAGCCTACTGAGCGGGGTGGCGGTCCGTCGAGGTCTACCCTGACCGCATGGGTGAGCCTGTGGCGGACGAGGATCGGGCGGCGGCGCTGGAGTCACTGGCCGAGCTGGTGGCCGGGCGGGGCGTGGTGGTGCTGAGCGGGGCGGGGCTGTCGACCGAGTCGGGCATTCCCGACTACCGGGGTGAGACCGGGAGTCGGCGGCCTGGCACCCCGATGACCTTTCAGGAGTTCACCGGCAGTGCGGAGGCCCGCCGCCGCTACTGGGCGCGGAGCCACGCCGGGTGGCGGACCATCGCGCGGGCCGAGCCGAACGCCGGGCACCGGGCGGTGGAGCGGTTGCGCCGCTCGGGCCATGTGTCGGCGGTGATCACCCAGAACGTGGACGGCCTGCACCGGGCGGCCGGCACCCGGCAGGCGGTGGAGCTGCACGGTGGGCTGGACCGGGTGGTCTGTCTGACCTGCCGTCACCTCACCCCGCGCACCGAACTCGACCGACGGCTTACAGAGTTGAACGGGGACTTCCGGGAGGCCCGCGCCAGGACCCTGGCGGACGGCGACGCGCTCCTGCCGGACGGGCTGGTCGAGACGTTCCAGGTGGCGCCGTGCACGGAGTGCGGCGGGGTCCTCAAGCCGGACGTGGTGTTCTTCGGCGAGAGCGTGCCCAAGCCCCGGGTGGAGCGCTGCTTCGAGCTGGTGGCGGCCGGGCAGCTGCTGCTGGTCCTCGGCTCGTCCCTGACCGTGATGTCGGGGCTGCGCTTCGTCCGCCGGGCGGCCCGGGACGGCACGCCGGTGCCGCCCCCGCCGGCGACCGGCGGGGGCGGTCGGAGAGCGCAGCCGTCAGCCCCGGCCGAGCTCCTCGGCGATCGCCGCCGCGAAGGCGTCGATGTCGGCCTCGGTGGTGTCGAAGGCGGTCATCCAGCGCACCTCACCGGTCTGCTCGTTCCAGAAGTAGAAGCGGTAACGCTTCTGCAGTCGCTCGCTGACCT
This sequence comes from Kitasatospora sp. P5_F3, assembly GCF_054049135.1. Classification (NCBI taxonomy): domain Bacteria; kingdom Bacillati; phylum Actinomycetota; class Actinomycetes; order Kitasatosporales; family Streptomycetaceae; genus Kitasatospora; species Kitasatospora sp. P5_F3. The sequence goes on along the minus strand of NZ_JBFUMY010000047.1, from coordinate 38,038 downwards.
CACGCGGGAGCAGCGCGAACACCGCGTTCGCCTGCACCGGCCGGACCAGCTCGACGCCGTCGATGCCCTCGACCGCCGTCGCCAGCCGCTGCGCCATCGCGTTGGAGTGCGAGGCGTTGCGCAGCCAGAGGTCACCGCTCAGCAGCGCCTCGAACTGCACCGACACGAAGCGCATCTTCGAGGCGAGCTGCATCGACATCTTGCGCAGGAACTTGAGGTTCCTGACCTTCTCCGGGTTGAGGACCACCACGGCCTCGCCCAGCAGCAGGCCGTTCTTCGTCCCGCCGAACGAGAGCACGTCGACCCCGGCGTCCGTGGTGAAGGCCCGCAGCGGCAGCCCGAGGGCTGCGGCGGCGTTGGCGATCCGGGAGCCGTCCAGGTGCACCAGCATGCCGTGCTCGTGGGCGTGGTCGCAGATCGCCTTGATCTCCTCGGCCGTGTAGACCGTGCCCAGCTCGGTGTTCTGGGTGATCGAGACGGCCAGCGGCTGGGCGCGGTGCTCGTCGCCCCAGCCCCAGGCCTGAAGGTCGATCAGCTCGGGGGTGAGCTTGCCGTCGGGGGTGGGGACGGTGAGCAACTTGAGCCCGGCGATCTTCTCGGGGGCGCCGCACTCGTCCACGTTGATGTGGGCGGACTCGGCGGCGATCACCGCGCCCCAGCGCGGCAGCAGGGCCTGCAGGGCAACCACGTTGGCGCCGGTGCCGTTGAAGACGGGGTACGCCTCGGCGCGCTCGCCGAAGTGCTTGCGGAACACCTCCTGGAGGTGCTCGGTGTACTGGTCCTCGCCGTACGCGACCTGGTGCCCGCCGTTGGCGACGGCAAGGGCGGCCAGGATCTCGGGGTGCACACCGGCGTAGTTGTCGCTGGCGAAACCCCGGACGGCGGGGTCGTGCCGCCGAACGGCGTCGGTGGCGTCGCTGGCAACGTTCATCGGGCTGTCAACCACAGGTGCTGTCCGTTCAGTTCTGCTGCGGGGCGGTCCCAGAGGCCCGCCAGGGTGTCGGCCAGGTCGGCGGTGTCGGTGAAGCCGGGGAACTTGGCCTCGGGCTTCTCGACGCGCATCTCGGGGGTGACCAGAGCCTTGATCACCAGGATGGCAGCCGCCGCGGTCGGGGCGCCGTCGGGTGAGGTGGTCTCCTTCTTGAAGGAGTCGGCCATCGAGAGCGTCCAGGCCTCGCTCGCCGCCTTGGCCGCGGCGTACGCGGCACCGCCCGCGGTCGGCTTGTGCGCGGCGGTGGCGGAGATCATCGCGTACCGGCCGGCCGCACTGCGCACCAGCGCGGGCTGGAAGGCCAGCGAGGTGTGCTGGAGGGTGCGGACCACCCGGTCGTGCAGCCAGTCCCAGTCGTCGATCCGGCTGTCGAAGAAGGTCTTGCTGCCGCGCCAGCCGCCGACCAGGTGGAAGACGCCGTCGACGTGCCCGTGCTCGGCCTCCAGGTGGTCGGCCCAGTCGTGCACCTCCTGCGGGTCGAGCAGGTCGATGACCTGGCCGCTGACCCGGGAGCCGGGGACCTGGGCGCGGGTGGCGTCCATGACCTCGTCCAGTCGCCGGGCGTCGCTGCCCGCCGCGATCACGGTGGCGCCGTCGGCGGCCAGTCGGCGCAGCACGGCGCGGCCCGCCGCGCCGGTGGCGCCGGCCACCGCGATGACCTTGCCCTCGAGCTGACGGGTGCTCACGCGGCGGCCTCCTGGCGGTCGGCGGTGGCACCGGTGATGCCGGTGCTGGCGGCGATCACGCCGCTGAGCTTCTTGGCCAGGGCCTCGTAGAACATGCTGAGCGGGAACTCGTCCGGCAGCACAGCGTCGCACAGGGCCTTGTTGAGGGCCTTGCCGTCGGTGGTGCCGAGCGGGAGCGCCTCGGGGCCCTTGGCCCAGGTGGAGGCCGGGTGCGGGGTGAGGTATTTGGAGACCAGCTGGTAGGCCGCGATCCAGTGCGCGGTCTTGGGCCGGTCGATGCCGTCCCGGTAGAGGGTCTCGATCTCGCCGCAGAGCGCGTTGGTGACCTCGGCGACCCGGTCCCAGTCGATCGAGAGCCGGTTGTCGCGCCAGCGCAGCGCGTCGTGCTTGTGCAGGTACGCGAAGAGCAGCTGGCCGCCCATGCCGTCGTAGTTGCGGACCCGGTCACCGCTGACCGGGAAGCGGAACATCCGGTCGAACAGGATCGCGTACTGCACGTCGCGGCCCTGGTCGTAGCCCTCGGCCTCCAGGCGGACGGCCTCCTTGAAGGCGGTCAGGTCGCAGCGCAGCTCCTCCAGGCCGTACATCCAGAACGGGCTGCGCTGCTTGATCATGAACGGGTCGAACGGCAGGTCGCCGTGGCTGTGGGTCCGGTCGTGGACCAGGTCCCAGAGCACGAAGGTCTGCTGCGAGCGCTGCTGGTCGGCGAGCAGCTCGGTCGCGTCGGCGGGGATCTCCAGGCTGAGCTGCCGGACGGCGCTGGTGGTGACGGCGCGGAAGCGGGCGGCCTCACGGTCGCAGAAGATGCCGCCCCAGGTGAACCGCTCGGGGGCCTGGCGGACCGCGATGGTCTCCGGGAAGAGCACGGCGGAGTTGGTGTCGTACCCGGCGGTGAAGTCGGTGAAGGTGATCGGCACGAACATCGGGTTGTCGAAGCGGGTGCGCTCCAGCTCGGCCAGCCAGTCGGGCCAGACCACCTTGAGCAGGACGGCTTCGAGGTTGCGGTCCGGGTTGCCGTTCTGGGTGTACATCGGGAAGACCACGAGGTGCTCGAGGCCGTCCTCGCGCTGCTCGGCGGGCTGGAAGGTGAGCAGCGAGTCCAGGAAGTCCGGCTCGCGGTAGCCGGTGTCGGCCCACTTGCGCAGGTCGGCGAGGACGGCCGTGAGGTAGTCGGCGGAGTGCGGGAAGAGCGGGGTGAGCTCCTCGACCGCGCCGAGCACGGTCTCCACCAGCGGGTCGACGGCCGACCGCTGCACGGTGGAGAGGTCGATGGAGCCGTCCTTGGACTGCAACGGGCGCAGGGCCTCGACGGCCTCCTTGAGCCGCAGCCAGGCGGGGTGGGCCGCGTGGCCGGCCGGGGATACTCCGGAGAGTTCGGCCGCCACAGTCAGCCCGGGCGAAAGATTCTGCATCAGAGACCCACTTCGACAGGAGTTATTTCGACAGGACCACCATAGATACGAAAGGTTCTCCTGTTCAAGGGGGGTCGGAGCAACACTGACGTGAACAGCGCGACGTCCACCATTCGGACACCTGCGCGGACAGTGGGGACGATTCCGCCGAGGGGTGCGGCCTCCCGTGCCGTACGCCGACCATGCCCGGTACCCCGACCCCCCGCCACCGGGGTGAGCCGGGTGGGAAGCCAGACCGACGCGGCACAGCTCGCGCCCGGGAGTTGACCACCCGTCACACCTCTGTGCGCCCCCGTTCGCGCCCTGCTGCCCCCGCCCTGGATCGGTGATCGTGGAGTCCCGGCACACCGGCCTGGAGGGGGCGCCGTGCACGGTCCGGTCATGGTCAGCTGGCTGCTCGCGGCTCTCGCCGCCGGTTCGGCGGGATTCGGTCTGCACCGACTGCGGGCCGGGCGCGGAGGCTGCGCGTCGGCGAGCTGGGACTCGGACGCCGCCGAGGCGCTGATGGGGATCGGGATGGCCGGGATGGTGCTCCGGCCCGGGATCGTCTGGGGGTGGCTGTTCGCCCTGCTCGCCCTGCCCCTGCTGATCGGCGCCCTGGCGCCGGGCGCACCCCGCGCCCACCGGCTGCACCACGCGATCGGGGCGCTGGCCATGGCGTACATGGGGCTGGCCCCGGCCGGTCACCACGGTTCAATGGGGCTGCCGGCCGTGACCGGTGCCCTGCTCGGCTACTTCGGCGGGTACGCGCTCTGGACGGGCAGCCGGCTGCTCTCCGTCCCCGGCGGCCGCGCCACCACCGCCACGGAGGCCGGGGCGGCCGACCTCTCGCGGGCCTGCCGGACGGCGATGGGCGTCGGGATGTTCGCGATGCTGCTGACGATGTGAGCCACCCCACTGCTCGCGGCCGCCGGGCGACAGCGGTCTGCCGGGCCGCCGCCCGTGTCAGCTTGGTCACTGGCGCGGCGTAAGGCGTTCCTAAGAGGCGCGCCCAGCGCGTAGGTTGGGCACACGGCGCATGGTCGCGCCCGCGTGCCCGCCTGGGGGAGCACCTGCCATGACGGCTCTGTTCGGTCTGCTGCTGCTCGGCGTTCTGCTGTCCACCGTGGCGCCCCGGCTGCTGGCCCGCGCGCCCTGGGCCGAACGCGAACCCGTGCTGGCGCTCTGGGCCTGGCAGTGTCTGGTGATCGCCGTCCTGCTCTGCTGCCTGATCGGTCTGCTGCTGGCCTCCTCGGCTGCCCTCCCCGGCCTGCGCGAACTGCTCTTCACGGGCGCCCCGCACGGCGTCGAGGCGGCGTACGGCCTGGCGGGTGCCGAGGGCTGGGGCCGGCTGGCCGCCGCGCTGCTCGCGGCCGGCGGGGTCTGGACCGCCTGGTCGCTCGGCCGGGAGGTGCTGGCGGCCCGCGCGCTGCGGGTCCGCCGCTTCGCCGAACTGGCCGACCGCGCACCGGAGTTGCCGGGCGGTCTGGCCCTCCCCCGGCGGACCGGGGAGCAGCTGGTGGTGCTGGAGAACGTCCGCCCCGAGGCCTGGTCGCTGCCCGGGCCGGGCGCCCGGCTGGTGGTCACCACGGGTGCGCTGCAGCAGCTGACCGACCGTGAGCTGGCGGCGGTGCTCAGCCATGAACGGGGGCACGTCCGGGCCAGGCACCACTGGCTGGCGCAGTCCGCCCAGGCGCTGGCCAGCGGGTTCCCGGGGGTGGGTGTGTTCAGCGCGTTCCGGGACCAGGTGGGCGAGCTGGTCGAGCTGGCCGCCGACGACCGGGCCGCCCGTCGGCACGGGCGGGTGACCACGGCACTGGCGCTGGTCGAGATCAACAGCGGCCGCGGGGTCTTCGGCGCCTGTCCGCCGCAGCAGCTGGCGCAGTCCCCGCACCGGGTGGACCGGCTGCTGCTGGGGGCGCCCCGGCTGCCCGTCCGGCACCGGCTCCGGCTCACCGTGGCGGCGCTCGCCGCTCCGGCGGCAGCGGTGCTGCTGGCGGTGGCGCCCGGAGTGAACGCTCTACTCTGACCCGCCGCCGACGCAGGCCGTGCCGTTCAGCGTCCGCGCGAGCACCTGACGGTGCACCGGCTGCGCCTCCCGGTAACGCTGCCGCCCGGCCTCCGTGAGCATCACGAAGATGCCGCGGCGGTCGGCCGCGCACATCGCCCGCTCGACCAGCCCGGCCTTCTCCAGCCGCCCGATCAGCCGGGACAGCGCGCTCTGGCTCAGGTGCACCTGGTGCGCGAGGTCCTGCACCCGGAGCTTCTCCCGGTCGGCCCCCTGCTCGTCCTCGAACAGGCGCTCCAGCACCTCGAACTCACTCATGCCCAGACCGTGCAGTTCACCGAGCTCACGGTCGAGCGCACACGCGGTGGCCGCGTGACGGGCCAACAACTCCCGCCAGCCGGCGACCAGGGCCGCCTCGTCGGCGGCGACATCGAGTTCTGACACGTGGCCCACGCTAGCACATGCCTCGGAACTTAGTGCGAACACATTAAATCGACTTGCATTGATTGCACATGCATGTACTGTCTCCCTCATGACCACAGCCCGAGAGCCTTCGGCAACCAGCGCCCCCGCCAACCCTTCTGACGCCCCGTCCGTTCACGGTGACGACAAATGGAGCCCCCGACTCTGGGGCACCCTGATCGTCCTCTGCGCCGCCCTGTTCCTCGATGCCCTCGACGTCTCGATGGTCGGCGTCGCCCTCCCCTCGATCGGTGACGACCTGCACCTGTCCACCTCCACCCTGCAGTGGGTGGTCAGTGGCTACGTCCTCGGCTACGGCGGTCTCCTGCTGCTCGGCGGCCGGGCGGCCGACCTGCTCGGACGCCGCGAGGTCTTCCTGATCGCGCTCGCCGTCTTCGCCGCCGCCTCTCTGCTCGGCGGTCTGGTCGACAACGGCGGCCTGCTGATCGCGGCCCGCTTCGTCAAGGGGGTGGCCGCCGCCTTCACCGCTCCGGCCGGCCTCTCCATCATCACCACCACCTTCGCCGAGGGCCCGGCCCGCAACCGCGCACTGAGCATCTACACCGTCACCGGCGCCAGCGGCTTCTCGCTCGGCCTGGTGCTGAGCGGCCTGCTCACCTCGGTCGGCTGGCGCTTCACCTTCCTGATGCCCGTCCCGGTCGCACTGATCGCGCTGGTCTTCGCGTTCCGTCTGCTGCCCCGTCAGCCCCGCCCCGAGCGCGGCACCGGCGGGTACGACATCGCCGGGGCGATCACCGGTACCGGCTCGCTGCTGCTGCTGGTCTTCACCGTCACCGAGGCGCAGAGCGCCGGCTGGGCGAGTGCCCGCACCGTCCTGTCGCTGCTCGTGGTGGTCGCCCTGGCCGCCGCCTTCCTGCTGATCGAGCAGCGCACCGCGCACCCGCTGGTCCGGCTCGGCATCTTCCGCAACGGCGGCGTGGCCCGGGCCAACCTGACCGCACTCGCCCTCTTCGGCAGCTACGCCGGCTTCCAGTTCGTCGCCACGCTCTACCTGCAGCGGCTGCTCGGCTGGACCGCGCTCGAGATGGCCCTGGCCTTCCTGCCCGCCGGTGCGCTGGTTGCTCTGTCGGCCACCAAGATGGGCGCCATCGTGGACCGGTTCGGCACCGGTCGGCTGATGCTCGGCGGGGTGCTCTCGCTGACCCTCGGCTACGTGCTCTTCCTCCGGCTGGACGAGCACAGCAGCTTCGTCGGCCTGGTGCTGCCGAGCATGGTCCTGCTCGGCATCGGCTTCGCGCTGGGCTTCCCCTCCGTCAACATCGCCGCCACCAACGGCGTCTCGGACGACGAGCAGGGGCTGGCGTCCGGGCTGGTGAACACCGCGTTCCAGGTCGGCAGTGCACTCGTGCTGGCCGCCGCGACGGCGGTGATCACCGCGGGCAGCAACGGCGGGCAGAGCCCCGCGGCCCAACTGGACGGCTACCGCCCGGCGTTGCTGGTGATCAGCGGGATCTCGCTGCTCGGCTTCCTGGTCACCGCGGTGCCCTTCGTCTCCGTACCCGGGTACCCCTGAGGGAACCCGTACCGGCCCTGCCAGTATATTGGCCAGGAGCCAATCAACGTACGGAGCAGACACGATGGCACCTCGCGGGGAATCGGTCAACGAGGAAATGCGCCAACGTTCCCGGCTCCGCATCATGCGCGCCACGGTCGAGCTGGTCGACCAGCACGGATACGGCAGGACCACGCTGGGTGACATAGCCGAGCGCGCCGGGCTCGCCCGGGGCCTGCTGTCGTACTACTTCGACAGCAAACGACTCCTGATGCAGGCGGCCACCCACCGGATGATGCACCTGTCACTGTCCGAGGCACTGGCCGGGCTGCCTGCCGGGAGCACCCCGGAGGCCCGGCTGGCCAGGGCGATCGACGCGGTGCTCGGGCTGGCGCTCGACCACCCCCGGGTGATGCGCTCGCACCTGGCGCTGATCCTCGACCCGGACGCCGGCTCGTTCGTCAAGGACCCGGAGCAGCGGCAGCTCGGGAAGATCCTGCAGGATCTGCTGCTGGCCTGGGGCGCGGCCGATCCGGTCGCCGAGCACGCGGTGCTGCGCAGTGCGCTGATGGGCGGCTGCATCGGGGTACTGCTGCCCGGCGCCGCGGTCACGCTGCCGCCGATCCGGGCGGACCTGTTCTACCGCTACGGCCTGGCCTGGGAGTTGGGCGTACCGCCGCAGCCGGTCGCGCCGCCGCGCTGGCAGCCGCCGGTCCGGGCCTGCGAACCGTCGGACGGGTCCTAGGGGCCTGTCTGACGCCGGGTCAGTGACCGGCCAGGATCCGGGTGAGCAGGTCCCTGGTCTGTTCCGGGGTGAGGCTGTCGACGCAGAGCCGCTCCATCACCTGGACGTAGGCGTCGACGTCGTCGCGCTTGTCGAGGTAGAGCGCGCTGGTGAGCTGCTCCAGGTAGACCACGTCGGCCAGGTCCTGTTCGGGGAAGCGCAGGATCGAGAACGCGCCGCTCTCGCCGGCGTGCGCCCCGAAGCGGAACGGCATCACCTGGATCACCACGTTGGCCTGCTCCGAGATGGCGAGCAGGTACTGCACCTGAGCCCGCATCACCTTCGGCCCGCCGACCGGGCGGCGCAGCGCCGCCTCGTCGATGACCGCCCACAGGCGCGGGCTCTGCCCGTCGGTGAGCAGCTTCTGCCGCCGCAGCCGCAGGCTGAGCCGCCGCTCCAGCTCCTCCTCGGAGATCACCGGACGGGTCTGCCCGAAGACCGCGCGGGCGTACTCCTCGCACTGCAGCAGGCCGGGGATGAACTGCACCTCGTACGTGCGGATCTGGGCGGCGGCCTCCTCCAGCCCGACGTAGGTCTGGAACCAGCCGGGCAGCACGTCGTTGAAGCTGTGCCACCAGCCGGACTTGTTGGCCTCCCGGACCAGGCCGAGCAGGGCCTCGCGCTCGCCGCCGTCGTCCACCCCGTACAGGCTGAGCAGGTCGGCGACGTCACGCTCCTTGAAGGAGACCCGGCCGAGTTCCATCCGGCTGATCTTCGACTCCGAGGCGCGGATCTGGTACCCGGCGTCCTCGCGGGTGATGCCGCGGGACTCGCGGAGGCGACGGAGCTGCGAACCGAGCAGGATACGGCGCACCATCGAACCGCCGCCGGGCTGAGCTGTGGTGGTCATGCCGTAAACCTCCGCCGTGGGCAAACAGCGCACAGTCTGCCATCAGTTGAGCGCTCTGGGTGCCGGTACTGACTGAACGATCTTCCTCTTACGCGCTCCGGGCTCCATGATGCACGTGCATCCGGCGCTTGCATATGCCAATAGTGCGACTGCACGTGAATCGACTCTTGCATCCGCAGTGTGCGCAGAGGACCATGGTGCACGTGCACCTGCACGCCCCTGGCATCCCTGCGGATACCGCGTCGACTCCATGCGCGTTTCCGCACACGCATCCGGCCACGCCCCCGCGTGGCCGGTTGTCCGTGTGCGCGTATGGCTGGCCGAGGCGGTGGCCGTGAGGCCGAGCGAGTCGGAGGTGACCGGCATGACCCCGGCGGGTCCAGCCGTGTCCGCCCCCTTATGGGAGGAGCTCTTCATGAGCACCGGAACGGCCATCGCGGTCGACCCCCACGTGGTCACCTGTACGCTCGCCCCTCGCTTCGAAGCCGTCAGAACCGCCCGGGAGTTCGCCCGGTCGACGCTGCACAGCTGGGGCCTGGGCGCACTCTTCGACGATGTCGCGCTGGTCGCCTCCGAGTTGGTGACCAACGCCCTTCGGCATGCGCTGGAGCAGCGCACTGACGCTCCGTCGGCCGAGTCGGTCCGGATACTCACCGAGTCGGTCCGCTCCGGGGAGCCGGTCCGGTTTCCGCTGCAGCCGGGTCCGACCCAGGCCGCCGACGCCCAACTGCCGATCCGGATCAGCCTGGTGCACCGCTCACCGCAGGTGGTCTGCGCGGTGAGCGACCCGAGCAGCCGGGGCCCGGTGGCCCGGGAGCCCGACTTCGTCGCGGAGTCCGGCCGGGGGCTGCACCTGGTGGACTCGTTCAGCCGGGCCTGGGGCTGGCACCCGCTGGCCGGTGCGGGGAAGGTGGTCTGGGCCGTCTTCGAGGCGGAGAACGCCGAGGCGGCGGGCCGGCACCGGCGCTCCGCCTGAAGCCCGGACCATCACGGGACACGGACCACAGGAGATGACGAAGGCCGTCGCGGTGACTTCCACGACGGCCTTTGACGCACCACCAGGGTGACGCCTGATCAGCTTGCCAGGTGGTCGAACTCCCCGTCCTTGGCACCGAGCAGCAGGGCGGTGATCTCCGCCCGGGTGTAGATGAGCGCCGGTCCGTCCGGGAACCGGGAGTTGCGCATCGCGACGTCGCCGCCGGGCAGCGCCGCGAACTCCACACAGTTCCCCTGCGAGTTGCTGTGTCGGCTCTTCTGCCAGACCACGTCTTCGAGGTCCGCAGCCGCCATGCCGTTGTACGTGTTCTGCATTCGAATTCTCCCCGACGTGCCTGGCGTTCGCCTCACTTGACGTGATGATAGCTCCAGTGCACGTGCATCAGCACGGGTGTTTGCTCGTGCACCGAATGGGCATCATCCCTCCACGGGCCTTGCCAGGCAGGCAAGTTGGCCTCACTTATGCGGACAAATCACAGCGATTCGTGAACATACCGATGACTGCGCGTACTCGAACTCCAGCGGGTTGTCGATCTTGGCGACCTTTCCGGGCCGCCTCACGGTCCGTCACCTCCGCCGGATTGTGACGCCGATCACCGTCCGGAGACCGGCCCGACTGTGGGCCGGTCCGCCGAATGTCCTACGATCTCCGCCATGAGCACAGCAGCCATCCCGGGCGCACCACTGCCCGTCCGCACTCCAGGCTCCCGTGCGCGGGGGCGCCACCGCCGTCCCGAGCGGCCGGAGATTCCCGCGGGTTCACCGTCGTTGGTGCTGGCCGTCCCGGCCACCGCCGGACCGGAGTCCCGCCCCGTGGTCGAGGAACTGCTCTCGATCGTCCGGGGTGAGCAGCCCGGCATCGAGGCGGCCGCCGCGTACCTGGAGAGCACCGATCCGGAGTACCCCACCATCGCCGGGCTGCTCGCCCAGGCGGCCGAGGCCGGGCTCCCGGCACCTGTCCTGGTGCCCCTGCTGCCCGGCCCGCACGGCTCCCTGACGGAGCTGCACCGGCTGGCGGCCGAGACCGGCGCCACCGTCACCGACGTGCTCGGCCCGCACCCGCTGCTGGCCGAGGCCGTCCACGTCCGGCTCTCCGAGGCCGGGCTGGCCCGGGCCGACCGGGCCCGGCTGTTCGCCATCGCCACGGCCGCGGACGGCGTGGTCCTCACCACCGCCGGTGGTGAGGAGGCGGCTGCGGCCGCCGGGATCACCGGCGTACTGCTGGCCGCGCGCCTCGCGGTGCCGGTCGTGCCGGCCGCGCTGGACGTGCCCGGGTCGGTGCTGGCCGCCGTCGAGCACCTTCGGGCGACCGGGTCGGTCCGGCCCGCGCTCGCTCCGCTGGTGATCGGGCCCGAGGCCGATCCCGAGCTGCTGGCGACTGCGGCGGAGGAGACGGGGTGTCCTGGGGCGGCTCCGCTCGGCGCGTACGCGGCGCTCGGGCAGCTGATCGCTTCGGCTTACCTGTCTGCGTTGGAGATCGTGCTCGCTGACGAGGCGTAACCCTTTTGCAGTTGCTCAGCCAGATGTGACCAGGGGCTCGGGGAACGGCGACGTACGGATCACCTTTTACGAGGTCGGCGTCGCAGTTCCCCGAGCCCCTGGCATGTTTCAGGTCAGCCGCGAGGTGCGGGCCGCTGCGTCGTGCAGGGTGAGCTGCGGGGTGGTGATCGGGCGGGGGCCCGGGGTGGCGGTGGTGGGGGTGCGGCTGTTGTCGCGGCGGACCTCTTCGGCCTGGGTCTGGCCGGCCCGGCGGAGGACGATCCGCTTGGGTTCCGGCAGGTCCGGGTCGAACCAGAGCTCGGGGCCGCCGAACTCGCAGTCCAGCACCGCGATGTCCTCCGGCGCTCCGCCGTCCACGGCGCGGAACGCGACGCCGGCCTTCCGATAGCCCGTCAGCCGACTGCGGGTCACCAGGACGGTCTCTCCCGGAAGTTGGTGGCGCTTGGTGGAGATCGCGAAGTCCGACTGGCCCGCCGCGTCGATCAGCAGGCCGTCCAGCACCGTCCCCTTGTCCCGGCCGAGGGCGTGCAGCGCCACTCCCCCGGCGGCGTTGCCGTAGAGGACGCTGCCGGTGTAGTCGAAGTCGTTCAGGTAGGCGCCGTGCTCGATGCCCCAGCCGCCGTTGTGGTAGGCCACGAACTGGCCGACCACGTGGTGGTGTTGGGCGTTGAGCCAGACGAAGATGCCGTTCTCCAGGTTGTTGTGGGCCAGGCAGCGCTCGAAGGTCCAGACCCCCTCGCTGGTCTCCGGCCAGTGGTAGCCGGAGGCACCGTTCGCGCCCTGCACGCCGACCGCCACGCAGTCCCTGGCCACTCCGCCGGTGCCCGCGCCGAGACTGAAGCCGGTCAGCCGGTAGCCGCGCGGGTTGGGGTCGAAGAGCGTCCGGGAGGCGACGCAGGAGTCGTACGTGATGTCGTCGGACGGGCCCTGCGGGGTCCGGGTGTCCAGCGGCCCGTCCCACCAGTAGGCGTCCTCCCAGGTCTGGTGGCTGATGCAGCTGCGGAAGGTGATGCCGTGGCTGGCGTGCGGGACGAACGCGTGGCTGCCGGTGTCCCGGACCACCACCCCCTCGACCACGGTGCCCCGGCTGGTGTCGCCGAGCATGTGGAAGTGCAGCCCGTACCGGCCGAGCACCGGCTCGGTGACCGCCTTGCCGTTCCACTGGTCCTTGCCGGGGGCGCGCGGTCCGAGCCAGCGCAGGGCGGCGTGCCGGACGTCGGACTTGCGTGAGCTGGTGAGGTGGACGTGGGCGCGGCCCTTCTCACTTCCCTCAATTCGGACATTACGGGTTAAATTCAGCACTTCTGCCCCGACGGTGACGCCCCCTCCGGTCGCCACCCGTGGGTGCGGGTACTTCAGCGGGCCGTCCAGGGTGACCGTGCTGCCGTTGATCGCGGCGATGGTCCGCAGGTCGTAGCGCTCCGAGAAGCCGTCGGCGTCGGGGGCTCCGGTCGGGGTCACGGCGAGCTCGTCGCCGGGGCGCCAGCCGGTCGGTGCGGTGGCGAGCGTAATGCTGGTGTCGCCGGGCTTGAGCGCCCCGGCGGCCCGCACCCAGGCCGTCCGGGCGGCGCCGTCCAGCCGGAGGTAGCCCGCCCCGGTGACCCAGAGGCCGGTGTCGCTCGGCAGCAGGGTCATGCCGCCGCCCTGGAAGCGCCGTTCGTCGACGGCGGGGAACCGCAGGGTGTGCAGGGCGGTGTCGGCCGGCGCCAGCGTCAGACTGCCCTTCACCTCGACGTTGCCCGCCGAGCTGAGCACCACCGAGCGGTCGGCCGCGAAGGTCAGCGAACCTGACGCTTCGACCACCAACGAACCAACTGCCGCATCGCCGTCCAACACCACGTGGTCGCTGACCCGGACGGCGGCGGCCGGGCCCGGCACGGCCCCGCCCCAACCGGCCGGGTCCGACCACGGCCTGGCCGGGGGAGGCGGCTCCGGGGAGGGCGACGGCGAGGGCTCGGGCGAGGCGGACGGCACCGGCTCACCGTGTACGTGCGAGGTCTCGGGAGTCGGCGGTGGCGGTGGAGCCGAGGCGACGTCAGGAGCGTCCCCGGTGCGCCGGACCAGCTCCTCCACGCCGATCGCGGCGGCCACCGTGCCGGCCGCGATCCAGCCGAGTACCTTCCTGCGCCCGGCCTTTGCCGAACCGTTACCTTCCGGGGCCGGTTCGGGCCTCTTCGCGTGCCGCATGGTGCCGCGCACCTCTCCCCCGGGCCGCGCCTGCGGCCGCCTCGCCTGAAGCATAGGCAAGTCCCTTGAACACCAAGGGGTTTGATCAGATCCGATCGAAATCCATCACTGGAACGAAGGCTTCCGATCCATGAAGGTTCCCTGAAGAAACCATGATCCACATCACAGAGGTTTGCGGTTTGAACTTAAGTCTGTCTAACGTGCTCCCCTGTTCGTGGCCACACGGACCCAGTTCATCCGGAACGCCGAGTCCTGCCATCGGATGAACAGGCAGCACCGCAATGCACCATGGCAGGGGCGGGGGAACCACAGGTAAGTCGCCTGGATTTGGTCTGATTTGACCGATTTCAGGCTTGGGGTGAAGCCGTGCTCACGCACGGCCGGGCAACTCCAGCCCGAATCCGACAGCTCACCTCGCAGGCGTGGGAGAGGAACGCATCTTCATGCTGTCCAGCAGCGCGTCCAAGCGCACCCGCCGTCTGATCGCCGCGACCGGCGTGGTCGGCATCGGCCTCTCGGTCCCGTGCCTCACGGCCGGCTCCGCCTCCGCCGCCACCGTCTCCACCTGGGACAAGGTCGCCCAGTGCGAGGCCACCGGCGACTGGAGCATCAACACCGGGAACGGCTTCTACGGCGGCCTCCAGTTCACCTCCAGCACCTGGGCCGAGTTCGGTGGCAAGCAGTACGCCGCCCAGGCCAACCAGGCCAGCAAGGGCCAGCAGATAGCCGTCGCCGAGAAGGTGCTCGCCTCCCAGGGCCCCGGCGCCTGGCCGGTCTGCTCCGTCAAGGCCGGTCTGACCAAGGGCGGCAGCGCCCCCCAGGTCGACACCTCGGCGAGCACCGACTCCTCCGCGAAGGCCAGCACCCCCAAGGCCGCCGCCCCGGCGCCGAAGGCGGCCGAGCAGCAGACCACCACCACGACCACCGCGGCCAAGTCCTACACGGTGGTCGCCGGTGACTGGCTCTCCACCATCGCGCAGAACCAGAACGTCGAGGGCGGCTGGGAGAAGCTCTACGAGCTCAACAAGTCGGTCCTGTCCGAGGGCCCGGACATGATCTACCCGGGTCAGCAGCTGGCGCTCGGCGGCACCACCACCGTGGTCACCAGCGCGCCGAAGTCGACCGCCCCGGCGCCGACTTCGTCCTCGGCCGGCACCGGCACCAGGACCACCAAGAGCAGCAAGGCCGCGTCCGGCTCCACCGCCACCACCGCGGTGGCGGCGACCGGCAGCAAGGCCGCCGCGATCAACTTCGCGATGTCCAAGCTCGGCCAGGCGTACGTCTACGGCGGCAGCAGCAACGGCGGCTGGGACTGCTCGGGTCTGACTCAGGCGGCCTTCCGCCAGGCCGGGATCTCCCTGCCGCGGATCGCCAACGACCAGGCGGACGCGGCCACCCGGGTCTCGCTGGACAACCTCCAGGCCGGCGACCTGCTCTTCTGGTCGAACAACGGCAGCAACTCCGGCGTCTACCACGTCGCCCTCTACATCGGCGACGGCAAGTACGTCGAGGCCGCCAACCCGCGCGCGGGCGTGAAGACCGAGTCCATCGCCAACTGGGCGCCGGACTTCGCCGGTCGCGTCTGACGCATCCCGGCCTGCGCGCGGCGATTATCCTTACGGGTGATGTGCGCCTTCGCTTCGTCGGTCATGTCGCGGAGTTACCTACTCAACAGCTCGACCGCGAGGACCAGCCATGACCGAGCAGCCCACCGCGACCCAGCGGATCGCCGAGACCATCCGGCCCGCGATGCTCCAGGGTCTGCAGAACGCCGACCTCGGCGGCGCCGCCGGCACCCAGCACATCAACGCCTGGGCGGACTGGATCGCCGAAGCGGTCTTCCACACCGCCGTCCAGCCGCTGGCCACCGAGCGCGACGCCTTCGCCGACCGGGTCGACACCCTCAGCGAGGTCGCCAAGCGCCACAAGGCGAACTACCTCGACGCGGTCCAGGACGTCCAGCGGCTGACCACCCGGGTCACCGAACTGGAGGCCGAGCTGGCCGAGCTGCGCGAGACCCCCGCCGAGCCGCCGACCGACTGACCCACGCCTGCGGCGGTAGTAGGCGACCGTGACCGCCGCCAGCAGCAGCAGCCAGAAGCCCGGGCCGCTGTTCGGCATGCCCTCGCCGGTGTCGTTCAGCGGTTCGACCAGGTGCAGGAGCTGGTTGACGGTTGCGTAGGTGATCAGCACGGTGACCAGGAAGGCGCCGGTCGCCGCCGGGAGCTACCCGGCCGCCTCGACCCTGGGGGCGGACCGTCTCCCCTCGGCTGGGATGCCCATCGCTCCTGCGGACGAGAAAGCCGAGTGGGGCACGAGGGAGAACCCTCGTGCCCCACCCTGACGTCCGGTCAGCTCTTCGGGTTGGCCCCGGTCGAGCCGCGCATCACCAGCTCGGGCTGGAACATGAACTCGGCGCGCTGGCCCGGGTTTCCGCCGACCTCCTCCAGCAGGGCGTCGACGGCGGCGGTGGCCATCGCCTCGACCGGCTGGCGGATGGTGGTGAGCGGCGGCTCGGTGAAGGCGATCAGCGGGGAGTCGTCGAAGCCGACCACCGAGACGTCCTGCGGCACCGCGAGCCCGCGCTGCCGGACGGCGCGGATCGCGCCGAGCGCCATCATGTCGCTGCCGCAGACGATCGCGGTGCAGCCCTTGTCGAGCAGCGCGTTGGCCGCCGCGTGGCCGCCCTCGACGCTGAACAGGGTGTGGTGGACCAGCCCTTCGGCCTCCGCCTCGCTCAGGCCGAGCAGCTCGCGGACCGCCGCCGTGAAGCCCTCGATCTTGCGCAGCACCGGCACGTACCGGCGCTGGCCGACCGCGAGGCCGATCCGCTCGTGGCCGAGCTCGACCAGGTGCTGGACGGCCATCCACATCGCGGCCCGGTCGTCCGGCGAGATGAACGGGGCGGCGATCTTCTCGCTGTACCCGTTGATCAGCACGAACGGCACCTGACGGCCGGTCAGCTTGGCGTACCGGTCGTGGTCGGCCGTCGAGTCGGCGTGCAGGCCGGAGACGAAGACGATGCCGGCCACCCCCCGCTCGACCAGCATCTCCACCAGTTCGTCCTCGGTGGAGCCGCCCGGGGTCTGGGTGCAGAGCACCGGGGTGTACCCGTGCCGGCTCAGCACCTGCTCGATCACCTGGGCCAGCGCCGGGAAGATCGGGTTGCTGAGCTCGGGGGTGATCAGGCCGATCAGACCGGCGCTGCGCTGCCGCAGCCGGGTCGGGCGCTCGTAGCCGAGCACGTCCAGGGCGGCCAGCACTGTCTGCCTGGTCGTGGCCGAAACCCCTGCTTTGCCGTTGAGGACGCGGCTGACGGTCGCTTCGCTGACCCCCGCCTGCGCCGCGATGTCCGAAAGTCGCGCCGTAGTCACGATCCCAGAGCCTATTGCAACCACGTCAGACCGCCCACCAGATGGTGCTGTCCGCCGGCAGAACCGCCTCGCCGTCCACCGCGACGGCTTCGGTGGAGGAGAGCAGGATACGGCCGGGGGCCGCGATCCGGACCGGTTCGGCACCGGCGTTCACGGTGCAGACGAAGGAGCCGCGACGGAAGGCCAGCACGCTCGCAGGCGTCTCCAGCCACTCCACCGAGGTGCCCGCGCCGAGGTCCTGGTGCTCCCGACGGATGGCCAGCGCGCTGCGGTAGAGCTCCAGCGTCGAGGTCGGGTCCCCGGTCTGCACCTCCACGCTCAGCCCGGCCCACTCGGCGGGCTGCGGCAGCCAGCTCGGGCCGCCGGCCGCCGGGCCGAAGCCGTACGGCGCCTCGGTGCCCGACCACGGGATCGGCACCCGGCAGCCGTCCCGGAAGCCGTCCTGGCCGGCCTGCCGGAAGAAGGACGGGTCCTGGCGGACGGCGTCGGGCAGGTCGGTGACGTCCGGCAGGCCGAGCTCCTCGCCCTGGTAGACGTACGCGGAGCCGGGCAGCGCCAGCATCAGCAGGCTGGCGGCGCGGGCCCGGCGCAGGCCGAGTTCGCGGTCGCCGGGGGTGCGGATCTGGGTGCCCAGGCCGGGCGGGTTGGCGAAGCGGGTGGCGTGCCGGGTGACGTCGTGGTTGGACAGCACCCAGGTGGCGGGTGCGTCCACCGGGCGCATCGCGTCCAGCGAGACGTCGATGACCGAGCGCAGCTCGGCGGCGTCCCAGGAGGTGCCCAGGTACTGGAAGTTGAAGGCCTGGTGCAGCTCGTCCGGGCGGACGTAGTTGGCGGTCCGCTGGACGGTCGGGGTCCACGCCTCGGCGACGCCGATCCGGTCGCCCGGGTACTCGTCCAGGATCTGGCGCCAGGCGCGGTAGATGGCGTGCACGCCGTCCTGGTCGAAGAACGGCATCACGTCGTTGCCGAGCAGCTTGAGCTGGTCGGCGCCGCCGAGGTCGGGCAGGCCGGGGGCCTTGACCAGGCCGTGCGCGACGTCGATCCGGAAGCCGTCCACGCCCATGTCGAGCCAGAACCGCAGGATCGAGCGGAACTCGTCCGCGACCGCCTGGTTCTCCCAGTTGAAGTCGGGCTGCTCGGGGGCGAACAGGTGCAGGTACCAGTCGCCTTCGGTGCCGTCCGGGTCCGTGGTCCTGGTCCAGGCGGGGCCACCGAAGATGGACTCCCAGTCGTTGGGCGGCAGTTCGCCCTTCGCACCCTTGCCGGGACGGAAGTGGTAGCGCTCGCGCAGCGGTGAGGCCGGGCCCTCGCGCAGCGCGCGCTGGAACCACTCGTGCTGGTCGGAGGAGTGGTTCGGCACCAGGTCCACGATGATCCGCAGACCCAGCTCGTGCGCGTCCCGGATCATCCCGTCCGCGTCCAGCAGGCTGCCGAACATCGGGTCCACCGCACGGTAGTCCGCCACGTCGTACCCGGCATCGGCCTGCGGCGACGCGTAGAAGGGGGACAGCCAGACCGCGTCCACGCCCAGTGCCTTCAGGTACGGCAGCCGGCTGCGGACGCCCGGCAGGTCACCCATGCCGTCCCCGTTCGAGTCGGCGAAGCTGCGCGGGTACACCTGGTAGATGACCGCATCCCGCCACCAGCCTCTGGAGGCAGCACCGTTCGCAGCGATGGGCTCGGCGGCGGGCCGGGAGGTGTCGGCCAGGTTCTGGGTCATGGACAGTCATCCCTTGGGGACTAGGTGTCGTCCCGCCGGCCCGGGGTAGGGCCGGCGGCACGCGGCAACAGGCAGTTTCGGAAGCTGGATTGACGGTACGTCAGGACTTGGCCGCACCGGCGGTCAGTCCGGTCACCAGGTGACGCTGTACCAGGTAGAAGACCAGAGCTGCGGGCAGCGCGATCAGCACCGAGGTGGCGGCCATCAGGTTCCACTGGCTCTCGTACTGGCTGACGAAGGTCTGCAGACCGACCGCCAGGGTGTACTTGGAGGAGCTGAGCAGGAAGGTGGAGGCGAAGGCCACCTCGGCCCAGGCGGTGAGGAAGGAATAGAAGGCCGCCACGGCCAGGCCCGGGCGGGCCAGCGGGATGATCAGGCGCCAGAAGGTGCCGAACGGGCTGAGCCCGTCCACCCGTCCTGCCTCGTCGATCTCCACCGGGATGGTGTCGAAGTAACCCTTCAGCAGCCAGGCGCAGTACGGCACGGTGGTGGCCGAGTAGACGATGATCAGACCGGTGTAGCCGTCCAGCAGCTTGAGCGAGGCGAGGATCGTGTACATCGGCACGATCAGCACCGCGATCGGGAACATCTGGGTGACCAGCAGGGTCCACATCAGCTGGCGGTGCCCGGCGAAGCGCATCCGGGAGACCGCGTAGCCGGTGGTGGCGGCGACCGTCACGCCGAACACGGTGGTGCCGCCGGCCACGATCACCGAGTTGAGGAACCACTCGGCGAAGTCGGTCTCGAACAGCACCTTGGTGTAGTTCGAGAAGGTGATCTTGTCGAAGATCTGCCCGGGGTGCAGGTAGTCCATCTTGTCCGGGCCGAGCGAGATGAAGCCGATGTACAGCACCGGGAAGAGGGCCACCAGGCTGGCGATCACCAGGGCGCCGTGCGAGAGCGCGCGGACCAGCGGGCTGCTCTCGCCGCGGCGGCGGACCTTGGGCCGGCGGGCCGGCGGAGCGGCGGGGGTGAGTACGGTCTCTTCGATGGTGGCGGTCATCGGGAAGCCTCTTCGTTCCGGGCCAGCCAGCGACGGTAGAAGCTGGTGAAGACGATCAGGATGGAGAGCAGCAGCACGCCGTAGGTGGCCGACTGGGCGTAGTCGCGCGGCTGTTGGCCGAAGCCGAGGCGGTAGGCCCAGGTGACCAGGATCTGCGCGTCGGGGGCGCCGTTGCCGAACAGCAGGAAGATGACGGCGAACTGGTTGAAGGTCCAGATCACCCCGAGCAGCACCACCGTGGAGGAGACGGTCCGCAGGCCGGGCAGGGTGATGTGGCGGAACTGCTGCCAGGCGGTGGCGCCGTCCATCTCGGCGGCCTCGTACAGCTCGCCGGGGATCGACTGCAGGCCGCCGAGCAGCGAGACCATCATGAACGGCACGCCGACCCAGGTGTTGACCAGGATGGCCGCCGCCTTCTGCGCCAACGGGTCGGAGAGCCAGGCGGGTTCGGGCAGGCCGAGCGAGCCGAGCAGTCCGTTGACCACGCCGCCGTCGGCCAGCATCAGCCGCCAGGAGAAGATGGTGACGAAGGTCGGCACCGCCCACGGCAGGATCAGCATCAGCCGGTAGAAGCTGCGGCCGCGCAGCCGCTGGTTCATCAGCAGGGCCAGCGCCAGACCGGTCGAGTAGGTGAGGGTCACACAGATGACCGTCCACGCGATGGTCCAGACGAAGTGTGACCAGAACCGGTCGTAGGAGCCCGGGCCCCACAGGATGTCGGCGTAGTTGTGCAGGCCGATGAACTGGTAGGTGGCCGGGATCTCCTTGACCCCGATGGTGCGGGCCGAGTTGAGGCTGTTGGCGTCCGTCAGGGTCAGGTAGAAACCGTTGATCAGCGGGTAGCCGACCAGCACACCGAGCACGATGACGACCGGAGCGACCATCGCGTAGGCGTACCAGTGCTTGCTGTACGAGAGCTTGACGCGCGCCACCAGGCCAGGGCGCGGATCCTGGCTGCCCTTGGTGGGAGCGCCTTGCACGGCGACTGCCATGAGTTGACACCTTTTCGGGAGGTCCGCCGCGGCTCGGGGCGGTGACTGCTGCTGGTACGGGACGAGCCGCCCGGGCCACCTCTGTCAGGTGGGTGGCCCGGGCGGCCTGCTTGTTACTTCGAGAAGCCGGGGAGCAGCTTCAGGTAGTCCACCGCGGTGGCGTCCAGGCCGGCCTGGGTGCTGCTCTGGCCCTGCACGATCTTGCCGAGGTTGGTGCCGATCGAGCCGAACAGCGAGCTGTACTCGGGCAGTTCGGGGCGCGGCTGGGCGCTGGCCAGGATCGACTGGAAGCCGGCGATGCCCGGGTTGGCCTTGACCTCGGCGGTGTACGCGTCGGTGCGGGTCGGCAGGGTGGAGTTCTTCAGCGCCAGGAAGGTCTGGCTCTCGGCGGAGGTGAGGAACCCGGCCAGCTTCTCGGCGGCGGCCTTGTGGGCCTTGTCCGCACCGGCGTAGACCGAGACGTTGTGGCCACCGGTCGGGGCACCGGCCTTGCCGGCCGAGCCGCCCGGGACGGCCGCGATGCCGAGGTTGTTCTTGTCGGCGAAGGCGGCGCCCTTGTAGATGTTGGTGATCTCCCACGGGCCCTGGATGATCGCCGCGACCTTGCCGGTGTTGAAGGCGTCCATCATGTGCGCGTAGCTGTCGGTGGTCACGTCGGCCTTGGCGGTGCCGGGCGCGGTGAACATCGACTTGTAGGTCTCGACGGCCTTGGCGGCCTCGGGCGAGGCGACGGTGATCTTCTTGCCCTTGGCGTCCACCATGTTGGTGCCCTCGCCGTACAGGAACGGCATGGCGTAGTAACCGTCGGCGGCGCGCATGAAGAAGCCGTCCACGCCGGCCTTCTCCTTGAGCTGGGCGGCGGCGGTCTTCAGCTCGTCCCAGGTCGCGGGGGCCTTGGTGATGCCCGCCTTGGCGAACAGCTCCTTGTTGTAGAGCAGGCCCAGGGTGTCGGTGACGATCGGGGCGCCGTAGACCTTGCCGTCGTACGTCGCCTGCTCGACCAGGCTGGCCTGGAAGGCGGCCTTGTCGGTCATCGCCGGGGTGCCGTCCAGCGGCTCCAGGTAGCCGGCCTTGGCGAAGGCGGAGGTCCAGCCGACCTCGGAGCGGAACGCGTCCGGGGCGCCGGTGGCACCCATCGCGGTCTGCAGCTTGTTCTGCGCCTGGTCGAACGGGACGTTCTCGAACTTGACCTTGATGGTCGGGTTCGCGGCCTCGAACTTCTTCACCAGGGCCTCGTAGTTCGGCGCCTCGTTGGTGGCGTTGGAGGTGTCCCAGTAGGTGATGGTGACCGGGCCGTCAGCAGCCTTGTCATCGGATCCGGAGCCGCTGCTGCCACAGGCTGCCATGGTGACCGCAAGGGCCGCAACGAGGGCAGAGGCCGCGATGCCACGCCGCATGAGAACTCCTAGGGAAAAAGGTGGGGGTGCCCGGGATGGAGGTGGACGGCGCATAATGGCTGTCCCGTTGCCGACTGGGCCTTGCGGCCGTCGGGCTTGGGGAGGAACGTAACAGCGATGCAACCGCTGTCGAAAGTCCTTGCAGCAAGTTTCTGCAAGAACTGGGGATCGTTACGTCCACGTGTCCTGGGCGTTGCCGCAAGGTAGTCGGCAGACGGAGCCTCGGAAGGGTGACCTTTGGCCCCTTTTTGGAGGACGGCCGTCATTTATATTAAGAGCGCAGCTGTCAGCGTCCCAGGAGGAACCTGTGCTCTCCCCGCAGTCGACCGAGACCGTCCGCGCCACCCTGCCCGCCGTCGGCGGAGCCATCGGGGAGATCACCCCGCTGTTCTACGCCAAGCTGTTCGCCGCCCACCCCGAGCTGGAGCGCGACCTCTTCAACCGGGGCAACCAGGCCGTCGGCGACCAACCCCGGGCGCTGGCGGGCTCGTTCGCCGCCTACGCGACCATGCTGGTCGAGCACCCCGAGGTGCGCCCCGGCGCGATGCTGGCCCGGATCGCCCACAAGCACGCCTCGCTCGGCGTCACCGAAGCCCAGTACCAGGTGGTGCACACCCACCTGTTCGCCGCCATCGTGGAGGTGCTCGGCGAGGCCGTGACCCCCGAGGTGGCCGCCGCCTGGGACGAGGTCTACTGGCTGATGGCCGGTGAACTCATCGCGCTGGAAGCCAAGTTGTACCAGGAGGCCGGCCTGGAGCCGGGCGACGTCTGGCAGTCGATGACCGTCACCGGCCGTCACCAGGAGACCGCCGACGCGGTCTCCTTCACCCTGCGCCGCACTGACGGCGAGCCGGTCGCCGCGTTCCGCCCCGGCCAGTACGTCAGCGTCGCGGTCCGGCTCCCCGACGGCGCCCGGCAGATCCGTCAGTACAGCCTCTCCGCCGCCCCCGACCGGGGCGAGTGGCGGATCACCGTGAAGCGCGACGGCGAGGTCTCCACCCAACTGCACACCACCGTGCACGAAGGCGACCTGATCGAGGTCTCGCACCCCTTCGGCGACCTGGTGCTGGACGAGAGCGAGGCACCGCTGCTGCTGGCCTCCGCCGGGATCGGCTGCACCCCGATGATCGGCATGCTCGACCACCTGGTGCGCACCGGCTCGGAGCGCCGGGTCACCGCGGTGCACGGCGACCGCTCGGCGGCCGACCACGCCCATGCGGCCGAGCTGACCACTCTGACCGGCGAACTGCCGGGAGCCGCGCTGCACCGCTGGTACGAGGACCGCGACGGCCTGGTCGACCTCACGGCGGTCGAGCTTTCCCAGGATGTCCGGGCCTACCTCTGCGGCCCGCTCCCCTTCATGCGGGCGGCCCGGGCCCAGCTGCTCGACCGGGGCATCCCGGCCGAGGCGATCCACTACGAGGTGTTCGGCCCCGACCTCTGGCTCGCGAGCCGCTGAGCACTAGGCGCTCGAAGGCCCGATGGTGATGCTGCACACCCCCGGCGCACTGAACGGGTGCAGCCGGACGGTGTCCTGACCGTCCGCCAGGGCGTCCAGAAGGCCCTGGTGGACGGCGCAGATCACCTCCGGGTGCCGCTCGGCGGTGCGCAGGAACGGGCAGTCTCTGAGCAGCAGCTCGCCGTCCGGGCCCGGCTCGGGCCGGAAGCCCCAACGCTCGGCGGCGGCCCGGATCCGATCGATCAGCGGGGCGTCGTCCGGCGGCAGCTCGGCGCCCCAGTCCCGGCCGGCCTGGACGGCGCCGAGCCGGCCGTAGCCGTGCGCCAGTACCTCGACCAACTCCCGGTAGGCGTCCAGCTGTTCGTGGGCCGGGGCGGCGGTGTAGCGCAGCTTGGGCCGCCCCCGGCCGGTGCCGGGCTGCCGGGAGACGGTCACCAGACCGGCCTGCACCAGGGCGGTCAGGTGGTGCCGGATGGTGGTCGGGTGCAGCCCCAGCGCGTCGGCGAGCTGCTGGGCCTCCAGCGGTTCGGCCGCCGAGGTCAGCTCGGCCAGCAGCGCCCGGCGGGCCGGAGCGGCCAGCGCGCGGTGCACACCGGCGTCCCCCGCTGCTGCTGCCCCGACGCCGTCCATGCGGTCAATATACGGCGATACCGGGATCAGCCGACGCCGAGCCGCAGCACGGTGACGGACCGGAACTCCTCGCCGGGCCGCAGCACGGTGCTCGGGTAGTCGGGGTGGTGCGGCGAGTCGGGGTGGTGCTGGGTCTCCAGCGCGACCCCGGCGTACTTCCCGTACGGGACACCGCTCGGGCCGCGCACCGCGCCGTGGAAGCCGTTGGCCGTGTAGACCTGCAACCCGGGCTCGGTGGTGAGCAGCTCCAGGGTGCGGCCGCTGTCCGGGTCCTCCAGGAAGGCGGCCCGGGTCGGCGTGCCGTCCGTGCTGCGCTCGCGGAGCACCCAGTTGTGGTCGTAGCCGCCCGCCGCCGTCAGCTGCGGGTGGTCGTCCCCGATCGCCTTGCCGACCGGGCGGGCGGTGGAGAAGTCGAACGGTGTGCCCGACACCGGCTCGTACGGGCCGAGCGGGATCTGCCGGGCGTCCACCGGGGTGTACGCGTCGGCGTCCACGGTGAGCAGGTGGCCGAGCACGTCGCCGCTGCCTTCGCCCGCGAGGTTGAAGTAGGCGTGGTTGGTCAGGTTGACCACGGTGGGGCGGCTGGTGACGGCCCGGTAGGCGATGGTCAGCTCGGCGCCGTCCAGGGTGTACTCGACGGTGACGTCGAGCGCGCCGGGGAAGCCCTGGTCGCCGTCCGGGCTGTGCAGCTGGAGCCGGACGCCGCCCGGGATCTCGGCGGCGGCCCAGACCCGGTGGATGAAGCCGTCCGGGCCGCCGTGCAGGGTGACACCGTTGCCGGTCGGGGCGAGCGGGTGCTCCTCGCCGTCGATGGTGATCCGGCTGTCGGCGATCCGGTTGGCGTACCGGCCGACGGTGGCGCCGTAGTGCCGGGCCGGGCCCAGAACGCCCGTCAACTCCTCGGTGCCGAGCAGGATCTGGGCTGCGCGGCCGGCCCGGTCCGGGGCGGTCAGACCGTGCAGGGTGGCACCCAGGCTCAGCACGGTGGCCTCGACCCGGTCGCTGCGCAGCGTCCAGCGCTCGATCGCCGCACCCGCGCCGGACGCGTCGAAGGGCTCCCGCCGCACTTCGGTCTGCTGAGCCGCCATCAACCGTTCCTCCTGATCCGCCGCGAACTGTCAGCCAGACCCTACGCCCTGGGCACCGCTCGGAGCCGGAGCTGCGGCCTACTCGGCCGAGTCCGGTCAGTCGGTGTCCTCCGGCTCCGGCCGGGGCAGGCCGAGTGCCTCGGCCAGGCCCTCGGGGCCGGTGCCGATCTTGCGGTGGACGGCGGCCAGCCGCCGGTGCACCAGGCTCAGCTGGACGTTGAGCTGGTCGGCGATCCGCTGCGGAGGAACGCCTTTGGCCGCCAACTCGGCCACCTTGCGCTCGTGCTGACTGAGCGACTCCTTGCTGAGGGTGCGCAGCCGGTTCGGCCGCAGCCCCGTCCTGGCCAGCTCACGCCGGGCCTTAGCGACCAGCCTGTCGGCTCCGCAGTTCTGGGCCAGCTCGATGCCCTGGTAGAAGTACTCGGCCGCCTCGGTCAGCCGCCCGGTCCGGGCCAGCGCACTGCCCAGGTCGACCAGCGAGCAGGCGAGTTCGTAGCTGACCGGGGACTGGGTGAGCAGGTTGACCGACTCCTCCAGCAGGGCCACCGCGACCTGGCCGTCCGAGACGGCCCCCTGGATCCGCAGCGCCGTACCGCGCGCCGAGGCGGTGCCGAACTTCTCCGCCCGCTCCACCGCCTGGGCCGCCATCTCGCGCGCCTCCTCAGGACGGTCGGAGGCCAGCGCGAGGGCCAGCTGACCGGCCCACGGTGCCCAGACCGGGTTGAACCAGCCGCGCTTGTCCAGCTGGGCGCCGACCGAGCGGAACACCTCGATCGCGCCGGCCCGGTCGCCCTTGGCCAGCAGCAGCTTGCCGTAGAGCGTGGGCGCGTCCGGCAGCACCATCGCGGTCGGGTGGTAGGGCGGCGCGAAGCGGTACTTCTGCGCCAGCTCCCACGCCTCGTCCACCCGGCCCCGGGCCAGCAGGGTGTCGCACAGCACGCCGACCACGTCCCACTGCAGCGGCAGGTCGGGGGCGATCCGCTCGGAGAGCCGCAGGCCACGGCGGAGGAAGTCCTCGGCCTCCGCGAGCAGCCCGCGCCGGAACCGGACCAGGCCCATCAGGAAGTACGAGAAGCCCCGGTGCGCACCGCTCCAGCCGGCCACCTCGAACTCGGTGATCGCCTCGGCGAACAGCTTCTCCGCGCTGTTCAGCTGGTCGGTGTAGGTGTACGTCAGGCCGATGATGGCGGGCAGCTCGAAGCCCCAGGTGGTGTTCCGCCAGCCCAGGCCCTCGGGCAGCCGGCCCGCGTCGGTGGCCTGCTCGACGAAGCCGAGTGCCCGGCCCGCAGGCTCCCCACGGAGCGTCAGATCCCAGGCCCGCAGGGTGTAGACGGCCCGCTCGGGTGTCTGCTGGCCGCTGATCCGGCCGCCCAGCTCGGCCAGCCGGCGGGACCGCTCCGGGCCGTCCGCCTCGTCGCGCTGCCAGGCGATCCACATGAAGTGCAGCGCCTCCAGCCGCAGCCGGTCGGTGCCGGGCGCCGTCCGCTCGGCCTCGATCCGGCAGACCTCCGCCGCCTCGATCAGCTCGCCGGAGTGCGCCAGCACCTCGGACAGCCGGAAGGTGGCGTCCACCCGCTTCTCCGGGCTGAGGCCGGGCTCCAGCGCGAGGGCCTGCTTGAGCTGGTGGACGGTGGCCAGCGGGTCGGTGAGCAGCGCGGCGCTGCCCGCCTCGTACAGCACCTCGGCCCGGACGTCCTCGTCCGGCGGCTCGTACAGGGCGCGCTGCAGACAGCGCAGCGCCGCCTCCGGGGCGCCGATCGCCAGGTGCTCGGTGGCGGCCTGGCGGAGCTTGGCCACCATCAGGTCGTCGCCCTCGGGGTGGGTCTCCAGCAGGTGGCGGGAGGCGTCCAGCAGCGAGCCGCCGGAGTTCTCGATCGCGGTGGCCGCGATGCCGTGCATACCGGTGCGGGTGTTGGGCGGCATGGTCTGGTAGATCGAGGTGCCGATCACCGGGTGGACGAAGTCGAGCCGCCCGTTCGGCCCGGTGGTGAGCACGTGGTGCCGGCGCAGCTGACGGACCGACTCCTCCGCCTCGGCCGGGCTCTGCGCGCAGATCACGGCCGCCAGGTTCTGCTTGATGTCGGTACCGAGCAGGGCGCAGGCCCAGGCGAACCGGATCACCCGGGGGCCGAGCTTCTCCAGCCAGTAGTCCATCGTCATGCCCTTGGCGGCGGCCGCCAGGTCGTGCAGCTGCTGGACGTTCTCCTCGAACGGCTCCAGCTGCTGCTCCCGGACCTCGCGCAGCAGCACGGCCACGTCGTACGGGTTGCCCCGGGTGACCGCCCAGACCTGACGGCAGAACAGGTCCTCGGCCTCCGGGCCGAGTTCGGTCCTGACCAGTTCGGTGACCGAGGCCGGGTTCAGCGGGCGGAGCACGTGCCGGCGGGTGGCCTGGCTCTCGATCTGCTGCTGGAGGCTGCGGCCCTCCTCCTCGAACTCGTTGCGGTGCGCGAAGACCAGCAGCACCGGCAGGTGCCTGGACCGGACCGCGAACGAGGCCAGCCAGGTCAGCGACTCCTGGTCCGCCCAGTGCAGGTCGTCCACCATCATCACCAACGGCGCACGGCGCGGTGCCAGTTGGGTGAGCACGTAGTCCAGGCCGTCCCGGACGCCCTGCGGGTCGAGCTGCTCCACCTCGCCGGACGGCGGGACCAGGCCGATCGCCGGGCCGACGATGCCGTACCAGCCGCCGAAGACCTCGATCCGCTCGGCCTCGGTGAGGTCGCCGAGCACCGGCAGCAGCAACTGCTTGAGGACGTGGAACGGTTCCTTGATCTGCCGCTCGCCGCCTCGACCGGAGAGCACCGTGCAGGTCTTCCTGAGCTTGGCCAGCCGTCGGACGTGGTCCATCACCGCCGTCTTGCCGAGACCGGCGGGCGAGGCGTAGACGAGGAGTTCACCGATCTCGGTGCCGCCGGCCTCGAAGTCCTGGCAGAGCCGGTCCAGCGCCTGCTCGGCGGTCCGCAACTCCTCGTCCCGCTCGCGCAGGTGACCGCCCCTGGCCCCGCCCTGATGATCGACCACTGCCCCAGCCTCCGCTTCGCACCCGTCCCAATGGACCTGTTGCGAGACTAGTACCGTGGCCGCCCCCGTGGCGCGCGTTCGCGCAGGCTGGAGTGCCCGTTCAGGGTTCGGTGCCGATGCCTGGGGCAAATCCTTTGGTACCCCTAACGTCTGATGATCAGATCAGATACTCTTCGCCCCGAACGGGGCGCCGCATGATCTTCAGTACGTAAACGGCGCGAAAGGCTACCTATCAGAGCCGTGGAGAGCGCCAAGAGCACGCACAGAACCGAGCGCCGGGAGTCCCATGTCCGACGAATGCTCACTCGAGCTTCCGTTCCCTCACCGTCGAAACCCGCACCAGCCCCACGCAACACAGCACCACCAGGAATGGCTGCACCGCCACCGCGAACTCGCCGCCTCCACCGGCGAATTGGCATATGCCGGCTGGGAGGTGCCCGAGCTCGCCGCGCTCACCTACCCGGAGAGCTCTGCCGAGGACCTGGACCTGGCGGCCGACCTGATGGGCTTCTACTTCCTGTTCGACGACCAGTTCGACGAAGCCCTCGGCCGGGAGCCGGAACGGGTGGCGGTGATCTGTGAACGCCTCACCGCCATCATCCACAGCACCAGACCGCTCGGCAGCACGCCCACCGAACGCGCCTTCGCCGACCTCTGGCGGCGCAGCCTGCAGGGGATGTCCGCCCGCTGGCGGGCCAGGGCGGCGTACAACTGGGAGTGGTACTTCGCCTGCCATCCCGCCGAGGCGGCCGGACGGATATCCAGCCGTCTCCCGGACCGCGAGGGCTACCTGATGCTTCGTCGGGGGACGGCTGCCATGGAGACCATCTTCGACATGGTCGAACGCCTGGGCCGGTTCGAGGTCCCGCAGGCGGTGCTGCACCACCCCGTGCTCCGCCAACTGCGGCAACTGGCCGCCGACATACCCTCGCTCTCCAACGATGTCCGCTCCTACGCCCAGGAACTGGCCCGAGGCGATGTCGCCAACCTGGTGATGATCGTCCAGCGTGAACGCGGCTGCCCGGCCGACGAAGCCGCCTCGGTGGTGATGGCCGAAGCCCAACTCATGGTGGACCGATTCGCCGAGCTGATGGACCAACTCCCCGAGATCTACAGCCTACTGGGTCTGACACCGGCCGAACGCCACTCCGCGCACAAGTACGCCGACGGGTTGGCCGCCTGGACCGCCGGCTACCTCCGCTGGGAGGCCGGAACCGGTCGCTACCTGGCCGGTTGAGCCGATCCGGAAGGCACCGTGGCGGCCGGGCCGCCACCGGGCTAGGGTTCCGCACGGGTCACTACTCCGAGTGTTCGAGCAGTGACCCTCGCACGTGTCGGTTCCCACCCACGGGCCGCCACCTCCGGCCCGGGGTACGCCTTCCAACAGCGAGGAGTACCACCGTTCATGACGGTCTACCAGCCTCCCGGCCAGCCCGGCAGCATCGTCGACATCCGCTCCCGCTTCGAGCACTGGATCGGCGGGCAGTGGGTGCCCCCGCTCCGGGGTGAGTACTTCGACAACCCCACCCCCGTCACCGGCCGCAGCTTCTGCGAGGTCGCCCGGGGCACCGCCGAGGACATCGAGGCGGCACTGGACGCCGCCCACGCCGCCGCCCCGGCCTGGGGCCGCACCTCACCCGCCGACCGGGCGCTGGTCCTGCTCCGGGTCGCCGACCGGATCGAGGCCAACCTCGAATCCCTGGCGGTGGCCGAGAGTTGGGACAACGGGAAGCCGGTCCGCGAGACACTGGCCGCCGACCTGCCGCTCGCGGTCGACCATCTCCGGTACTTCGCCGGGGCGTTGCGCGCCCAGGAGGGCGGGCTCTCGCAGCTCGACGAGGACACCGTCGCCTACCACTTCCACGAGCCGCTCGGCGTGGTCGGCCAGATCATCCCGTGGAACTTCCCGCTGCTGATGGCGGTCTGGAAGCTGGCGCCCGCGCTGGCCGCCGGCAACGCGGTGGTGCTCAAGCCCGCCGAGCAGACGCCGGTCTCGGTGCTGCTGCTGATGGAGCTGATCGCCGACCTGCTGCCCGCCGGCGTGGTCAACGTGGTCACCGGCTTCGGCGAGGAGGCGGGCAAGCCGCTGGCCTCCTCCGCCCGGGTCCGCAAGATCGCCTTCACCGGCGAGACCTCGACCGGACGCCTGATCATGCAGTACGCCTCCGCCAACCTGATCCCGGTCTCGCTGGAGCTCGGCGGCAAGAGCCCGAACCTGTTCTTCGCCGATGTGGCGGCCGATCAGGACGCCTTCTACGACAAGGCCCTGGAGGGTTTCGCGCTGTTCGCGCTGAACCAGGGCGAGGTCTGCACCTGCCCGAGCCGCGCGCTGATCCAGTCGAGCATCTACGACCGCTTCCTCGGTGACGGCCTGGCCCGGGTCGCGGCGATGCGGCAGGGTAACCCGCTCGACACCGAGACCCAGATCGGCGCCCAGGCCAGCGCCGACCAGCTCACCAAGATCCTCTCCTACCTCGAGATCGGGCAGGCCGAGGGCGCCAAGCTGCTCACCGGCGGCGAACGGGCCGACCTGGGCGGGGATCTGACGGACGGCTACTACGTCACGCCGACCGTCTTCGAGGGCGACAACCGGATGCGGATCTTCCAGGAGGAGATCTTCGGCCCGGTCCTCGCCGTCACCCGCTTCGAGGACTTCGCCGACGGGATCGCGATCGCCAACGACACCGCGTACGGGCTCGGCGCGGGCGTCTGGAGCCGGGACGGCTCCACCGCCTACCGGGCCGGACGGGAGATCCAGGCGGGGCGGGTCTGGACCAACTGCTTCCACCTGTACCCGGCCCATGCCGCCTTCGGCGGCTACAAGAACTCCGGCATCGGGCGGGAGACCCACAAGATGCTCCTCGAGCACTACCAGCAGACCAAGAACCTGCTGGTCAGCTACTCCCCGCAGGCGCTCGGCTTCTTCTAGCAGCGGGTGGGCCGGGGTGTGGCGGACACCCCGGCCCCAGGGCCTGTCTCAGTGACCGGCCCACTCCTGCAGCACGGCCCCGGCGTGCGCCCCGGTCGCCACATTCACCACGCCCTCGCCGCCGACGGCCGGTCAGCCCGACGCGAGCAGCCGGGCCTTGGCGGTGGCGAACTCCTCCGCCGTGAGCAGCCCCTGCTGGACCATCTGCCCCAACTCGGTGAGCTTGGAGGCCAGATCGGGCAGCGCGGGCGGCTGGTAGACCGGAGCCTGCGGTTGGTACGCGGGCGGCGGAGCGGCCTGTTGGGCCTGCAGGTCGGCGATGGCGGCGTTCTGGTCCTGCTCGTTGCGGGACGAGCGGGCGACGCTCCTGCCCGCCGCGTACGCGGCGCCGCCGACCACCAGCCCCCGGATCAGCGGGGCTCCCATCGGGCGGACGGCGCGGATCGGCCTGATCGGGCGCATAGGTCGGAACACGACGTCCTCCTCTACTTTCCGGCCGCGACGCGGGCCTCGGCGGCTCGCACGGCCTCTTCGATGTGCTCCGGCGGGATCCGCACGCCGGTGGCGATCCGGCCGCCGACCGCACGCAGGGCGTCGGCGGTGGCCTCGGCCCAGAGGTGCTCGATCAGCACCAGCAGTGCCACGTTGCCGGGCTCCAGCAGTTCGGCGGCTTCCTGGGCATCCTCGGGGCCGATCAGCGCCAGCTCGTCGAGGTCGTCCGGCACCACGCCCTGGAGGTGCTCGAAGTCGGCGAGTTCGCCGTAGGTGGCCTCGCCGTCGGCGTGCCGGGTGACGACCAGTGAGTCGATCACCCGGACGTGGCCCTCGATCCGCAGCCGGTCCAGGGCCTTGATCGCCTCGACGGTGATGGTCTCCTGCGGGAACGTCAGGACGAGCAGTTCGGCCGGCCCCATCCAGGGCTCCCTTCGGTGAGCGAATCCCCCATATCCGGATCAAAGCACACGAACTGATAAAGATGCCGCAGTTGGCGGCACGCCACGGACGGCCCAAGGTCATCGGGACTGCCCCGGGTGGAGTGTTCGCTGGGTCCGACAGCTGAGTTCAGCAGCCGCCCCTCCCCAGGAGAAGGACCGATGACCATCCCGCTCGACAAGCTCTCCGACCCGGCCGTGCGCACCTTCCTGGCCGCCCTCAACGCCAATGACCGGGACGCCTTCCAGGCCGCGCTCACCCCGGATGCCACCATGTCCGACGACGGAACGGACCGGAACCTCACCGAGTGGACCGAGCGGGAGATCTTCTCCTCGCACGGTCGCGTCGAGGTACAGACCGAGAAGGACAAAGGCCGCAAGGTGATCGCCGACTACCGCAACGACACCTGGGGCGTGATGCGGACCGCCTGGCGGTTCGACGTCAAGGACGGCCGGGTCAGCCGCTTCGAGACCGGCCAGGCCTGACGGGTCGACAGGATTGGTGAAGCGCTTCGACAGCAGGTCTGGACACGCGCCAAGTGCCTCTCTAAGCTCTCCGGGCAGGACAGCATCGAGACGGACAGTCGACACTGTCGAAGCGCTTCACCATCCGGCGCCCGACAGCGTCGCGAGATGGAGCACCGCATGGTCACGCTCGCCCAGGTCGCCCAGCACGCCGGGGTGTCGCCGAGCACGGTCAGTTACGTGATCAGCGGCAAGCGCTCGATCTCCCAGGACACCCGGCTCCGGGTGGAGCGCAGCATCGCCGAGCTCGGCTACCACCCGCACGCCGGGGCCCGGGCGCTGGCCAGCAACCGTTCACACGTGATCGCCCTGGTGGTGCCGCTGCGCACCGACATGTTCGTGCCGGTGATGATGGAGATCGCCATCGCGGTCACCACCACCGCCCGCCGGTACGCGCACGACATGCTGCTGCTGACCAGCGAGGAGGGGCCCTCGGCGATCAAGCGGATCACCAACAGCGGGCTGGCCGACGCGATGATCCTGATGGACGTCGAGTTGGAGGACGAGCGCATCCCGCTGCTCCGGCAGACCGGCACCGCCGCCGCACTGATCGGCCTGCCCGCCGACCCGGCCGGACTCACCTGCGTGGACCTGGACTTCGAGGCCACCGGGCGGCTCGCCGCCGACCACCTGGCCGACCTCGGGCACCGCGAGGTGGCGCTGATCGGCCCGGCCGAGTCGGTCTACCGGCGGCACACCGGCTTCGCCGAACGGACCCTGGCCGGGTTCCGGCAGCAGGCCGGGGTGCGCGGGCTGCGCTTCCTGCACCGCCCGTGCGGGGACGGGCACGAGGCCGCCAGCGGCACACTCTCCCGGATCTTCGAGGAGCGCCCCGGGATCACCGGCCTGGTGGTGCAGAACGAGTCCGCCCTGCCCCATCTGCTCGGCCAGCTCCGGCAGTCGGGCCGGGCCGTGCCCGAGGACGTCTCGGTGGTGGCGATCTGCCCCGACGACGTCGCCCTGCACTCCGCCCCCCGGCTGACCTCCGTCTCGGTCCCCGCCAAGGAGATGGGCCGACGCGCGGTCGAGCTGGTGATGGCCCTCGCGGCCGGCCACCCGGCCGAGGAACTCACCCTGCTCACCCCGGCCCTGACGATCCGGGAGAGCAGCGGTCCCGGTCCCCGCTGATTCCTTAGCCGGTTCCCCGTTCGCGCGCATCGCCGAGCGTCCGCCCTGCTTCGCCATGCCCACGCGCCCCCAGGAGCCGCCGTGAAGTCCGCCATGCACCCTGCCCCGACCGCTCCCCGCGTCCCCGCCCAGCCCGCCCAGCCCGGGCCGCACCGGCACCCGGCCGGGCTGCTGACCCCGTCCGAGCACCAGTTGCTGCTGCTGCTCGCGGAGGGCCTGCCGCTGGACTCGATAGCCCGTCGACTGGACACCTCCAGCCGGACCCTGCGCCGCCGGATCCGGGTGCTCTGCGACCGGATCGGCGTCCGCACCCCGCTCCAGGCGGCGGTCTGGGCTGCCCGGCGCGGTCTGATCTGAGCGACCGCAGCTCAAGAAAGCGGTCAGCCGGCCGCCAGGCACTTACGGACGGCCGCGATCAGCGTCCGGGAGCGGATGTCGCCGGTGACGCCGGGCTGCATGCCGTTGGTGACGTAGCCGAAGCCGATGCCGAGTTCGGGGTCGGCGAAGCCGAGGGAGCCCCCTCGGCCGGGGTGGCCGAAGGAGGCCGGGGAGGCCATCGGGGAGCTGGGGCCGTGGCGGAAGAAGCCGAGGCCGAAGGCAGTGTTGATGATCAGCACCCGGTCCGGGCCGCTGACCGCCGGACCCATCGCCTCCGCGAGCAGGCCGGACCCGAAGACCGCCGGGAGCAGTTCGCCCGGGGCCCCGCCGTGGCGGTCGGCCGCACCGATCAGCGCCGCGTAGAAGCGGGCCACCGAACGCGCGGTGCCAATCCCGCCCGCGCCGGGGATCTCGGCGGCCTGCACCGCCGGGTCGTTCAGGTCGACCTTCGGCCGCACCGCGCCGAACGAACGGGCCGTCAGCGAGGTGGGGTCCTGGTAGGCGTCCACCACCGACTGGCGGGGCCGCAGCCGTAGGCCGTTCGGACCGTTCAGGGCCGCCTCGGGGGCGGGCAGGTCGACCAGCCGGCCGACCCTGGGGGCGGCTCCGGTGGGCAGGCCGATCCACAGGTCGAGTCCGAGCGGCTGGGCGATCTCCTCGGCGAAGTACCGCCCGACGCTGCGCCCGGCGGCCCGCCGGACCACCTCGCCGACCAGCCAGCCGAAGGTGTACGGGTGGTAGCCGTGCGCCCGGCCCGGCTCCCAGAACGGCGCCTGCGCGGCCACCGCCGCGACGGCGGGCTCCCAGGAGATCACGTCCTCGACCCGCAGCGGCACGTCCAGCGCGGGCACCCCGGCCTGGTGCGAGAGCAGCCAGCGGACCGGGATCCGCTCCTTGCCCGCCGCCTTGAACTCCGGCCAGTACGAGGCGACCGGCGCGTCCAGGTCGAGCCGTCCCTGCCCGGCCAGGTGCAGCGCGGTGGCGGCGGTCAGCCCCTTGGTGACCGAGCGGAGCACCTGCGCGGTGTCGGCCGTCCAGGGGACCGCCGGGTCGGGGCGGCCGCCCACCTCGGGCCGGGCGTCGCCGCCCCAGATGTCCACCACCTTGCGCCCGTCCAGGTAGAGCGCGAACGCTCCGCCGAGTTCGCCGTGGTCGCGGAAGTTGCGCGCGAAGGCCTCCCGTACGGGCTCGAAGCCCTCCGCCGCCTCGCCCCAGATCTCCACCCGCGTGCCGCCTTCTGCTCGTCCGCTCCTCGCTTCTGAAAGATAGTCCGCTCATCCGGCAGACGCCGACTCGGTAGCGTGGGTCCATGACGAACCCTGCTGACGAAGTGCTGGACGTGGTGGACGGAGCGGACCGGGTGATCGGCACCGCCCCGCGCGGCGAGGTCTACCGGCTGGGGCTGACCCACCGGTGCGTCTTCATCCTGGTCCGCGACGCCGAGGGCCGGATCTTCACCCACCGCCGGGCCGCCGACAAGCTCTACGCGCCCGGCACCTACGACTGCTTCGTCGGCGGCGTGGTCGGTGCCGGGGAGACGTACGCGGCGGCGGCGGTCCGCGAGGCCGAGGAGGAGATGGGGGTCAGCGGGATCGTGCCGGTCCGGCTGTTCAAGTTCCTCTTCGAGGAGGACGGGCTGTCCTGGTGGTGCGACACCTACGAGGCCCGCTGGGACGGCCCGGTCAGCCCCCAGGTCGAGGAGGTCGACTGGCACGACTGGCTCACCGAGGACGAGCTCACCCGGCGGCTGACGGAGTGGCAGTTCGTCCCCGACGGCCTGGCCGCCTACCGGCACTACCTGGAGCACCGCAGGACGACCGGCTGACCCGGTGGCCGGCAGCAGTTGCCGCCCTGGCTCCCCCCGACCGGCCGGGAGCACTTAGGGTGGCGCTCATGGTTTCCCGTACGCCGCCGGTGGCGGACCGGCCCGAGCGAGCGCCGCGGCGCAGGCTCAGCGTGGACGAGCGCCGGGAGCAGCTGATCGCGGTGGCGCTCGACCTGTTCAGCCGGTCTGCGCCGGAGGACGTGTCGATCGACGACATCGCGGCTGCCGCCGGTGCCTCGCGGCCGCTCGTCTACCACTACTTCCCCGGCAAGCAGGCGATCTACGAAGAGGCGCTGCGGCGGGCCGGGCAGGAGCTGGCGGGACGGTTCGAGGAGCCGCACGAGGGTCCGCTCTCCGAGCGGCTGCTGCGGGTGATGGGGCGTTACCTGGACTTCGTCCGCAGTCACGGCCCCGGTTTCGCGGCGCTGCTGCGGGGCGGATCGGTGACGGCCGGACCGGCCGGCAACGCGGTGATCGACGAGGTGCGGCGGGCCGCCGCCGTGCAGATCCTCCGGCACCTGGCGGTGGCCGATCCCAGCCCGGGGCTGCGCCGGACGGTCCGCGCCTGGATCGCCAACGCCGAGATCACCTCGCTGGACTGGCTGGCCACACCCGAAGTCCCGCTGGAGGAGCTCCAGCTCCAGCTGGTGCAGGAGTTCGTCGCGGCACTCGCCGTGTGCGCGGCCCGCGAGCCCGCGCTGGCCCTCGAGCTGGCCGGTTTCCTCGCGGACGAGAGCGCCGACGGCCCGACCGGTCGGCTGATCCGCCAACTCGGGGGCCTGCTGGGCGTTCCGGGCCTGGCCGACGCGGTGGCGGCGCTGGCCGAAGGGTGACCTCGGCGGGATCCTGACGCCGGGTTCTGATAGAAAGTGGACGGAATTATCACCTGAGAACGAGGGGGGCTCAGCGGCATGAATCAGGACGGCTTCGCGGGCGCGGAACGGATCGGCGCCACGATCGACGTACTGGCTGACACCCTGTTGGGGGCCGACGCCACGCACTACCCGGCCGCCTCGCTGACGGCCTTCGACCGCGCCGCACACCCCTCCGCCGACGCCCTGTTCGGGCTCCGGCTGAGCCCCGGCGGGCCCGGCCTGCTGACGGTCCGTGGGCTCGGCACGGTGGTCGAGGCCGGCACCACGCGGACCGCTGCCGACGCCTCTGCCGACGCCGAGGCTCCGACGGCGGAGCTGTTCGCCCGTTACGGGGCCACGGACGTCTACGGGCTGCCGCTCGGGGCCGTCTCGGCGGAGCAGGTCGCCGTACCCGTCCGGCCGGAGTCGGCCGAGGCCTGGATGCGACCGGAGTTCCCGGCCGCCGTGGCCCGGTTCGCCGCCGAGCGGCCGGTCGCGGTGCCGGAGGAGCTGGCCACCGGGGCGGGCGTGGAGGTCCGTCTGGTGGTGCCGTCGGTCTTCCACCCGCTGACCGTCCGGGGCGACCGGCAGGCCCGGGCGGGTCATCTCGCCGAGGTGGCCGAGGAGTTGTACTCGGGCGCCCGGGCGCCGCGCCGACAGGACTGGTCGGTGCTGACCGGTCTGCTGGCCCAGCCGTCCGCAGCCGCCGGGGTGGTCTTCGCCGGGGTCGCCGCCCTCCAGCTGGACGGCCGGCGGAGCCGGGCCTCGCTGGTGGTCTCGCTGGCCTCGCACCCGCGTCAGATCTCCGAACTGTCCGCCGAGTTGGCGGACACCCGCCCGCAGGCCGAGGTCTGGACGGTGCTGATCCCGGCCGGTCCGACCGCCGTGCTGGTGGAGCGCCGGATCGCCCCGGTGCCGCCGCTGCTGCTGCCGGTCGGCCAGCCCGACAACGAGCCCGACGTCGCGGACAACACCCTCGTCTCGGTGCTGCAGGCCTTCCTGCCGCTGCCGGACGGTGTCTCGGTGCTGACCGTCCAGCTCGGCACCGCCCAGCCGGACGACTGGGACCTGTACGCGGCGACCTTCGCCGAGATCCTGGCGAGCATCCAGCTCGGCTGGGACGGCACCAGGGCCGCCCTCCCGCAGCTCCCGGCCCAACAGCCGGTCGCCCAGGCCCCGGTGGCGCAGCCGGTCGCCCAGCAGGCGGCCCCCCAGGCCCAGGCCCAGGCCCAGGCCCCGCAGGCACCGGCTCCGCAGGCGCCGCTACCGCCCGCCGTCGTCCCCCCGGTCCCGGCCGCGCCGCCGACCGTGCCCGCCCCGGCTCCGGTCGTCGCCGCCCCGGCGGCGCAGGAGCGCCCCAAGGGCGTCCGGGTCAACGTGCCGCCGGCCGACTTCAACCCCTTCGCTCCCCC
>NZ_JBFUMY010000046.1:0-31139 GCF_054049135.1 Kitasatospora sp. P5_F3 | reverse complement strand
TCAGCGGTTGGTGGTGACGGATTCGATGACGCCGTGCCAGGTTCGGCGGTAGCCCTCGCGGAGTGGGCCGCCGGCGAGGTCGAGGATAGCTGTGGCGGTTTGGATGAGGGGGGTGGGGTTGTTGGTCCGGGACAGGTGGGCGTGGGCTTCGAGCAGGGTGGTGCCGCGTTCGGGGTCTGCCTCGAGGAGGCGTCGGGGCAGCCATTTGCCGCTGCCGGTCCAGGCCCGGTGGTGGTCGCAGAGCAGGTCGGCTGCGGTGTTGAGGACGAATCCGGCGATGGCCAGGCGCTCGAAGACGTCGGTCGCGTCGTGCAGGTCGTCCAGGGCGTCGGTGAGTCCGTAGCGTCTGGTCTCCACGGTGTCCGGGTCGAGTGCGGCCGGGCCTTGCCGGAGGTCGGTCTCTGCCAGGGTCCGGGCCCGCCCGGCTTCGCCGTCGGTGTCGACCAGGACCAGGCCGGTGGCGTACATGCTCTGCATGACCGCGCGGCGGGTGGCGAGATCGACCGCGAAGAGATCACGCAGACCGGCCCGGGTGTGGACGAAGAGCTCCACCACCCGGCCCTCGAAGCGGAGCGTCTCCCGGTACGTCTCACCGCCGCTGGCGACCAGGACCGCGATGTCCAGGTCACTGCCGGCAGTTGCCCGCCCCGAGACCGTGGACCCCGCCAGCACCACGGCAAGAGCACCGGGAAAACGGTCGCGGACAAGACGCCGGGCTTGGTCGATCGGATCACGATTCACCCGACCACGGTGCCACAGACCCCCCAAGGCCGTCACACCATCGGGACCGGGTCCCGGTAGACGGATGCGCCGAGGGCCGGGACCCGCTCGACGGAGTCGAGGTCGAGCCCGGCCAGGTCGCGGCGGGTGAGGACGCTCCGCAGCGCCTCCTCCAGGGTGACCTGGGCGATGCCGGCGCCGAGGCAGAAGTGCCGCCCGTGGCCGAAGGCCAGCGAGGTGCCGCCGCCCGGGGAGTCGGCCGCGACCGGAGCGTCACCGGTCGTGGCCTCGACCGCGGCGGCCCAGGCCAGTACGCCGACCACGCGCTCCCCCGCCGCGATCTCCCGACCGTCGAACGTGATCGGGCACCGGGACCGGCGGGGTGCGAAGTGGAAGCCCGTGTCGCGGCTCAGACACAGCTCGACCAGGCCGGCGAAGTCCCCGGCGGCGGCCAGCTCCTGTGCCTGCGGCGCGTGCCGGGTGAACCGCAGCGCGCCGACCAGCGCATTGGACGTCGGATCCAGGGCTCCGGTGACGATCTGCATGTAGACGGCGGCCAGTTCGCGCCTGGACAGCTGTACACCGGCCGCGTTCAGCTCGTTCAGCAGCCAGTCCTCGCCGCTGCGGCCGCGTGCGGCCAGCCACTCCTCCAGTTCCTCGATCCGGTCCAGGGCGGCGCGGGCCATCCGGACGTCCTGACCGTCGTTGGAGAGGTAGCCGATGGTCGGCGCGGTCATCGCCCGGAGCCGGTCGATCTCCTCCGCGGGCAGCTGCAGCAGCAGGGAGAGCATCACCTCGCTCACAGGCTGGGCGAAGGTGGCGACCGGCCTGCGGCCGTCCGTCCGCTCGCTGATCTCCTCGAAGGAGGAGCGGAGGGCCGGCCGCAGTTGTTCGGCGCGGGCCCGGGAGAAGTACCGCCGCAGGGTCCGGCTGGCCGCACGCTGCGCGGGCGCGTCCGAGAACACCGGCCAGCAGCCCAGAAAGGCTTCGAGCTCCTCGACCGTCTCGGCCCCCGGGGCGCCCACCAGCGCGGGCTCCAACGGGGAGGCGCCCCGCGCGACGAACCGACGGTCCGTCAGCATCTCCCGTACGTGCGCGGGGTCGGTGACGTACCAGGACCGGGTCGGCTCGTGCCAGCTGGCTCCCTCGCCGGTGGCCCAGAGCATCGAGTAGGCCTGGTAGGGGTCGCCGGTGAGCAGTCGGTCGACATCCCCGTGTGCGGGGCATCCGCCGCCGCTTCGGGGCGCCGCCTGCGCGGCTGCGGCCTCGTGGGCCGGTCGCGATGTTCCTGGCATGAGCTGGGTAGACCTTTCTGGCCGTGTCCGTCAGGCGCCCGGGACTGCGTCGAAGCGCAGTGACACCTGTCCGTTCGCCTCTGCTGTCAGTTCGGCGGTCCTGCCGAGGGTGATCGACATGATGGGGTCGACGTGGCCGAACGGAAGATCGGCCACCACGGGTACCGCCATCGCACTGGTCACCTCGCGCAGCCGCTTGAGGACTTCCTTCGTGTCGATCTCGACACCCGCCGGGATCCGCCCGAGGGCGAGCCCGGCGATCCTCCCGAACTCCTCCTGCTGGCTCAGCTGGTGCACGAGCCGCAGGGCCTGCCATTCGAGTGCGCTGTCGGAGATCTCGACGAGCAGGATGCGTTCGGAGAGCCTCGGCCAGTACGGGGTCCCGGCGTGCGACATGAGGGTCTCCAGGTTGAGCGCGAGGACCTCGCCACGCCCGAACCCCTCCCTGATCACGAGGGGTGCGGAGCTCCGCACCGCCGCCCTCCGCACGCCGTCCTCGGTCTCCCAGCGACGCCTCTCGTCGACCCGGGTGTCGGCCCACGACGCCTCGTACGCCTCGCCCCGGGTCGCCTCGAGGAGGGAGTCCAGGGAGTACCGGCGGACTCCCCCGAACTCACCGAACTGGGGAAGGACCGCCGGACCGTAGACGCTCGCCAGCCGGGCCCGCTCGCTCAGGAACAGGTGGAACGAGCTGGTGTCGCTGTAGCCGATGAACCACTTCGGATTGGCGCGGACCAACTCCAGATCCACCGAGTCCAGCAGCTGGTGCGAGGCCCAGCCCCCGATCGCCGACACGATCGCGGAGACGTTCGTGTCGGCGAACCCGCGGTGGAGGTCCGAGATCCGGGTCGCGATGCTCTCCGCACCGGGCTTGCGGCTGTCGGAGACGTGGGCGCCCAGCTGGACCCGGAACCCGCTCCGCTCCAGTTCCAGGACACCCCGTCGGAGCCTGCGGTCGAACCTGGACGCGGTGTTGGAGGACAGGGACACCACCAGGATCTCGTCGCCCGGCTTCAGCGGCGGTGGAAAAGTGACTCCCGGCATGTCACACGTCTTGGCCCGCCTGCGCGGCGGCGGTGGGGCTTGCCGTCTCGCGGGAGGCGATGGTGCGAAGGATCCGGTCCGCGATCTCCGCGAGGGGGAGGTCCGCCTCCTGCGAGCCGTCCCGGAACCGGAGCGACGCCGTACCCGCTGCCACGTCCCGGTCGCCGGCGACGACGACGAAAGGTGCGCGCAGGCGCTGGGCGTTCAGGATCTTCTTCGGCAGGCGATCGCTGGACGCGTCGAGCTGAGTGCGGACACCCGACTCCAGGAGTTCGCCGAAGAACTTCGCAAGGTAGTCGGTGTGGCCGGACTCGGCGTCGCTGCGCACCGGCACGCCCGCCACGTGGACGGGTGCCATCCACGCCGGGAACTGCCCGCCGTAGTGCTCGATGAGCACCCCGAGGAACCGCTCCAGGGAGCCGAAGAGCGCGCGGTGGATCATCACCGGGCGGACCCGGGAGCCGTCGGCGGCCTGGTACAGCAGCTCGAATCGCGCCGGGGTCTGGAAGTCGAGCTGAATGGT
This sequence comes from Kitasatospora sp. P5_F3, assembly GCF_054049135.1. Classification (NCBI taxonomy): domain Bacteria; kingdom Bacillati; phylum Actinomycetota; class Actinomycetes; order Kitasatosporales; family Streptomycetaceae; genus Kitasatospora; species Kitasatospora sp. P5_F3. The sequence continues at coordinate 27,557 of NZ_JBFUMY010000046.1, read as the reverse complement.
CGACATCTGCCAGTTCCGGCCCAGCGAGTCACGCACCTGGACGCTGATCTTGGGGCCGTAGAACGCCGCGCCGCCCGGGTCGGGGACGAGCTCCAACCCGGTGGACTCGGCAGCCGCGACCAGGGCCTGGGTCGCGGTCTCCCAGTCCTCCGCGCTGCCGATGAACTTGTCGGAGTCGTCACGGGTCGACAGCTCGAGGTAGAAGTCGCTCAGGCCGAAGTCGCGCAGCAGGTCCAGCACGAAGGCGAGGACCGTCTTCAGCTCCTCCTGGATCTGCTCCTGGGTGCAGAAGATGTGGGCGTCGTCCTGGGTCATGTTCCGGACCCGGGTCAGGCCGTGCAGGGTGCCCGACCGCTCGTACCGGTGCACCGACCCGAACTCGAAGAGGCGCAGCGGCAGTTCCTTGTAGGAGCGGCCGCGATTCTTGAACACCACCGCGTGCATGGGGCAGTTCATGGCCTTGAGGTAGTACTCGCTGCCGTCCACCGCCATGCCGGGGAACATTCCGTCGGCGTAGTACGGGAGGTGCCCCGACCGCAGGAAGAGCTCCTCCTTGGCGATGAAGGGAGTGTTGATCAGCGTGTAGCCGGACTTGCGGTGCTTGTCGAGCGAGTACCGCTGCATCTCGTCGCGGATCGCGGCACCGTTCGGCAGCAGGATGGGCAGGCCCGGGCCGATCTCGTCGGCGAAGGTGAACAGTTCCATCTCGGAGCCGAGGCGGCGGTGGTCCCGACGCGCGGCCTCCTCCAGGAACTCGCGGTGGCGGGCCAGGGCCTCCTCGTCCGGCCAAGCGGTGCCCTTGATGCGCTGCAGGCTCTCGTTTCCTTCGACCCCCTGCCAGTACACGGCGGAGGACGAGGTCAGCTCGAATGCCGTCAGGTAACCGCTGTGCGGGGCGACCACGTCGGTGCCGGTCCCGGTCCACAGCGGTTCGGCGCCCTCCTGGCCGACGGTGTAGCGGAAGGCGTTCGGAGCGTCCTTGCCGAGCTCCTCCGCGGCGATCTCCAGCAGGAACCGGTTGCCGGCCGCGGGCACACCGGCCTCCTCGACGGAGGCGATCCGGTGGGCGTCGACGGCCAGCCGGCGCTTGACGATCCGGCGCATCCGCTTGTCGAGACGCTTCAGCACCTCGGGGGTGACCGGCTCGAGCTCGGCGAAGTCGGCGTAGAAGCCGTCCTCGGCGGGGCCCGAGCCGGCGGGCAGGGCGTCCGGGAACTCCTCGCGGACAGCCATCGCCAGCACCAGGGCCGCGGTGGCCCGCAGCACCCGCAGACCGGCCTCGCTGTCGGCGGTGAGCACCCGGGCCTCACCCGCCTCGGCGAACGTCTGGCGCAACGACTGGGCCTGGCCGCCGATTTCGACCGCGACGGCCGTGCCAGGACGGCCGGGGGTGCGGGTCTCCCCCTGCAGCAGGGAGAGCGGGGAAGCCTGGGCTTCCACCGAGAGGGGGAGATGGGGGTCCTGCTCCAGGACCGGTGCTTCAGCCATTGTTCTGTGACTCCGTCGCGGTGGCTTGACTTGCTGTTAGTTGCGAACGAGATGGAACACGAGGTCGCCGGGGTACTCCCCGTCGCCGTACGGGGTGCCCCGGTAGTCCGAGTCGATGCGGACGACGTCGAATCCCGCGCGCTGGATGAGCGGCACCACTTCCCCGAGGAAGTAGTAGCGCGTCTGGTAGTGCCAGTGCAGGTCGTAGGTCTCGCCCTCGGGCGTGGTGACCGTGTAGTCCTCTTCGATGAGCTGGGTCTGCCGGAAGTGGTCCCGGTCGTTGACGTTGACCACTCGCTCGATGCGGTAGCCCTCGCTGTCCTCGAAGACCTGGGAGGCGATGACGCCGGTCTTGGAGAGCAGCGGGATCGAGGGGTTGAACAGGTCGAAGATGAAGACGCCGCCCGGCCGCAGGCTCTGCGCGACCTGCTTCAGGCACGCCTCCAGCTCGTCCGGTTCGGTGACGTGCTGGAACACCCGGAAGGGGGCGATCGCCAGGTCGACGTCCTCACCCTGGAAGGACTGGATGAGTTCGCAGCGGGTCTCGATCGTGTCGAGGCCCCGGGCACGCACGCTGTCGTTCAGGACCTCGACCTCGTCGGCGTCCATGTCCACCGCGATGATGTGGGTGTCCGGCAGTCGTTCGGCCAGCTTGAGGGTGACTCGTCCGGTTCCGCAGCCGAATTCCGCCAGGCGCTTCGGAGCAGCCTTGGCGGCCTGCTCCAGATAGAATTCGACGTCCTCGGTGCGCGACTCGTACACGAGGTCGTACACGGATGCGACGTTCTTGTATTTCAGGTCCACAGGTTGATCTCCAGGTGTTCTGACCAGATTCCGTCGAATTCGGCCTGGGCGAATCCCTCCGCCGTGTAAAGGCCGTGCAGCCACTCGCCGAGCTCTTCCCGGCCGACGCCGGACCGGCCGACGGCCGTGCGGCAGGCCTCCAGGTACTTCCGCAGGAGTTTGGCCCTGGCGTCCCGGTTGGACGGCCGCAGCCCCTCGTTCCAGAGGACCGCGGACACCAGGAACGCGTCCTGCAGATGCCGGTTGGCCCAGTGACCGGCGGTGGGCCCGGCGGGGAAGGGGAAGGCGTCCAGCACGTGGTCGAGGCCGAGCTGGGCCCGCAGGACGGTGGTGTCACCGAACCCGATCTCGGTGAACGGCTCCGCGACGGGGCCCCCCTCGCCGGGGGTGAAGTCGATGTAGTTGCCCACGTCGTCGTAGTCACCCGTCACCGGGTGGCGCAGCGCGACGTTGAAGTTCACGCCCTGGACGCCGGGGATGCCGATGGAGTGCGTGTAGTACTTCGGCGCCCGGCTGTCCCACTCGACCCTGACCCGCTCCGCGAAGACCTCGATCGCCGGGAACAGGCTGTGGTGGGCGCGACTGGCACGGACCAGCACGTCCTCGGGGCCGAACCCGCAGCGATCGAGGAAGAAGGCCAGGGTGTTCCCGGCCGGTGCCGGTCCGGCGCCGGCCGGGAGAGCGATCGAGAAGTTGGTGAAGTGGCCGCCCCAGCTGAAGGGGGTGGCACAGTCACCGAGGGTCCTGAGGTTCTGGGTCCGGACCGCCGGCTGGACCGCGAGCACCCCGCCCGCCGGGACTCCCCCCGGAATCCAGGGCTTCAGTGCGCTGATCGACGATCCGATGAGGTGGACGGAGCGGTCGACCCCGGAGGAGATGCCCACGGCCGGCACCTGCCGGGCCTGCGGGTAGGAGTCGACGAAGTCGCAGGCTATCCGCCTCCGCAGGGCCGTCGTGGAGGCTGTTGCGCGGTCGCTCCCCCACCGTCCGGCGGGGGAGGCGAGAACGGACCCGCCCATCCCTAAGGAGCCAGGGTGAGGCCGTTGATGCGCGGCACCAGCTGGAGGTCCCGGATGTCGTCATGGCGCAGCAGCCACATCAGCCAGCGCTCGACACCGAGACCGAAGCCCGAGGTGAGCATGGGGCGCTCGGACTTCATCCGGACGTACCAGTCGTAGTCCTCCTCGGGGACCTCGTGGTGGGCGAGCGCCTTGCGGGTCTGCTCACCGTCGACGTGCCGCTCGCCGGCGCCGACGACCTCGCCGATGCCGAGCAGCAGGTCGGCGCAGCGCGCCTTGTCCGTGCCGGGCTCGTACGCCTGGTAGAAGGGGACCGACAGGTGGTCGAAGTGGCTCAGCCACAGCACCGGGCTGATCTCGTCCATGAGCCTGCGCTCACCGGCCCGGGTGATGGTCCGGAAGCCGGCCGGGTCGTGGCGCACGCACTCCGGGTCGTTGCCCAGGTGGTCGACGGCCTCGTCGACGCTGAGCTGCGGGATGACCTCGGTCTCCGCCATGCGGACGATGTGGTCGACGGAACCGGCCACCGAGGCCAGCTCGCTCTCGAACTCCCGCAGAGCGGCTCGGGCCAGCGTCCGCGTGTACTGGCCGACCACGTCCTGGACGTCGGTGAGGCCGCCGATGATCTCTGCCTCGCTGTGGAAGAACTGGCTGAGGTGGGTCTTGTCGGCCTCCTCACCGCGGAAGCTCGGCATCAGGTACCAGGCGCCTTCCGGGGCGATCCGACAGCCGTACTCCAGCAGGAACTGCATCGAGTCGGCCAGGTACACCTTCTCGCCGAAGAGCTCGATCTGGACGGGCAGGCTGTCGCTGCCAAGCCCCATCGGGCTGGAGACCGATCCGGTGGTGATCGGCAGGTGCAGGTTGAGTGCGCGGCGCTCCTTCCAGAACTCGGCCGTGGTGTGGAGGAGCTGGTCCTGAAGGCGGACCAGGAGCTGCATGGCCGGGTCGTCAAGGATCTTGATGAAACGGTCCGGGTCGGTGACCGCGGCAGTCGGCTTCATTCCTGAGCACCTTTCACATGGGATTGATCGAACACTACAGATGTCATGACTGGATGGTCAATAAACTTTGTCATGCCGCCTGGTCGACGGCCACCACGCGAATCTCCGAGGTGTACCCGGCACCGCTGTCGTCGCGGAGCCAGGTGTCCGACAGGTCGGGCAGCATCTCGGTCAGGCCGATGGTGGCGGCGCGCAGCTCGGCAGCCCGGCGGACCGTCTTGGCGAACATGTTGATCAGGGGAATGCTCCCGAAATCGAGGAAAGCGGGCTTGTCCTCGGTGGGGGAACGGTAGAAAACCCTTTCCGGCAGACCGGCCTCGGACCGCCAGGCACGGGCCGCCCGATAACGCTCGGCCTCGTCGGACAGGGCCGTCCACGCCAGCGTCTCCACCTCGATCGCCCAGGACTCCCGGGCGATCACGAGCCGGTCGACGGTCACCCTCGACCGGTGCACGGCGGGGGCGAAGGGCTTGAAGCTGTTGACCGTCACCCCGGACAGCAACTCGCCCAGCATCTCCAGCAGATCGCAGCCGAAGTCGCCCGCAGCCGACCGGACGACGAGCCCGCCGTCCACACGGTGGATCGACAGGTCGGCGAGGGTCAGCACGGAGCCGGGCGGCTCGACGCTGGGTGAACGGAGCGTCCAGTACGTGTAGTCGGGCGACAGCAGCGCCGACGGCGGCGCCAGCCGGGAGGTGACGGTGGGCCAGTCCTTCGGCGGCACCAGATAGACCCGCCGGCCGCCGTGGTCGGCCGCGTCCGCGGCGCGAAGCCGCTCCGGCTCCGGATGCTGCTCGACGAAGACCCGGCTCTCCATGGTGTTGAGCGCGGTGTGCAGTTCGCCGAGCACGGCCAGATAGCGGCCCTCGCCCWCCGCCGCCGCGGKGGGCGAGGCGATCATGAGGTCCGGGGAGTGGTGGATCGCGGCGGCCCAGGGCGGTCGGACCGCCGGGAACTCGCGGCCGAACCGCTCCGCCAGTTGCTCGCTGGTGAAGACCCGGGGGCCCGGCCCGTCCGCCTCACCGAGGGCCCGCTGCCAGCGCGCCTGGAACTCCGCGACCGCGGTCCGGACGGGGGCGGGCAGCGCCCGGGCCGAGTAGAAGAGGTGGGGTGTGGCCGCGGCGAGCAGGCGGGCGAGCGGCATGGCCGACTCGCCGGACCGCGCCGACCACCGGTCGAACACCCCCAGGAACAGCACCCGGTACTCGTCGGCGATCCGGCCCGCCAACCAGCGCGCACTGTCCAGGACCAGCCCGAGCGGGGCGGCGAGCTCGTCGCGCAGCGCCGTACCGAGCCGGACCCGGACGTCGCGCACGCAGTCCTCGTACACCAGCGTCCGGCCGGCGTAGTTGCGTCCGTGGTGGCGTTCCGCTGCCGTTCCGGTGGCGGCCACGAAGGCGGCGTTGAGGGCGTCCACGGCGGCGGCGATCGCCTCCGCGTCCCCGGCCGCCGCAGCGACGGCGTCACGAGCCCGGCAGAGTCCGTCGAGGACGGCCACCGCGCGGTCCCGTACGGCCGGATCGCCGATCCGGCCGAGCTTCGCCCGCAGGCTCTGTTCCGGCCAGGCCTCCACCGGGCCCTCCAGATCGAGGGTGACCAGGTCGCGGTCGCGCAGATCCGTCAGCACGGCCAGCACCTCGGGCTCGGCGTGGGCTCCCGAGTCGCGCAGGGCCTCGCAGACCTCCCGCGCCGTCCGGATGCCGTCGCACCGGGCGAGCACGGCGGCCTCCAGGGGACCGAGCGGCTGCTCGCCCTTCCCCGCGCGGTGCAGCACGCCGTCGCCGAGACGGTCGGCGGCCGACAGGCGGGGAGTCAGCCAGGGGAGCAGGTCCGGATCGGAGCTCAGGGTCCGGGCGAGCGTGTCGATCGCCCAGGACTCGAAGTAGACGGTGCGGCGAGCGAGCAGGTCCTTGCCCGCCTCGACCGCGAGGGCCTCCGGCCGGTCACTCCACTCCGCCCAGCCGACCGGCCCGAAGAACCCGATGGTGTCGTTCTTCACCGCATATCGCTGGAGGTAGCTGGCGATGGCGTGCTCATGGGAGCGGCCGCGCACGTTGCGGGGTTCGCCGGCGGCCGCCTTGTCCAGGCAGTCGGTGAGCAGCCGCCGGTTCTGCCAGGTGACGGCCTCCCGGAAACGGGGCTCCGCCGCCGTGGCGCGAACGGCCTCGGACAGTCGCACCGCCGCCTCCTCGAAGGCCTGCCGGTACCCGTCCGCCGCCGTTCCGGTGGCGGCCTCGTCCGCGGCGGCCGCCAGGACGGGATCGACCAGCGCGCCGAGCCGATCGGCGGTGAAGCCGGCACTGCGCAGGACCGCCTCGCGCCACAGGCGCCAGCCCGTACTGCCGAGCGGAACGGTGTGGTCGGTATGCGGCTCGGCCATGTCGGTCCTCGCGTTCAGGGCGGATGGATGGCGGTCGGAGCAGAGCGGGAGGGGGACTCCCCACCCGTACGGAACCGACGGCTCGAACGATACTCAGAATATGACTCGGTGGTCAATAAAGTCTGTCATGCTTCTTGAACTGGCGGTCATGGACTGGCATGGTGAACCCCGGAAGGGATCGTTCACCATGGAAAGGCGAGCTTTGAAGGCGATAGAGAATGTTCGTGACCGGGCCCTGGCCGCAGTCCGGGAGGGAACGCATCTCGGAATCCAGCTCCAGGTGTCGCTGCGCGGCGAGGTGCTGCTGGACGAGGCGTTCGGTGAGATCGAGCCCGGGGTTCCGCTGACCGTCGACGATCAGCTGCCGTGGATCTGCTGCACCAAGCTGCTGGGCGCACTGGCGATCGGCCAGTTCCTGCGGACCGGGGCGGTCTCCGCGGACACGCCGCTGTCCGAGCTGGTCCCCGAGTACGCGGTGAACGGCAAGGAGCGGGCGACCCTGGCGCACCTGATGTCGCACTCCCTGCCGTTCCGGGCGGAGAGCGTCGACCGCCCCTTCTCGGGGCTGAGCCACGAGGAGGCGTTCGCCGCGGCCTGCGCCATCGAGCTGACCGGCGCCCCCGGCAGCGGCGGCTGGTACAGCGCGATGGAGTCATGGGTCGTCGTCGCCGAGATCGTCCAGCGCCTGTCCGGCCTGGGCTATGCCGAGTACGTCGCCGACCGGGTGCTGCGGCCGCTGGGCATGACCCGCACGGTCTTCGGCGAGGCCGGCACCCCGGCGGCCCGGCCGCCGCGCCCGATCGGGCTGTACGAGCAGGTCGACGGCCGCCAGGTACCGACCCAGCGGGTGTCCGACAAGGTGCTCGCGCCGCACCTCGCCGGCACCGGGGCCTGGGGCCCGGCGAACGAGCTGGCCCGCCTGGCGGAGTGTCTGGCCGCGCCGGAGCGCTGGGCGGACCTGGGGCTGAACCGCGAGGTGGTGGACATCCTCACCGCCGACCACCGCACCGGCCTGCCCGACCGCAACTTCGGCGACCTCGAGCTCGCCTGGGGCCTGGGCATGTGCACCGACCGGGCCTGGTTCACCGCCCCGAGCGGCGCCCGGGTGGCCGGTCACACCGCCTACGGCTGCGGCATGGTCGTGGCCGACCTCGACCAGGACCTGGTGGTCTCCTTCCTCTCCAGCAGCGTGGTGCCGCCGGGCAGCGGCGGCAGCCGGCTGGAGAACCTGATGGTGCGCGATCTCTGCCGACAGGTCCGGGCCGACGCGGCATGACGCCCCGGGTGTCGCGTCCGACACTCCGAAGTCATATTGACCAAAGAATATGACCGTTTGTAATGTCATCGAGTCATGAACTGATCGGAAGGCGGGCCTGCACCATGCCTCACTTCGCTGACGGCCTCTACAACTCGCGGACCGTGCTCATCACCGGAGGGGCCACCGGAATCGGCTTCGCGATGGCCAGGGCGTTCGGACTGCACGGAGCACAGGTCGTGCTGGCCTCCCGCAACGCGGAACGGCTGGCGTCGGCCGGCCGACGGCTCACCGCTCTGGGGGTGGAGAACGACACCGTGGTGTGCGACGTCCGGGACGAGCCGGCGGTCAAGGCCGCCGTGGAACGCGCGATGTCCCGCTTCGGGGCCGTCGACGTCCTGGTCAACAACGCGGCGGCCAACTTCTGGTCGCCCGCCGAGACCATGTCCGCGCGCTCGTTCCGGACCGTCGTGGAGATCGACCTCTACGGCACCTTCCACTGCACGCGCGCCGTCGTCCCGCACATGATCGAGCAGGGCGGCGGGGCGATCCTCAACGTGGCGATCACCGACCCGCAGCGCGGCCTGCCGTACTTCGCCCACGCCGCCGCCGCCAAGTCGGGAGTCCTGGCGCTCACCGCCACCTGGGCTGCCGAGTGGGGTCGCCACGGCATCAGGGTCAACGCGCTCGGTCCGGGCCCGACGCCCACCGAGAACGCGGTCGGCGGAATGGCCGCCGGTCGGCCCGACCACCCGCCGTCCTTCGAGCGGCAGCGGGTGCGGACGCCGCTCGGCCGGCTCGCCACGCCGGAGGACTCGGCCTCCGCCGCGCTGTTCCTCTGCTCCGACGCCGCCGCACACATCACCGGGGTCAACCTTCCGGTGGACGGCGGCATCTCCCTCCCCCTGCCCAGCGGGGACCTGCACTTCGACCAGACCGCGGCCACACCCGCGACACCACGAGGAGACGACCACCAGTGAGTACGGCGATCGAAGTCCGGGGCCTGACCCGGACGTATGCCAAGGGCCGTCGCCGCGGCGGGGAGGCCGGACAGGTCGTGACCGCGCTGCGCGGTCTGGACCTCGATGTGGAGCAGGGCGAGGTCCACGGCCTGCTCGGCCCCAACGGCGCCGGCAAGACCACTCTGGTCAAGATCCTCTCCACGGTGCTGCTGCCCACCGACGGCCGGGCCACCGTGCTCGGGCTCGATGTCGCCGCCGAGGCCCAGGCCCTGCGCCGACGGATCGGCATCGTGTTCGGCGGCGAACGCGGTCTCTACGGGCGGCTCACCGCACGGGAGAACCTGGACTACTGGGCGGCCCTCTACGGGGTGCCCGGCCGGGAGCGTGCCAGGGCAGTCGCCGCGCTGTTGGAGCGGATCGGGCTCGGCGACAAGGCCGACACCCAGGTGGACCGGATGTCCCGGGGCATGAAGCAGCGCCTCCACCTCGCCCGCGGACTGGTCGGCGACCCCGAACTGCTCTTCCTCGACGAACCCACGGTCGGCATGGACCCGGTGGCGGCCCGGGAGTTCCGCGGTCTGGTCGGGGAGCTCCGCTCCGAAGGCCGCACCATCCTGTTGACCACCCACGACATGCACGAGGCCGAGGCCGTCTGCGACCGGGTGACCCTCATCGACCGCGGCCAGGTGGTCGGTACCGAAGCCCCCGCCGAGGTCGGCCGGTGGATCACCGCCTACGAGCGGGTCGACGCCCGCGACGTACCTGCTCCGCTGCGGCAGAGCATCAGCGGGCTCGAAGGCGTGGCAGGCATCGAGGAGCTCGCCGACGGCTGGATCCGGATCGCCACCAGCGCCGCCGGGGCCGTCCAGCCGGTGCTGCGGGCACTGGTCGACGCGGACGTCACCATGGTCCGCACCTCGCTGCCGACCCTGGAGGACGTCTACCTGGAGGTCATCGGCGACCGAGGGCTGACGGTATGACCGAGATCCTCACCGGCGCCCGCCTGCAGCTGCGGCTGTTCCGCCGCAACGCCGGCCACCTGCTGGTCTTCGCCACCATCCCGTTCTTCACCGCCATCTTCCTGTCCTCCATCCGGCAGGCCGACCGGCCGGACCTCGAGCCCTACGCCGTCCTCGCGCCGGCCCTGATGGGCCTGTGGCTGGTCTCGCTCGACCTGGCCGGGTCGGTGGTCGACGACGAGAAGCGCGGCGGCACCCTGGAGCTCTTCCTCGGCTCGCCGGCCGGCCTCACCCGGCTGGTCACCGGCCGGGTCGCGACCATCGCCTTCCTCGGCCTGGCGACCTTCGCCGAGTCCTGGCTGACCGCGACCGTCTTCTTCGGCGTCGAACTGCCGGTGCACCACCCCTGGCTGCTCGCCTGCACCCTGGCCGCCACCGCGCTGGCCACCCTCGGCACCGCGACCGTGCTGGCCGCGGTCTTCGTGACGGCCGGATCCGCCCGGCGCTACGCCAATGCGCTCGGGTACCCGTGCTACGTGCTCGGCGGCGTTCTGGTGCCGGTCAGCCTGCTGCCCGCCTGGCTGCAACCGGTCAGCAAGGTCATCTACCTCTCCTGGGCGGCGGACCTGCTCCGGGCCGCCACCCGGCCCGAGCCGGTCGAGAACTTCGGCTGGCGGCTCGCGATGCTGCTGCTGCTGGGCGTCTGCGCCTACGCGGCCGGCACCGTCCTGGTGGACCGGATGATCATTCGCCTCAAGTCGGAAGGCACGGTGGGGCTGTCGTGAACGCACTTGCCCGGTGGGGCGGCATCGTCACCACCGCGTCCCGGATCGGCTTCCGCGAGCTGGTCACCTTCTACACCTGGCGCAGCTGGCTGTTCGGCTGGTTTCTGCGGCTGATCGCCCAGGTCCTGTTCTTCGGCACCATCGGCATGCTCTCGGGCTCGGACGACCGGGTGCGCTACCTCGCCGTCGGCAACGCGGCCGTGGTGGTGTGCATCGAGGCCATGGTGGTGATCACCACCACCGTGCGCGAACGTGGGCAGGGCACCCTGGCCCTCCAGGTCGCCGCCCCCGCCGACTTCGCGCTGACGTACCTGGCACGCGGCTCGTACTGCCTGCTGGTCGGAATCGTCAGCAGCACCGGTGTGTTCACGGTCGCGGCGGTGGTCTTCCAGCTGCCGATGCCGTTCCCCGAGGTGCTGCTCGTCCCGTGCTTCCTTGCGGTGGCCGGCTGCTCCGCCTACGGGATGGGAACGGCGGTCGGCGCCCTCGTCCTGCGCCGCCCGGGGCTGCAGTGGCTCGCGCTCAACACCGGCTACATGTCGCTGATGACCTTCTGCGGGGTGAACGTACCGGTCGACTACTGGCCTGCCCCGGTCGCGGCCGTGGCCGAACTGCTGCCGCTCACCCATGCGCTCCAGGCGCTGCGCGACCTGCTCGCGGGCGCACCGGCGTCGACCGTGCTCAGCGGCCTCGGCTGCGAGGTGCTGGTCGGCCTGGTCTGGACGGCCCTCGGCGTGGTGCTGCTCAAGCAGGCGGTCGCCGGCGAACGGCACCGCGGCACGATCGAGCTGTCCGCATGACCGCCGCGACCGTGGCGGCCCGGCCGGCCCGCCCTGCGCTGGTCCGCTTTCCGGCTTCCCCGGCCGCGCGCGTGCACCTGGTCTGCTTCGCCCACGCCGGGGCGGGCGCCGCCCCGTTCGCCGGCTGGGCCGGTCTCCTCCCGCCGTGGGTGGCGGTCAGCGCCATCCGCCTGCCGGGCCGGGAGAGCCGCCTGCGCGAGGAGCCACTCGGCTCGCTCGAGGCCATCGCGGAGGCAGCCGCCCGGGAAGTCACCGCCCTGCCGGGTCCGGTGGCGTTCTTCGGGCACTGCTTCGGGGCGGTGGCCGCCTACCGGACCGCGCAGCTCCTGGAGGCGGCCGGACGGACGGACGTCCTGCGTCTGATCGCCGCCGCCGCACCGGCACCGGACGGCACGGTCGGCGGCACCACCCACCTCCTGGACAGCGCCGGCCTGTTCGCCGACCTGGCCCGGTACGGAGCCCTCCAGGACACCCCGGCGGGCCGGTCCCTGTACGGGCTCGCGGAACCGGCGATCCGGGCGGACTTCCGCGCCCTGGAGACCTGGGCCGTGCCCGGGCCGGCCGCCCGCCCGCTGTCGGCACCGGTCCTGGAGCTGCGCGGCGACCAGGACCGGGTCCTCGACCCCGCCGGCCCCGGCTGGTCCGGCTGGACCACCGGCGGCCACCGCCGCGAGACGGTCCCCGGACCGCACCACCTGCTCGGTCACGCCACCGACGCCCTGCTCACCGCGATCACCGGGCAGCTGGCGGCCGACCTCGCGCCCACCCCCGCCGACCGTTCCTGCCCGCCGACCGCGGCGGCCCCACGCTTTGGAGGAATCCGATGAACCACGCCGCGGACGACGACCGCATTGCCGTGATCGGGATGGCCTGTCGCCTCCCCGGCGCACCCGACGTCGAGAGCTACTGGTCCAACCTGCTCACCAACACTGTCAGCCTCACCGACCTGTCGGACGACACCCTGCGGAACGCGGGTATCCCCGAATCCGCCATCGCGGACCCGAACTACGTCAAGCGGGCCCCGCTGCTGGACGACGTCGCGGGCTTCGACGCCGGCCTGTTCGGCTTCACCCCCCGGGAGGCCGAACTGCGCGACCCGCAGCAGCGGATCTTCCTCGAGGTGGCCTACAGCGCGTTGGAGGACGCGGGCGTCGAGACCGGTGGCCCGGCCTCGGTGGGCGTCTTCGCCGGCGGCGCGACCAACCGCTACGCCGAGCTGAACGTCCGGCGCAACGCCGCAGCGGTCCGCAACTACGGCGAGGTCGGCATCCAGGCGGGCAACCACAACGACTACATCGCCACGATCGTCTCCTACAAGCTCGACCTGCGCGGTCCCGCCTTCACCGTCGCCACCGCGTGCTCCACCTCCCTGGTCGCGCTGCACCTGGCCTGCCAGGCCCTGCGCAACGGCGAGTGCGACGTCGCCGTCGCGGGCGGCGTCCAACTGGAGCTGCCGCACGGCGGCGGCCACCGCTGGGTGGACGGCGGCATCTTCTCCAGGGACGGCCGGTGCCGCCCCTTCGACGCGGCGGCGGACGGCACGATCTTCGGTGACGGCGCCGGCGCGGTCGTCCTGAAGCCGCTCGCCGACGCGCTGCGCGACGGCGACCGGGTGCTCGCCACGATCCGCGGATCCGCCGTCAACAACGACGGGAACCGCAAGGCCGGCTTCGCCGCTCCCAGCGCCGAGGGCCAGTTCGCCGCGGTCTACGAGGCCCTCGCCGTCTCCGGCGTCGACGCCGCGGAGGTCGGCTACCTCGAGGCGCACGGCACCGGAACCGCGCTCGGCGACCCGATCGAGGTCCAGGCGCTGAGCCGCGCGTACCGCGCGCACACCGACCGCACCGGCTACTGCCTGCTGTCCTCGGCGAAGGGGAACATCGGCCACCTCGGCCCCGCCTCGGGCATCGCCGGCTTCATCAAGGCAGTACTCGCCGTCAACCGCGGCATCGCCCCCGGCACCGCCAACTTCAACGGGGCAAACCCGTTGATGGAGTTGGAGCAGAGCCCGTTCACCGTCCGGGCCCAGGCCGGGCCGTGGCCGCTGGACGGCTCCCGGATCGCGGGCGTCAGCTCCTTCGGCATCGGCGGCACCAACGTCCACGTCCTGGTCGAGCAGCCGCCGGCCGGCCGGCCCGCCGAGCTGCGCCCCGCGCGCCGGCGSACGACGGTGCTCCCGCTGGCCGCCGCATCCGCCCCGGCGCTGCGCGGCATGGCGGAGCAGATCTCCGCCCACCTGGCAGAGGAGGGCTCCGACCTCGCCGAGGTGGCCAGGACCCTGCACCGCCGTCCGCTGCACCACCGGCACCGCCTCGCCGTGGTCGGCGAGGACGGCAGCACGCTCGCCGACGCCATCGCGGACCTGGCGGCCCGCGGCCAGACGCCGGGCACCCCGGCCACCGGCGCGGTCTTCATGTTCCCCGGCCAGGGGACGCAGCACCCCGCCATGGCCGCCGAGCTCTACGCCCACGAGCCGGTCTTCCGGGCCGAGTTCGACCGGTGCCTGGAGCACTTCGGGGTCGAGGTCGCCACCGCGCTGCGCGCCGCCCTGCTGGAGGACGGCGCCGACGCCGCGGCCCGGTTGCGCGACACCGCGCTGACCCAGCCCGCTCTCTTCGCGGTGGAGTGGGCGCTGGCCCGTCTGTGGGCGTCCTGGGGCGTCCAGCCGGTCGCGATGATCGGCCACAGCATCGGTGAGATCACCGCGGCGACGGTGGCCGGCGTCTTCGAACTCGCCGACGCCGCCCGCCTGGTGGTCCGCCGCGGCGAACTGCTCGCCGCCGCCCCGGCCGGCCGGATGATCGCGCTGGCGATGTCCGCGGCCGAGGCCGAGCGCCTGGTGGCGGGCCGCGACGTCTGGCTCAGCGCCGACAACGCCGCCCGCAGCTGCACCGTCGGCGGCCCGGTCGAGGCCGTCGAGGAACTCACCGCCGAACTCACCGCCGCCGGTCACCGCTGGGTCGCCCTCGACGTGGAGCGCGCCTTCCACACCCCCGCCACCGACCAGGCGGCCGAGGAACTCGCCTCCTTCGCAGCACAGTTGACGCTCGCTCAGCCGACCGTCCGGTGGGTCTCCAACGTGACCGGCGACTGGGTCACCGACGAGCAGGCCACCGACCCGCAGTACTGGGCCGACCACCTGCGCCGCCCCGTCCGGTTCCGCGAGGGCGCCGAACGGGCCGCGGCGGTCGAGGGGGCCGTGCTGCTGGAGATCGGCCCCGGCCAGGCGCTCACCCAGCTGGTGCGACGCATCCCGGTGCCGGCCGGCGGCCACCGGCCGATGGCCTCGCTGCCGGCGGCGGGCGACGGCAGCGMGGCGACCGCCGTGCTCTACCGTGCGGTCGCCGCACTCTGGCAGGCCGGACTGGACGTCGACTGGCGTGCCCTGCTGGAGCACGAGCGGATCGTCCCGGTCGCGCTGCCCGGCTACGTCTTCGACCGAGGGCAGTACTGGATCTCCCCCGACCCGCAGCCGGTCGGCCAGGCTCCGGAGGCCCGGCAGCAGATCACCGATCCGCCGCCGGTCTCCGACGACGACCGGATCACCGTTCCGGGCTGGGCCCAGGCGCAGCCCGGGGAGACGGAGACCGCACTGGCGGGCCGCCGTTGGCTGGTGCTGGCCCACGACGCCGGACAGGCCGCACCCCTGCTCGACCGGCTGGCCGAGGCCGGCGTCGCCGCCGAGATGGTCAAGGCGGACGACGTGGAGCCCAAGCGCCTCAGCGCGGCGCTCCTGTCGGAGCTGCGCGACCACCAGGAGCCGCTGGAGATCGTCCACCTCTGGCTGAACGGCCCGGCGCCGGACGGCGCGAAGCCCGGACAGGCCGTCAGGTACTGGCTCGACCGGGGCTTCCGCGCGACCCAGCGGATCGTCCAGGACCTCGCCCGGCACTGCCCGGGCCGCCCGGTCCGGATCACTGTGCTCGCCGACCGGCTGTGGGACGTCTCCGGGTCCGAGCCGATCGAACCGGCCAAGGCGCCCGTCGTGGCCCTGCTGCACACTGCGGTGCGGGAGAGCGAGCAGCTCCGCGCCCGAGTGATCGACGTGCCCGCCGAGGCAGTCGCCGGAGCCAACCGCACTGCGACCGAGACGCTGTGGGCCCTGCTCGGGGGCGACGACGGTGCCGAGATGACACGGGTCGCCCTTCGCGGCCGGCAGCACTGGCAGCCGGTCTTCCACAGCGTGCCCGAGCCCGTCGTTCGGTCGGACCGGAGTCTCCTCCCGGTCGCCGCCGACGGCGCCTGGCTGATCACCGGTGGCCTCGGTGCCCTCGGCCTGGTCGCCGCCGAGCGGTTGGCTGCCCGCGGTGCCACCCGGATCGCGCTGCTCGGGCGCTCCGGCCTGCCGGACCGGGAGGAGTGGGCCGACCCCGAGCGCCTGAGCGAATCCCGGCGCGCCGCGGTCGAAGCCGTACGCCGGATGGAGCTGGCCGGCTGCCAGGTGCTGCCGCTGGCCGCCGACGTGACCGACCGGGCCTCGCTGGCCTCGGCCGTCGAGCGGGTGCGCGATCTGCTGGGCCCGATCCGCGGGGTGATTCACGCGGCCGGTCTCGCGGGCGGCGGCATGCTCGCGGTCAAGGACGCCGCAACCGCCGAGCAGATCCTCCGCCCCAAGGTCAACGGCACGCTGCTGCTGGACGAACTCCTCGGCGACGAGCCGCGGACCTTCGTCCTCTACTCCTCGGTCGCCGCTGTCACCGGCCAGTTCGGCCTGTCCGACTACGGCGCCGCCAACGCCTTCCTCGACGCCTTCGCCCACGAGCGCAGCCGGCGCCGGCCCGGCCGTACCGTGTCGGTCAACTGGCCCTCCTGGGACGGCGCAGGCATGGCTGTGGAGGCTGCCTCCCAGCACTCCAGGTTCCATCGCGAGCGCCCGGCCCCCGAGCCCGTGCCGGTCGCCGTACCGACGACGGGTACGGACCGCGCCTTCACCGTCCGGCTCACCCCGGACGTCTGGATGGTCGACGAGCACCGCATGGGCGGCACTCCGATTCTTCCCGGCACCGGTTACCTGGAGCTCGTGCTCCGCGCGGTCCGCACGTTCCACACCGGCCCGGTGCGCCTGGCCGACGTCGCGTTCACCGCCCCGCTGGCGATCGACGCCCCGCTCGACCTGAGCATCCGCTTCGAGCCGGAGCAGTCGGGCTGGCGCTTCCGCGTCCAGTCGCAGGCCGACGGCGCCCGTGCCGCCGTCCTGCACGCCGGCGGCACGGTCACGCCGTACGAGGACGCGGCCCCGCGCCACGACCTGCCGGGGCTGCGCGCCGCGCACACGGTGCCGTTCGCGGGCCCCCGGCTCAACGACGGCTCGGGCCTGATGACCGTCGGGGGGCGCTGGCACACCGTGGAGCGGGTGACCGGCGGCACGGACACGGTGCTCGCGGAGCTGGCCCTGCCGACCGCACACCACGGCGACATCGGGCCCAACCTGCTGCACCCTGCCCTGCTCGACTGCGCCACCTCCTTCCTGCTGCCGCTGCCGGAGGGCACCAACGCGCTGCCGTTCAGCTACCGCGACGTGGTGGTACGGGGCACGCTGCCGGCCCGGGTGACGGCGCTGGTCCGCCCGTGGGCCGAGCAACCGAAGGGGGCCGTCGTCCGCGACATCGCCCTGATCGACGCGGACGGGCGCGAGCTGGTGACCATCACCGGGTTCACCCTTCTGCACGTCAACCGGGCGGTCGTGGCGGGCTCCGTCCGGCAGAGCGGCGACGCACCGCGCAGCGCTCCGCTGCGGTCCTCTGGCACCGCCCAGGACGCCTTCCTCGATGTCGAGGCCGGCGCCGGGCTGCTGGAGGCGTTCCTTGCCACCGACCTCGGGCCCCAGGTGATCGTCGCGCCCGAGGGGCTGCGCGAGAAGCTGCGGCGGACCAGCCGGTTCACCGCTGCGGCGATCCGCTCGTCGGGCGGATCGCCGGCCGAGGAAGCGGCCGCGCCTCAGGAGCCGGTCCGGACGGCCGTCGCCCCGGCCGAGGGCGGACCGGCCGACCGGGTCACCGGGCTGTGGGTCGAGATCCTCGGCACCGAGGCCGGTCCGGACGACGACTTCTTCGAGTCCGGCGGCGACAGCCTGGCCGCCGTTCAGCTGGTGGACCGCATCCGCGGCGAACTCGGGGTGGAGCTCCCCATCTCGACCCTGTTCGACCACCCCACGCTGGCCGAGCTGGTGGCCGCCGTACGGAGCAAGGGGTGATGGCCGTGGCCCAGCCGTCGGTCCTGCCCGAGCCGTCGCAGGCCTCGGCCCGGACCCTGCACGGACTGGTGGAGGCGCAGGTCGCCAGGACTCCGGATGCCATCGCACTGGAGAGCGCGACGACGTCCCTGACGTACCGTCAACTCTGGTCGGAGAGCGGGAAGGTAGCCGGATCGCTGGTCGGCCGCGGGGTGCGCCCCGGCGATGTGGTCGCCGTCCTGATGCCCCGCAGCGCGAACGTCGTGGTCACCCTGCTCGCCGTGCTGCGGGCCGGCGCCGCCTACCTCGCGCTCGATCCGGACCAGCCGGCGGCGCGACTGCGCGGCATGCTGGAGGACTCCCGGGCCCGCCTGGTGGTCGTCGAGCGGTCGGAGCCTGCGGGCGCGACCCCGCCCGGCCTCGCGGCGCCGACCTTCGACGCGCTCGCGCAGGGCCCGGCGGGCGAGGTCGAACTCCCGCAGGCGGCACCCGGCGACGCCGCCTACGCGGTCTTCACCTCCGGTTCGACGGGCCGACCGAAGGGCGTGCTCAACGAGCACGGCGCGATCGTCGACAAGGTCGACTGGCTGGCCGAGCAACTGCCGCTGGACGGCCGGGACGTGGCCCTGCACAAGACCGCGTACGCCTTCGACTACCACGTCTGCGAGGTGTTCTGGCCGCTGGCCGGCGGCGCCCGGCTCCGGGTGGTGCCGTCGGGGCTGCACGCCGATCCGATCCACCTGGTCCGGGAGATGCGCACCGCGAAGGTGACGGTGGCCCAGTTCGTGCCCTCGATGCTCGCGGTGCTGATGGAGCAGCAGGAGTTCCGCGCACTCGACCGGCTGCGGATCCTGGTCGTCGGTGGGGAGGCGCTGCCGCCCGCGCTGCTGGCCGACTTCCGCGGCCGGTCGGACGCGGATGTCGTCAACCTCTACGGTCCGGCCGAGTGCTCGGTCTTCGCCACCTGCTGGATCGCCCGGGCCGACGCCCCGGCCGGGCCGGTCAGCATCGGGCCGGCGGTGGCCCGTACCGAGATCGAGATCATGGACGACGAGGGCCGCCCGGCCGAGCCCGGCGCGGTGGGCGAACTCTGGATCGGTGGCCCCGGCGTCGGCCGGGGCTACCTCGGCCGACCCGAGCTGACGGCACGTTCGTTCCTGCCGGACCCGGTCAGGCCCGGCGGCCGCCGCTACCGCACCGGTGACCTGGTCCGCCTGCGCCCGGACGGCGAACTCGAGTACCACGGCAGGATCGACGACCAGGTGAAGATCCGCGGTCAGCGGATCGAGCCGGAGGAGGTCCGTCGGCAGCTGGTGGAGGTGCTCGGCGCCGTACCGGCCGTGGTCCTCCCGTTCCGCGACGCGGCCGGGGCCACCCAGCTGGCGGCGTTTCTCGCCGACCCGGCCGACGCGCTGCCACCGATGGCCGCGATCCGTTCCGCGCTGGCCGAACGGATGCCGCCGGCCATGGTGCCCTCGCGGATCGTGATCGTGGAGCGGCTGCCGCTGGCGCTCTCCGGCAAGCTGGACCGGGCCGCGCTGCTCGCCCGGCTGACGGAACTCGGCTCCTCGACGCCCCACGACCCGATGGCCCTCGCAGCGGCCGGCACACCGACCGAGCGTGCCGTCGTCGAGATCTGGCGCGAGCTGCTCGACGACCCGACGGTCGGCCCGGATGACGACTTCTTCGCCAGTGGCGGCCACTCCCTGGTCGCAGCGCGGATGCTCGTCCGGATCAGCGAGCGGCTGGGCGCCGAGATCAGGATCGCCGACCTGCTGGCCGCCCCGACGGCCCGGGGGCTCGCGGCGCGGATCGAGTCTCTCGGTCCCGCGCAGGCGCTGCCCCGGCTCAGGGCGGCCGGAGCGATCCCGCTCGCGCCGGCCCAGCGCAGGCTGTGGCTCACGGAGCAGCTGGCCCCGGGGCAGGTGGACTACAACGTCGTGGACGTGTGGACGCTGTCGGGGAAGGTCGACACCACAGCTCTCGCCCAGGCTGTCACCGATGTGATGAACCGTCACGACGCGCTCCGCACCACCTTCCGGGACGGCGAGGACGGTCCGTTCCAGCTGGTGCATCCCCGCGCGATGGGCGGCCTGGAGACGGCCCCCGGCCCGCTGGACGAGGACGCCGCACGCGAGAGCGTGGAACGCCTCGCCCGGACCCGGTTCGAGATCGGGTCGGGTCCGCTGGTGAGGTGTGTCCTGCTGCCCACCGGCGCGGACCGCCACCAGCTGGTCCTGGTGGCACACCACCTGGTCCTGGACGGCTGGTCGGTCGAGGTCTTCTGGGAGGAGCTCTCGCACTGCTACGCCGCCCGCGCGGCAGGCCGCCTTCCCGAGCTCACCCCGGTCGCTCTCGGCTACGCCGACTACAGTGCCCGCGAAGCGGCCCGGCCGGTGCCCGCCGAACAGGCCGAGTACTGGCGCGGGGCGCTGCGCGACGCCCCTGCCCCACTCCGGCTGCCGCTCACGGCCCCGACCGGCGAGAAGCGGGTCGGCCGCCGCACGGTCACGCTGGACGACGAGCTCGCGCGGGCGGTCACCGACCTGGCCCGTGGCCTGCACACCACGCCCGCCACCGTGCTGCTGGCCTGCTTCGGCTCCGTACTCGGCCGGTGGGGCGACTGCTCGGACCTGGTGGTGGGCGCTCCGCTCAGCGGACGGATCACCGCGGACACCACCGACGCCGTAGGTTTCTTCAACGCCACCGTCGCCCTGCGGCTCGACGCCTCCCCGGAGCGCTCCCCCGCCGAGCTGGTCCGCCACGCACACCGGGCGCTGACCGACGCCCAGCTGCACCAGGATCTCCCGTACGACGAGGTCGTCGCGGCGCTGGCCGCAGAGCGCGGGACACCGGCCGGTCCGCTCTTCTCGGTGTGGTTCAACGCGCTGAGCTTCCCCGTCCGCGGCATGCGGCTGGACGGGGTGGCGGCCGAGCGGCAGCCCGCGCCGTTGCCGGGCATCCCGTTCGACCTCTCGCTCTACGTCGACCAGCGGGCGGGCGGTGTCACCCTCGATCTCGCCTTCGACGAGGCCCGCTTCGAGCGGCCGTGGGCCGGCGAGCTGCTCGGCCAGGTGGTCCGAACGGCCGCCGCGTGGACGGCGCGGCCGGTGCCGGCCGCCGCGGCGCTCCGGATGCCGTCGACGCCGGTCCGACCGCACCACGGCAGCGCGAAGGCCGCCCTGCTGGAGCGGGTGCTCGGCCACCCGCAGGACGCCGTCGCCCTGGTGGACGAACAGGGCGAGTGCACCTACGGCGAGCTGGCCGAACGGGTGGCCGCGCTCGCGGGCCGACTGCGCGAGGCTGGCCTGCGCCCCGGAGAGCTGGCCGAGCTGAGGGAGGCTCAGGGGCGCGATCTGGCGGTCGGCCTGCTGGGTGTCTGGCAGGCCGACGGCGTGGTGCTGCCGGTCGATCCGGAGTATCCGCCGTCCTGGCGGGACGATCTCACGGCGCTGGCACGGCCCCACTGGGCGGTCCACTGCGACCCGGCCGGGCCCCGGGTCGTCCCGGTCGACCGGTCCGCCCCACTGCCCTCCCTTCGGGTGCCTGCCGCCGGACAGACCCGGGGTGAGCCCTGCTACGTCCTGCCGACCTCGGGTTCCACCGGCAGGTCCCGGTTGGTGCTCGGCACCGACGCCCCCCTCGTCGCTTTCCTCGACTGGTGGTCCGCCCGTCACGGGATCACCTCGGCGGACCGTTTCAGCGTGCTCTCCGGGCGCTCCCACGACCCGCTGCTGCGCGATCTGCTGCTGCCACTGTGGAACGGCGGCACCGCCGTGGTCCCGCCGCCGCAGACCCGGCTCGACGCCGACCGCCTGGTCCGCTGGCTGGTCGGCCACCGGATCAGCGTGGTGCACGCCACCCCCTTGGTCGGTGCGATGGTCGCGAGCGCCGCCCGCGCCGGCGGCACCCGCCTGTCCCACGTGCGGCTGGCCTGCTTCGGCGGCGACGTCCTGACCGACGCCGTGGTCGAATCCTGGCGCGCGGCCGCTCCCGGCTCCCGGCTGGTGACGGTGTACGGGACCACCGAGACCCCGCAGGCGGCGAGCTGCCACGAGCTGGAGCCCGGTCGGCCGAGCGGTCCTGAACCCGTGCTGGGCGCCGGTGCCGTCGAGGCCCGGCTCCTCGTGGTGGACCGGGACTCGGTCCCGGTGGAGCCGGGCCGGATCGGTGAGATCGCGGTACGCGGCCCGCTGCTCACCATGGGCTACCTGGACGAGCCGGCCGCCACCGCCCGCGCGTACCGGCCGGACCCGTGGGGCGAACCCGGCCACGCGCTCTTCCGGACCGGCGACCTGGGCCGGCTCCGCTGGGACGGCTCGGTGGCCTTCGTGGCCCGCAGCGCCGCGATCGTGAAGGTCCGGGGCAACCGGGTCTCACCGGCGCAGGTCACCCACGAGCTCCGCCGGCTCGCGGACGTCGATCAGGCAGCGGCGGGTGCCGTCGAGGACGGGGCGGGGATCCCCCGGCTGGTCGCCTGTGTCGTGCCGGCGCCGGGGACGGCCCCGACCGAGGACGGCATCGCGGCGGAGCTCGCCCGTCGACTGCCGGCCGGCCACCTGCCGGAGGAGATCCGGATCGTCGCGGCCCTGCGCCTCACGCCCAACGGCAAAGTGGATCTCGGGGCGACCGTCGCCCAGGGGTCCGGCCCGCAGCCGGCCGTCCCGGCACCGCCGGTCTCGGCGCCGGTCGCTCCGGCGGCCGGCCGACGTCCCTCGATCGGGCGGAACCGTCTTCAGCAGGACCTGCTCCGCCTGTGGAGCCAGGTCCTGGCGGTGGAGACGGTCGGCCTCGACGACAACTTCTTCGACTTCGGCGGCACCTCGCTCGCCGCGGTCCGGCTGCACGCCTTGATCCGGTCCGAACTCGGCGCCGAGGTCTCCGCGCTGATGGTCTTTCAGCACTCGACCGTCCGTCGGCTGGCCGAGGCGCTCGACCCTGGCACCGACCGGGTGCGGCCCGCCACTGTCGTCGTCGAGACCACCGGCGACGCCCGCACGTTGCGCCGGGCCGCCCGCGCCGGAATCGGCGCGCTGACCACCCGGGCCTGACCCCGGCCCGACCCGGACCGACCCGAACCCGCCCCATCGAGAGGAACCCGATCCCGTGGATCACGCCCGGACCGCCGCGGAGCGGCGCATCACCCAGCAGATCCGTCGCATGCTGGACTCTCCCGCCACCCTGACCGACGCGGAGCTCGTCCAGTCGGACCTGTTCGACCTGGGGCTGACCTCGGTGACCGCGCTCGTCCTGACGGCGTGGCTGGAGGCCGAGTTCGGCGTGACCGTCGGCCTCCGCGACGTCTTCGCCGACCCGTACGTCGAAACGCTGGCGGAGCTGGTGACGACGGAGGTGGCGGCGGTATGACGACGGCACCGCCACGCGGCGAACGGCGGGCCTCCGGCAGTCCCTGGCTTCGCGGGCCCGAGGGGCCGGACGACGGCCGGGCCCGACTGTTCTGTCTCCCGTTCGCCGGCGGCGGTGCCGCGGCCTACCGGGGCTGGGCTCCGATGTTCGGCGACACGGCCCACGTGGTCCCGGTGCTCCTCCCGGGCAGGGAGGCGCGGCTCAACGAACCGGCGCTCACCGACGCCGACGCCCTCGCCGAACTCGTGGCCGATGCGCTGGCACCCTGGTGCCGCGAGCCGTACGCCGTCTACGGGCACAGCATGGGCGCGCTGCTGGCCCACCGGACGGTCCGGGCACTGCTCCGGCGCGGCCTGCCCGCGCCGGAGCTGCTCGCGGTGGCGGCCCGCCGGGCGCCCCACCTGCCTCCCGATCTCCCGCTCGTCCACGATCTGCCCCGGGAGGCGCTGGTGGCCAAGCTGCGGGCGATGGGCGCGACACCGGCGGCCGTGCTCGCCAACGACGCACTGCTGGACGTCGTGCTGCCCACGGTCCGCGCGGACTTCGCCATGGGCGAGCTCGCCGTCCTGCAGCCCACGGACGAACCCCTGCCCGTCCCGATCGTCGCCTTCGGCGGACGGGCGGACGGCCTGGTGGACCGCGCCGCACTGACCGCCTGGGAACGGCACACGACCGGCTCCTTCGACTGTCGCCTGTTCGACGGCGGCCACTTCTTCCACTGCGAGGACCCCGGTGCAGTCGTTCGGGAACTGAGATCGCTCATGCGCCGTCACTGAAATTCACCAGCGCAATCTCCGGCTATTCATTCCGCCTTTATCCGGACTGCTTGACAAGTTTCTTGACTAACTGGTATCTTTACCCTAATTCTACAGTGGCACATATGGATACCATCCATTGGCAACTGCGCGGCCAGGGAGGCATGGGCGGTCATGGCGAGCCGGTCGGCGTACGCGCCGTCCCCTCGGACCTCCGGCGATCACCCTCCGTCAGCGATGCGGGACGGCCCACCGGCCGCCGTCGCGACGGCGGCCGGCACAGCGCGCCACTCGCCGGACGACCTCCCGGCCGGAATTCCGCGCGGTCATCGCCGCCAATTTTCTTGCGCAGAGAAATCCCGACCGTATCTGAGGAGCGAAGCGTGAAAGACAAGGCCCTGGGCGTGCGCGTGGCGCAGCTACGGCGGGCCGCCGGCCTGTCCCAGGCCGAGCTCGCGGGCCCCAAGCTTTCGCCGAGTTACGTCTCGTTGCTCGAAGCGGGAAAGCGGACCCCGTCGACGGACGTCGTGCAGTACCTGGCGACCCGCCTGGACTGCGAGGTCGGCGAACTGCTCGGCCCGGAGGCGCAGACCGGCCCCAAGGACCTGGAGCTCGAACTCAAGTACGCCGAGATGACGGCGCTCAACGGGGAGCCCGAGGCCGCTCTGGCCAGCTACGAGCGCGTCCAGGACACGATCGACCGCGAGGAGCAGCCGGCCCTCTGGCTCGCCGCCGAGACCGGGATCGCGAACTCCCTGGAGCGGCTGGGTCGCCTGGAGGAGGCCGTCGCCCGCTTCGAGGGGCTGCGGGCTGCCTCGGCCCGCTCCCGCGACCTGGTGGCGGGACTGCCCGTCGTGGTGGCGCTCTGCCGCTGCTACCGGGAGCTGGGAGACCTCTCGCACGCGATCGCGATCGCCGAGGAGGCGATGGAGAAGCTGGAGCGGGTCAACCTCGCCCCCACCCGCCTCGGCGTCGAACTGCTGTCGACCCTCGTCGGCCTCCACTGCGAGCGGGGCGATCTCCACCGGGCGAGCTACCTCGCGTCCCGGGCAATCGAGAAGGCCAACCAGGTCTCCGACCGGAAGGCGCTCGGCGCCGCGCTCTGGAACGCCAGCGTCGCGATGCACCGCAACGGTCAGACGGCGGACGCGATCGAACTCATCAAGCAGGCCCTGGCGATCTACTCGGAGGGCGACGACATCCGGGCACTGGCCCGGCTGCGCAACGCCTACGCCGCGGTCCTGCTGGAGTTCGAGGAGCCCGACATCGAGCTGGCCGAGGGGCTGCTCACGCAGAGCGCGAGCGCCCTGTCCGACGTGGGCAGCGACATCGACGTCGCCTACTGCGAGACCGCGCTGGCCCGGGTGAACCTGCGCAGCGGCGACCTGGAGTCCTCCATCGAGCACGCGGAGCGGGCGCTCGGCCTGCTCGGCCCCCTGCACCGGCTGCAGAGCGCGCGGACGCTCCTGGTCCTGGCCGCGGCCAGGCTCTCCCAGGGCAACCACGCCGAGGCCAGGGACGCGTACGAGCGGAGCGCCCTGATGCTGGAGGCATCGGCGGCCGGACGCCAGGCGGCGGGCGCCTGGGCCGAGCTGGCCGAGATCATGGAGGCCACCGGCCAGTCGGAGCGCGCGATCTGGGCGTACCGGCAGGGCATGCGCTGCCTGGGCCAGCAGGGCCGGATCCTTCCGGCGGGGAGCCTGCTGCCCCGCACCTGACCGGCCGTCGGTCATCCGCACCGCCGCTCCACCCGCACCGCAGGGGCGGACCATCTGACAGCAGATGGTCCGCCCCTGCGGTGTTTCCACGCTCAGCAGCAGAGCGGGATGTCCGCCGGCAGCGCGAGCTCGACCACACCTGCCGGGCTCGCCGCGACGGGGTTGGCCAGTGCGGGGACCGCCACGAAGGCCGCAATCACCAGAAGAACAGTCGACAGAGCCTTGCGCACGGTACATTCCCCCACTTAAAAATTGAACATAAATTGCCACTGGCCGGATTCGGCTGGAGCGATATTGACATTCTTGGCGAAGGGCTGTCAAGACTCTTGGTCATGCGACGATTAGTCCGATTTATAACTATCCAGCCCGCTTTCCATGCATGTGCCATGCCCGTCCGGCCAGTCAATCGACGCACGTCAGCGCACTGATCGCGCAGTCGGCCCGGTAGCTCGCAGTTACCGTAATGACCCCAAGGAGCGAGTCATTGACAGCTAGTCACAATCAAGTACATTGTTGTCAATAACAGTGGAGCAACGTTGGAGTGGGGATGTCGGCGAGCACCGGGGAGACGATGTGGCCCGCCCAGGTCCTCGTTGATGGATTGGCGCGACGGGGCTATCACCGCTCCGTTCCACCGGCTCTGGCCCCGTCCCGACGCGAAAGCGACCTGTTCCCCACCCCGACCGGGGACGGCTGGCGGGAGCACCTGCTGACCACGGCGGCCCGGCGGGGCGGCGGAGCGGCCACTCTCGCCTGGTGCTTCAACACCAGCCGGCTGGACGCACTGCCGGCCGCTTTACCGCTGTCCGCGCAGCGCGTGGTCGGCGCGGTCCGCGTCGGCCGACAGCCGTTCCCGGAGTCTCTCGACGATGTCCTGGGCGCACTGCAGGAATGCGGCGTGGACCGCTTCGCCCTTGCGGCCGGTGTGACGTCCGCCCCGGCTGCCGAGGACGGCGCCGAGTCGGTCCGGGCCGGCCTGGCCGCCCTCGGCGTACGTGAGCAGATCACCATGGACCGCCTGCCCCCGGGGACACCCCGGCGGATGAGGCCCGAACTGGGACCGTGCTTCACCCTGGAGTCCCCGGTGGGACCGAAGTGCTCCGCCCACTGCCGCCCCGGATGCTTCTGCGGCCGCTACGTGCTGCTCGGCTACGGGCAGTTCCTCGGCCGGAAGCGCACTCCGGGCGGGAGGACCGGTGTGTCGCAGCAGCGGGAAGCCTTCGAGGTGGTGCTGCTGGAGCACGCGGTCAGCTGTGCGCTCGCTGCGGTCCGGGTACCACTCGAACTCCCGGTGTTCCGCCCGCTGCTGGCCGGAATCAGCGCCGTCTTCCCGGAGCTGTCCGCCAGCTTCCGCGGAGAGGATGCCGTCAAGGTCATCGCCGACCACCTCTGCACCGTCGCGCTGCTCCTCGGCGGCGGCATCGCCACCGGGCCGCGCGGCCGCTCCTACATCGTGCGAAAGCTGGTACGGCGCGCCCTCCTCGAGGTGATCCTCGCCGACGCGCACCCCGACGGCCTGGTCGCCGTGACCATGCTCGCGGACGCCGCGGTCAGGTCACCTCTGGGCCTCGAACCGCTTCCGGCCAGGTCGCTCGCTCTCGTCCGCAGCGAGATCGCGGCCTTCCAGGCCGGCCTGACCTCCGGCCGGCGCTGGTTCCTCCGCAACACCGCCGGCGCGGGCCCCGAGGAACTGGCCCGGCTCTTCTGGCGCGCCCGCTGCGAACAGGGCGTCCCGATCAGCCTCCTGCTCGCCTGGTGCGAGGAACAGGGCCTGCCCGTCTCCCTCCGGCAGCTCGCCACCCTGGCCCCGGGCCACCCCGTCTGACGGTGCCTCACCGCACTCCTCAGGACGCGGCCCGCAGCAGCGCGTCGTCCTGCCACTTGAGGACCTTGTCGAAGCTGACGATGGCTCCGCGCAGCGGGTGGTTGCGGAGCTGGACGTGGTCGGTGAGGGCGTGGATCAGGAAGAGGCCGCGGCCGCTCTCGGCGGTGAGGTCGGGGAGGGTGTCCAGGTCGATCGGGCGGGCTGTGGTGGGGCGGCCGGCCGGGAGGACGTGGGTGTCGTACGGGGCGGGGTGGTCGCCGGGGC
>NZ_JBFUMY010000045.1:0-52008 GCF_054049135.1 Kitasatospora sp. P5_F3 | reverse complement strand
GCGCGGTGGCCGGGCGGTGCAGGCGGGCCGCCGTGTAGGCGCGGGCGTCCTCGGCCCAGAGCGCCAGCCGGCCGTCGGCCCGCCAGATCGCGTGCAGGGCGTACATGAACGGGCCTCCCTGGACGGCAGCAGGGTTTCACCCTAACCGGGGGCCGTAGCGGACATGTTCTGACCTAGTTGCGTCCTACCTTTGGTCGTACCGAAGCGGGGGCAGGCCCGCCTGACGAAAAGGTGATCGACATGGTGGTTCTGGTGGCGGCGGAGAGCAACGAGCGCGACAGCCTGCTGGCCTTCCTGGAGGCGCACCGGGGGGCGGTGCGCCGCTCGGTGCACGGCCTCACGGAGGAGCAGGCGCGGGCCACCCCGAGCGCGAGCAGCCTGTCGCTGGGCGGCCTGCTCAAGCACGTGACCACCTGCGAGCAGCACTGGATCGAGGGCACTCTGATGGGCCGTGAGCTGACGCAGCAGCCCTGGGCGGACCAGCACCGGCTGCTCGACGGCGAGACCGTGGCCGACTGGCTGAAGCAGTACGAGGAGGTGGCCGACGAGACCGAGCGGATCATCCGGTCACTGCCGAACCTGGAGGTGGACGCGGCCCTGCCGGAGGCGCCCTGGTTCCCGCCGAACAGCCGCCGGACGGCCCGCTGGATCCTCACCCACCTGTGCACCGAGGTGGCCCGGCACGCCGGACACGCGGACATCATCAGGGAGACCCTGGACGGCAGCACCGCCCTGGAGCTGGTCGCGGCAGCCAAGCAGGACTGAGCCCGAGCCTTGGTTGAACATTGAACGAAACGGGGTTATGGTGGTGGCACGCCAACAAGTTGAAGCCTAAACAAATGGCTTCCGACCCGAGGAGAAGTCATGGGCATCTTCAACCGCAACAGCAAGGCCACCACCACCGCCGTCGCCGAGACCCCCGCCGGCCCCGACCTGGCGCACCTGACCGGCGACTACACGGTCGACGCCTCGCACAGCGCGATCGGCTTCGCGGTCCGCCACGCGATGGTGACCAACGTGCGCGGCGTGTTCGCCGAGCACGACGGCCTGCTGCACCTGGACGGCAGCCACCCGGAGAACTCCACCGCCGTGCTGACCATCAAGGTCGCCAGCATCGACACCAGCAACACCCAGCGCGACGAGCACCTGCGCACCGGCGACTTCTTCGAGGCCGAGACCTTCCCGGAGATCACCTTCCGCTCCACCTCGGCCGAGCGGGTGCGCGACGACTCGTACCGGATGACCGGTGACCTCACCATCAAGGGCACCACCGGCCAGGTGGTCCTCGACCTGGAGTACACCGGCAGCGCGACGGACGTCTACGGCGCCCAGCGGGTCGGCTTCGAGGGCAGCACCACCGTCGACCGCACCGCCTGGGGCCTGACCTACAACGCCGCGCTGGAGACCGGCGGCGTGCTGATCGGCGAGAAGGTGAAGCTCAACTTCGACATCTCCGCCGTGAAGAGCATCTGACCACTCCTCACGAAGTCAGCAGCGCGGCATCCTCGGCGGGCAGCCAGCTCACCGGCGGACGCCGCAACCACCCCTCGCGCGAGCCGAGTTCGGCCGCCGCCTCGCGCAACGCGGTGAATCCCGGATGACGCAGCTCCGGGCGGTGCACCAGGCTCACCAGGCTGAGCGGCACCGGATCGACCAGCGGACGGGTGACGGCCCCGGGTATCCCGGGGCCGCCGGTCGTGGTCAGCATCGCCTCACCGTGCCGGGCCAGATAGTGCCCGACCTCCTCCACCCCGACCGGCGGGCTGTGCGGGGCCGCTGCGAGCAGACCGTGCGCGCCCAGCAGCTGCCGACCGAGTTCGGTCCACTCGGTGGTCGCCGGATTCCCCGCGCAGATGTCCACCGGGTGCCCCGCCAGCGCGCTCAACGGCACCTCGGACAGCGCGGCCAGCGGGTGGCGTCGCGGCAGGAAGACCGCCATCGCCTCGAACCGCACCGGCAGCTGGGCCAGTTGGGACCGCAGACCGTCCGGCAGTCCGGCGAACCGGCCGAACGAGACGTCCAGCCGATGGGCCGTCAGCTCCGCCGCCGCAGCGGCCAGCCCGCCGTGGAACCGGGCCAGCAGCTCCAGCTCGGGACGGGCCGCCCTGGCCGCCGCGAGCAGTCGGACGGCGGTCAGGTCGTCCCCGGTGACGTCGTTGTTCAGGTCCACCAGCAGCGGCCGGTGACCGGCCTGCTCGGCCAGCAGTTCGTCGTGCAGCGCCAGCAGCCGACGGACCTTCGGCAGCAGCCGCTCCCCCTCCGGGGTGAGCCGCACGCTGCGGGTGCTCCGGTCGAACAGCCGCAGCCCGAGCGCCTGCTCCAGCGTGCGGACATCCCGACTGAGTGCCTGCTGCGCCACGTGCAGCCGCTCGGCGGCCCGGCCGAAGTGCAGGGTCTCGGCGGTCGCGGCGAAGCCGCGCAGCAGACGCGGGTGCAGGTCACGGGGCATCCCCGCACCCTAGACCCTCGGCCATTGACAACAGAACTGCGTCAATCGCCCCGAACAGGTGTTGGACCGGCGCAGCCCGCCGCCGGGAGGCTGGGCGCACACCCCGTGCCCACTCCAGGAGTTCCGTGTTCGCCTCGTACCGCCGCCTGTTCGCTGCCCCGGGCGCACTCGCCTTCACGCTGACCGGGCTGTTCGCCCGGCTGTCCTTCGCGATGACCGGGGTCAGCACCGTGGTGCTGATCGCCACCCGCCGCGACTCGTACGCGCTGGCCGGGGCGGTCTCGGCCACCGGCGTGGTGGCGATCGCGGTCGGGCTGCCGCTGATGGGGCGGCTGGTGGACCGGTACGGACAGGCCAGGGTCTCGGTCGGCTCGGTGCTGCTGGCGACCGGACCGACGGCCGGGCTGCTGCTCTGCGCGCACTTCGACGCGCCCGCCTGGACGCTCTTCGTCTGCTGCGCCGCCTCCTCGGTGCTCCCCAACCTGGGCGGGATGACCCGGGCCCGCTGGGCGCACCTGCACCGGGACGACCCGGCGGCCCGGCACGCCGCCAACTCCCTCGAACAGGCACTGGACGAGCTCTGCTTCATGGGCGGTCCGGTGTTCGCCATGCTGCTCTGCACCTCGCTCTTCCCGGAGGCGGGGCTGCTGGCCGGCGCGGTGCTCGGCTCGGCCGGGCTGCTGCTGTTCGCCGCCCAGCGCCGGACCGAACCGCCGGTGCAGCCACCGGCGGCCGGCACCGAACGCGGTGCGCTGCGGGACGGCGGGCTGCGGGTGCTGGTACTGGTCTTCGCCGCGACCGGGGTGGTGTTCGGCTCGATGGAGGTCACCACCATCGCGTACGCCGACGCGCTCGGCCAGAAGCCTTTGGCCGGTGGGCTGTTGGCGCTGGTGGCGGCCGGCTCCTGCATCTCCGGGCTGGTCTTCGGGTTGGTCCGGGGCCGGGTCGGCACCACCGGGCGGCTGCTGCTCGGGGTGGCGGCGATGACCGTCCTGCTGCTGCTCCCGCTGGCCGCCGGGGTCTCCGGGGCCGGGCTGGGGCTCCTCGGGGCGGCGCTGTTCGTGGCCGGTTCGGGGACCGCGCCGACCATGGTCGCCGGGATGACGATGATTCAGGAAGTACTGCCTGAGCGGCAGTTGAACGAGGGCATGGGCGTCGCCGTGGCGGGCATCCTGGTCGGCATCTCCACCGGGGCGGCGCTCGGCGGGGTGGTCGCCCAGCAGGCCGCCCGCGGCACCGGCTTCCTGGTGCCGGCCGGGGCCGCCGGGGTGGCCCTGCTGACCGCGCTGACCGGGCGCCGCCGGCTGGGCAGCCGCCCCGCACCGCAGGTCAGCGCGCTGGCGGCGTGACCGGGATCGCAGCCGGGAAGCTGTACTCGTACTCGGGCAGCGGGTACCCGCCGGGGAACCAGCCGATCCGGTCGTCGGTGCGCACCCCGCCCGCGCGCTCGTAGAAGGCGATCGCCCGGGTGTTGGCCTGCAGCACCTCCAGGTAGAGGACGCGGTCGGGGCAGTTCGCCCGGCACTCGGCCAGCAGCCGGGCGCCGATCCCGCCGCCGGTCAGGCCGGGGCGGACGTGCAGGTTGTCCAGCAGCACCCGGCCGTCCGGCTGCGGGACCAGGTACGCGAAGCCGTCCAGCTCTCCCCCGCGCTCGTGCTCGTGCTCGGCGAGTAGCAGCAGCGGCGTGTTGGCGGGCTCCCCGTAGTCGACGCTCAGCCGCAGCTCCCAGAGCTCGCGGCGCTCCTCGGCCAGGCCGTCGCCAAGCGCCTCGGCCGGGACCATGCCGGTGTACGCGGACAGCCAGCTCGCGCTGTGCAGGGCGGCGACCGCCGGTGCGTCGGCGGCGGTGCCCGGTCGGATCTCGTGGTGCATGGCGCCGAGCCTGTCACACCGGCCCGCCAAGGTAGGCTCCACAGGCGTGGAGCAGCCCAACGATGTCACGGACCCGGTACCGAACCCGAGCGAGCCCGGCAACGCGGAGCTGCCGGGTGGTCGGGCCAGACCGAAGACCGACAAGAGCGAGCAGACCCGGGCCCTGATCCTGGACACCGCGATGCGGCTGTTCCGGGAGCGCGGGTACGACAAGACCACGATGCGGGCGATCGCCGCCGAGGCCGGGGTCTCGGTCGGCAACGCCTACTACTACTTCGAGTCGAAGGAATTCCTGATCCAGGGTTTCTACGACCTGATGACGCACGATCACGCCCGGGACGCCCGGACCCGGATGGCCGGGCACACCGAGTTCGCGGACCGGCTGGAGATCGCGCTGGTCTCCTGGCTGGACTGCGCGGCGGACTACCACTCCTTCGCCTCGCAGTTCTTCCGCACCGCCGCCGACCCGAACAGCTCGCTCAGCCCGTTCTCGAACGAGTCGCACCCGGCCCGGGCCACGGCGGTCGAACTGTTCCGCGAGGTGCTGGCCGGCTCCGACCTGAGCAGCAAGCTGGACGCCGAGCTGGTCGAGCTGCTGCCCGACCTGCTCTGGCTGCACCTGATGGTGGTCGTCCTGTACTGGGTCTTCGACCGCACCCCGGACACCGAGCGGACCAGGGAGTTCGTCCGCCGCTCGACCCCGATGGCGGCCCGGATCCTGACCCTCTCCCGCTACCGGGTGTTCCGGCCGATCGTCCGGGACGCCAAGGGCCTGATCCAGGACTTCATCCTGCCGACCATCGGGCGGACGAAGTCCTGAGGCCGGGGCCTGTCTGAGTCAGAAGCTGTCCGGGTTCCAGGCCCTGAGCGGGGTACGGAGCAGCAGGTCGGCCTCGGCCGCCGCGCCCGGGCGGAGCTCGGCGACCAGGCCGCCCGCGACCAGCCGGGGCAGGGTCTCGGCGCCCAGGTAGAGGCTGCCCAACTGGCTTGCGCCGAGCGCCAGGTCGGCCGGGTTCTCGGTGCGGGCGCAGCTGCCGGTGCCGTCCGGGCCCACCTCGAGGGCCCAGCGGCCCTCGGTCCAGCCGTCCCGGTCGGTGACCTCCAGGACCGTCCGGCCGGGTGCTCCGTAGCGGCGGGCAGCGAAGGCGGCGGGTACATCCAGCACCCGGAGCCAGGTGAAGTCGGCGTTCTCCCGGCCCGGCCTGGCCATCCGGGGGTCGTTCAGCCAGAGCGGCAGCGGGTCGTCCGGGGCGAGGTTGTTGATGTCGACGGTGCGGATCCAGTCGACCGAGAACGCCAGCCGCCAGAGCGCCACCGCGGTCGGGGCGTCCAACGCCAGGAAGTCGACCACGGTGAGCGTGCAGTTCGGGATCGGGCCGTCCCACCTGTCGTCCACCCGGTAGACGATCAAGCCGGTCACCGAACCGCTCGCATCCCGGTGCAGGGCCGCGAACGGCTCCTTCCAGTCGTGGCCCGGCATCGTCACCTCCCCGGTGGCCAGCAGCCACCAGGCCGGCTTGCGGACGATCGCACCGGGTTGGCCGCGCCGCCAGCGTTCGTGCAACTCGGGGCCGAGCTCGCGCAGTTCGGCCATGGTGGCGAAGTCGATCCGGCCGCCCGGGCTCTCCGGCAGGTCGGCGCGCAGGCCGCCGGACTCCTGGACGTCGATCCGCAGACCGCCGTTGACGGTGGCCGGGCCGAAGCCGAACCGGCCGTAGATGTTGTACTCGGCCGCGATCAGGATCGCCACGGGACAGCCGCGCCGGTGCGCGTCCGCCAGGTCGGTGGTCATCATCCGGCTGAGCAGGCCGCGTCGGCGGTGGGTGGAGTTGACCGTCACACCGGTGATCGCGTCGGCCCGGACGGTGCCGCCGCCCGGGACGGTCAGCTCGGCGTCGAAGCTGCGGAAGGTGGCCACGCAGCGGGTCGGGTCGAACGGGTCGAAGGCGCCCTGGAAGCGGTTCGGCTCGAACTGGAGCCGACGGTACTCGACCCCGTCCCCGACGTGCGACCGCAGGAACCCGCGGGCCAGTGCCCAGCCCCAGGCCGGGAGCTCGTCCTCCGTGATGTACCGGATGTCCGTGTTGCCGCTTCGCTCGTTGCCCATCCGGTCACGGTACGACGCCCCGTCAGGAGCGGCATCCGGTTTTTTCGGCACCCCTCTCAGGCTTGCCTCATCTCACATATGAGATATCGTCTGCCCGATGAGCGACGACTACCTCAAGCGCATCGGCGGTCTCATCCGCACCGCCCGCGAGCACAAGGGCAAGACCCAGGGCCAGCTCGCGGCGGCCCTCGGCACCAGCCAGAGCGCGGTCAACCGGATGGAGAAGGGCCAGCAGAACCTCACGCTGGAGATGGTCGCCCGGATCGGCGAGGCGCTGGACAGCGAGATCGTCTCGCTCGGCTACGCCGGCCCGATGCACCTGCGGGTCGACGGCGGGCGGCAGTTGAGCGGCGCGATCGACGTCCGCACCAGCAAGAACGCCGGTGTCGCGCTGCTCTGCGCCTCGCTGCTCACCACCGGCCGCACCACGCTGCGCCAGGTGGCCAGGATCGAGGAGGTCTACCGGATCCTCGAGGTGCTCGCCAGCATCGGCGTCAAGGCCCGCTGGACCAACGACGGCCGCGACCTCGAACTCACCCCGCCCGCCCGGCTCGACCTGGACTCGATGGACGAGGCCGCCGCCAAGCGGACCCGCAGCGTGCTGATGCTGCTCGGGCCGCTGATGCACCGGGCCGAGCAGTTCATGATCCCGTACGCGGGCGGCTGCGACCTCGGCACCCGGACGGTGCTGCCGCACCTGGCCGCGCTGCGGCAGTTCGGCCTGGAGGTGGCCGCCACCGACGGCAGTTACCACGCCCGGGTCGAGGCCGGGGTCTCGCCGGGTCGGCCGATCGTGCTGACCGAGCGCGGCGACACCGTGACCGAGAACGCGCTGATGGCCGCGGCCCGGCACGACGGCGTGACCGTGATCCGCAACGCCAGCCCGAACTACATGGTCCAGGACCTGTGCTTCTTCCTGGAGCAGCTCGGCGTGAAGATCGAGGGCATCGGCACCACCACGCTCACCGTGCACGGCCTGGCCGATATCACCTGTGACGTAGACTACGCCCCGGCCGAGGACCCGGTCGAGGCGATGAGCCTGCTCGCCGCCGCCGTGGTGACCTCCTCCGAGCTGACCATCCGTCGGGTGCCGATCGAGTTCCTGGAGATCGAGCTGGCGGTGCTGGAGGGCATGGGCCTGGACCACGACCGCACCCCGGAGTACCCGGCCCGCAACGGCCGCACCCGCCTGGTCGACCTGACGGTCCGTCCGTCCAAGCTGACCGCGCCGATCGACCGGATCCACCCGATGCCGTTCCCCGGCATCAACATCGACAACGTCCCGTTCTTCGCCGTGATCGCCGCCGCCGCGCACGGCACCACCCAGATCAACGACTGGGTCTACGACAACCGCGCCATCTACCTGACCGACCTCACCCGGCTCGGCGCCCAGGTCACCCTGCTCGACCCGCACCGCGTGATGGTCCAGGGCCCGACCCGCTGGCGGGCCGCCGAGACCGTCTGCCCGCCGGCCCTTCGCCCCGCCGTGGTGATGCTGCTCGGCATGCTGGCCGCCGAGGGCACCTCGGTGCTGCGCAACGTCTACGTGATCAACCGGGGCTACGAGGACCTGGCCGAACGCCTCAACTCGATCGGCGCCAACATCGAGACCTTCCGGGACATCTGACCGACCGCTGTACGTCGCCTTTGGCCGCATACCTCCGCCGACGCTAAGGTGTGGCGCCTACTCGGTGGATCACTCCCCTGAGGGAGGTGGGGATGGGGCTCATGGATGCGGACCACGCGGGGCTGGTTGTCGCGGCGCAGGCCGGTGACGATCGGGCGCGCGAGGAACTGATCGCCGCGTACCTGCCGTTGCTCTACAACATCGTCGGGCGAGCACTGAGCGGACATGCCGACGTCGACGACGTCGTCCAGGAGACCCTGCTGCGCGTGGTGCGCGACCTGCCCGCCCTGCGTGCCCCGGAGAGCTTCCGGTCCTGGCTGGTGTCGATCACGCTCCGCCAGATCAACACCCACTGGCACCGGCAACGCACCTTCGCCGACCGGACCACGGTCATCGACGAGGCACGCGAGATACCGGACGCCCGCGCCGAACCCGCGGACGTGACGGTCCTGCGTCTGCACGTGTCGGACGAGCGCCGTCAGGTCGTCGAAGCCGGCCGGTGGCTCGACCCGGACCATCAGGTGCTGATGTCGCTCTGGTTGCAGGAGTGCGCCGGCTCGTTGAGCCGTGACGACATCGCCGCCGCGACCGGGCTCACCACCGCCCACGTTGGGGTACGCCTGCAACGCATGCGCGAGCAGCTGGAACTGAGCCGGACGATCGCCGCCGCGCTGAAGGCCGACCCGCGCTGTCCGCAGTTGGACGAGACCGTCGTGGGCTGGGACGGTCTCCGGGCGTCGGTGTGGCGCAAGCGGATCGCGCGGCACACCCGCGACTGCCCGCTCTGCCTGGCGACCACGACGGAACAGGTTCCGGTCGAACGACTGCTCCTCACCCTCACACCGCTGGCGGTCCCGGCCGGACTCATCACCGCGCTGGCCGCCAAGGGCCTGCTGTCGGGTACAGCCGCGAACGCCACCGGGCTGGCCACGGCACACTTCGCCGCCGGCACGGCGACGGCGGGAGGCGGCCTGCACAGCTCGCTGATCGGCAAACTCCACGCGGTGACCGCTCATCCGCTGGTGAGCCTCGCCACCGGTGCGGTGCTCATCGCCGGGACCGCCACCTACGCGACCTGGCCCGAACCGGCGCATCGGGCGCCCGACGTCATCGCCGCTCCCACCGTCGCCGATCCCGCGCCGAGTCCGTCCGCCGTCGCGAGCACTGTTCCGCTGGGCACACAGTCACTGGAGTCCGTGGACGACCCCGCCCAGTACCTCACGTACGCCGGCGACTTCGCGACGCTCGGACCGGTCAACGCGTCCAGCAGCACACAGGCCCGGCAGCGGGTCACCTTCACGGTCGTCGGGGGGCTGGCCGACCCACGGTGCGTCACCTTCCGTGCCGCCGACGGGCGTTATCTGCGCCACCGTGACCTGCGGCTACGGCTGAGCGGCGACGACGGCAGCGAACTGTTCCGGGAGGACGCCACCTTCTGTCCCGCACCCGGGGCGGTAGCCGCGTCGGTGACGCTGCACGCGCACAACTATCCCGGCTCGGTCCTCCGCCACCGCGACGGCGGCATCTGGCTCGACGGTTCCGACGGCACGCCGGCCTTCGCCGGCCAGGCCTCCTTCGTCGTCCGCAGGGCCTGGGCCTGAGAACCGCTTCTCAGCGGCGACCAGGCCACCGGGCTCGGCGTAACGCTTTCTGCCTGCGAGATGCATCACCGGGCAATCGTCCGGGCGGCGCCACTTTTCTGTTACGCGACCGCGAGTTCGGGGGCCTCCACTTCTGGAGTGCTCTGCCCGCCACTCACCATGACGTGCGGTGTGGCGGGTGCCCCGAGTTCCCCGTTGACGTATTCCCTGGAAGAAAGCCGCTCCCATGACGCGACACACCCACGAACCCCGGGCGAAGGGCCTGCACCGGCTCGGCCGGCGTCGCCGAAACCTGACGATAGGACTCTCGGCCGTGACGCTGGTGGCCGGTGTCGTGACGCTCCTTCCCAGCGCCGCCGGAGCCGCAGCCCTGAGTGCGCAGGCTGCCCCCTCGGGCCGGTACTTCGGCACCGCGGTGGCCGCCGGCAGGCTCGGCGACCCGGCGTACGCCGCGATCGCGGACCGGGAGTTCAACATGATCACCCCGGAGAACGAGATGAAGTGGGACGCCATCGAGCCGTCCCGCGGCAACTTCAACTTCGGCCCCGCCGACCAGATCGTCGACCGTGCCCTGGCACACGGCCAGCGCATGCGCGGCCACACCACGGTCTGGCACTCGCAGCTCCCGTCCTGGGTCAGCTCCATCGGCGACGCGAACACGCTGCGCAGCGTGATGAACAGTCACATCACCACCGAGATGACCCACTACAAGGGCAAGATCTACGCCTGGGACGTGGTCAACGAGGCGTTCGCCGACGGCGGCAGTGGCCAGCACCGCAGCTCGGTGTTCCAGAACGTGCTGGGCAACGGCTTCATCGAGGAGGCGTTCCGCACCGCGCGGTCGACCGACCCCGGGGCCAAGCTCTGCTACAACGACTACAACATCGAGAACTGGTCGGACGCCAAGACGCAGGGCGTCTACAGCATGGTCAAGGACTTCAAGTCGCGCGGCGTGCCGATCGACTGCGTCGGGTTCCAGAGCCACTTCGGCGCCGGCGGCCCGCCGTCCAACTTCCAGACCACCCTGTCGAGCTTCGCCGCCCTGGGCGTCGACGTCCAGCTCACCGAGCTGGACATCGCCCAGGCGTCGTCCACCAACTACGCCAACGCGGTCAACGCCTGCCTGTCCGTGGCCCGGTGCACCGGCATCACGGTCTGGGGCATCCGCGACAAGGACTCCTGGCGCAGCGGCGAGAGCCCCCTGCTGTTCGACAACAACGGCAACCCCAAGGCTGCCTACACCGCCGTCATGAACGCCCTCAAGGCCGCCTCCGGTCCCACCCCCGGCGGGCCGACCGGCGGGACCGGGACCGGGGAGATCAAGGGCGCCGCCTCCGGTCGTTGTGTCGACATCAACGGCTTCACGACCGCCAACGGCACCCAGGCTCAGCTGTGGGACTGCAACGGACAGACCAACCAGCGCTGGACCTACACCCCCGGCAAGCAGCTGAAGATCTACGGCAAGAAGTGCCTGGAGGCCAAGGGCACCGGCAACAGCACCGCGGTGGTCATCGGGGACTGCACCAGCGGCGCCGGCCAGCAGTGGAACCTCAACGCCGACGGCACGATCGCCGGCGTCCAGTCCGGGCTGTGCCTCGACGCCGTCGGCGCGGCCACCGGCAACGGCACCAAGATCCAGCTGTACTCCTGCTGGACCGGCAGCAACCAGAAGTGGACCGGCCTGACCGGGACGCCGACCCCGACCCCCACGCCGACGGGCGCCACCTGTGTCCTTCCTTCCACCTACCGCTGGTCGTCGACCGGCGCGCTGGCGCAGCCGGCGAACGGGTGGGCGTCGGTGAAGGACTTCACCAACGTGGTCTACAACGGCAAGCACCTGGTCTACGCGTCCGACGTGTCCGGGTCGTCGTACGGCTCGATGGCGTTCAGCCCCTTCACCAACTGGTCCGACATGGCGTCGGCCGGCCAGATCGGGATGAACCAGTCCACCGTGGCGCCCACGCTGTTCTACTTCGCGCCCAAGAACATCTGGGTACTGGCCTACCAGTGGGGCGCGTGGCCCTTCATCTACCGCACCTCCAGCGACCCGACCAACCCCAACGGCTGGTCCGCGCCGCAGCCGCTGTTCACCGGCAGCCTCCCGGGCGGCGCCGCCCCGATCGACCAGACCCTGATCGCCGACGGCCAGAACATGTACCTGTTCTTCGCCGGYGACAACGGCAGCATCTACCGGGCGAGCATGCCGATCGGGAACTTCCCCGGCAACTTCGGCTCCTCSTACACCACCGTCATGAGCGACACGGTGAAGAACCTGTTCGAGGCACCGCAGGTCTACAAGGTCAAGGACCAGAACCAGTACCTCATGATCGTCGAGGCCCGGGGCGCGAGTGAGCAGCGCTACTTCCGCTCGTTCACGGCCACCAGCCTGAACGGCAACTGGACCCCGCAGGCCGCCACCGAGAACAACCCCTTCGCCGGCAAGGCCAACAGCGGCGCCACCTGGACCAACGACATCAGCCACGGCGACCTGGTCCGCAACAACCCCGACCAGACCATGACCATCGACCCCTGCAACCTCCAACTCCTCTACCAGGGCAAATCCCCCACCGCAGGCGGCCCCTACGACCAGCTCCCGTGGCGGCCGGGCGTCCTCACCCTGCAGCGCTGAGCTGCCTGATCGCGTCGAGGAACCCCCAGCCGGGGCATCGGCTGGGGGTTCCTCTCATCTGTCGCCACCGCAGGCGAACAACACTCACCGGCTCGCGCCGAAGCCTCCCCAGACCGCGGCGGAACCGCCGGAGCTCTGCGTCTCGACGCGGTAGCCGTCCCTGGTGGTGTTGCGGACACCGGTGGCGTGGTTGTACTGGGCCGCGAACACGTGCAGACCGGCCGGCACGGTGCGGCCCGGCTTGAGCACCCAGCGGTAGACCAGCGCACCGCCGGCCTCCTGAACGGTGACGGTGAAGTCGTCGATCGGGAGGGTTCGCCAGCTGCCGGTGGACCGGACGTCGCCGGTCTGCGCGATGCGCAGTTCCACCGAGAGCGAGGTGAGCGGCTGGGCGGTCTTGAGGGTGAGGTCGCTCTGGGCCCAGAAGACGTTGCTGTGCGGGTCCATCGAACCCTCCGACCACAGCGGGCCGTTCTGGACCCGACTGGCGGCCGACGGAGTCGGACGCGGGCTGCTCGGGGTGGCCGCCGGGGCCGAACCGGCGGTGCTGGTACGGGCCGACGGTGTCGGAGTCGGCGTGACGGTCGGCGACGGGAGGACGGGAGCCGTGGCAGGCGGCGACGGGGCTCCGACGATACCGGCGACGGCGAGACCTCCGGTCGCCAGGATGCCGACGGTGACCAGGCCGGCCAGCGCTGCCCTGGGCAGTGACCTCCTGACCGACGGCGTGCGGTGCTTGATGGTGGCGCCTGCGGCGCCGCGCTCCATCCGCGCCAAAATCTGTGCGCGGTCGGGCTGGTGGGCCTCGGCGGCCTCGCGCAGTCGACGGCTGATCTCCTCGTTCACCGAGCCCCCCTTCCCGTGGCAAGTTCTCCGACCGCTCGTGCGCCAAGTATTCGTTCCAACTCGGCCATACCCTTCGAGGTCTGGCTCTTCACCGTACCTACCGATATGCCCAGGGCCATCGCGACGTCCTTCTCCGACAGGTCGAAGGCGTGGCGCAGCACGACGCACGCCCGCTTGCGGAACGGCAGGCGGGCCAGCGCCGCACGGACGTCGAGCACGCCCGCCACGTCGGGCCCGACCATCTCCTCCGGGCTGCGGGACCAGAACAGCGCGACCCGGCGGCGCTCGCGGACCGCGCTCCGGATCCGCTCCCGAGCCAGGTTGGCCACCACGCCGCGGGCGTAGGCCAGCGGGTGACGAGCCTCCCGGAAGCGGTCCCAGCGTTGCCACAGCGCGAGCAGGGCATCCGCGGCGAGGTCGTCGGCCGCGTCCTTCTCACCGGTCAGGAGGTGGGCGAGACGGGCCAGTTCGGCGTAGTGGCGTTCGAAGAACTCGTGGAACTCCGTGGAGGTGTCATCGAGGAGCATGTCCCCCGGTCGCCCTCTCGTTGCAATGTGAGCGCTAACAGTGAGCTCGAGCGTAACAGCGCCTGTCGCCGTGTCCGGACGAGGGTCGCCCCCGGCGATGGAGTGATGGCCGCTGGTGTCGACATTTCTGGATGGGAGGACGGCGGGGAGCGCCGTCCTCCCACCCCAGGTCGGTCAGGACAGGTTGCCGTACACCACGCCGCGGCCGTAGCCGCCGAGGTAGACCCGGCCGTACACGTCGGGGTCGCCGGCGATGACGCTGATGACGCTGCCGCCGAACTGGTGCCGGTCGTCGTTGATCCGGACCCAGGTCTGCCCGCCGTCGATGGAGCGGAACACCCCGGTGACCCCCTGCACCGTCCCGCTGAGGTAGAGGGTCTGCTGGGCGGCGCCCTGGGCCGCCTTCCCGAAGCCGATGCCGTGTGCCTGCTGCACGCTGCCGACCTTGGTGAAGCTCGCCCCACCGTTGGTGGAGTGCAGGAGCCCGTCGCCCCCGCCGGTGATCCACAGGTCACCGGCGACGCCGGGGGTCGCCTTGAGGCTTCCGCCGCCCAGGCCGGTGGCTCGGGCGGCGAAGCTCCGGCCGCCGTCGGTGCTGGCGGACAGGGTGCCGCCGCTCAGGGCGTAGAAGGTGTTCGCCGCCGAACGGTCGGCCAGCACGGCAGTGTTGACGGGCAGGCCGGCGACTGCTGTCCAGGTCGAACCACGATTGGTGGAGAGGTACGGCCGCTGGCCGTCCGGAGTCCACACCACTGTGCCGCCATCCGCCGAGACCGCCGTCGTCCCGCCGCCCGCGCCGCCGACCGGCACCCCGGTGAAGGCTGTCCAGACGGCCCCGCCGTCGGTCGACCAGGCGCCGTGCTGGGCGCCGCCGAGGCCGACCCGGACCATGAACCCGGGCTTCGCCTGGGCGAAGTCGATACCGGTGGTGTTGGTGAACTGTGGTCCGGAGAGCGCCGCCGAGGGCACCTTGGTCAGGTCCTCGTGCCGGAACCCGCTGACGTCGCCGAGTGCGCTGATCAGCGGGAGGCCGGGGGGCTTGGCCAGCCCGAGCACCGCGGTCTCCTCCAGGCCCTTGGCCGGGACGGTCCAGTGCGTCGGGCGCCCGCTGTCCGCCTCGGTCACGTCGCGGCTGCCCCACATCCCCGATCCGGTGCCGTACAGCACCCGCCCGGAGTCGAACGGGTCGATGGCCATGGCACCCATCCAGTGCCCGATGCCGGTCCCCACATATGGTGCCGCCGAGTTGTCCCGTACCGAGGTCGCGCCGAGCGCCTTCCAGGAGGCGCCGCCGTCGGTCGAGCGGTACAGCTCGTCCGAGGGCCACCAGCGGTCCAGGGTGGTGACCATCACCGTGGAAGAGTGCTGCGGGTCGACCGCCAGTCCGGCGAAGCCGTAACTCCCGCTGGACGGTGAGACGTTCTTCCACGCCCCGGTGGACGGCGTGTACTTCCAGACCGAACCGGCCGTCACCCCGTTCGGACCCGGCGCGTTGGTGTACGTCAGGTACAGCGAGCCGTCGCCGGACAGCACTCCGTGCTGCGGCAGCTGCCCCTTCGGCTGGGAAGGCACGGCCTGCCAGGTGCTGCCACCGTCGGTGGAGCGGTACAGCGAGGTGGCCTTGTCGGCGACCCCGACGTAGATCGTCCTGCTGCCGGCCGGGCCGAAGGTCACGAAGGACAGACCGACCCCGCTGCTCGCACCGTCCTTGACCGGGAAGCTCCCGACCTGACTCCACGTCACACCGTAGTCGGTGCTCCGCCACAGTCCGTTCTTGCGGGTGCCCAGGTAGAGCGTGCGATGGTCGGACGGATCCACCATCAGCCGCTCGCCCATGGACCGGCCGTCCTCGTTGCCGCCCAGTTTGAACGGCAGGTCGGTGCGTTGGAACGTCCGACCCTGGTCGGTGGAGCGCAGGATCGCGCCGTTGCCCGCCCAGTCGTTGGTGTAGGTGCCGCTGGCGAGGTACAGCCGGTCCGGGTCGACCGGGTCGGTCGCCAGGCTCTCGATACCCAGCAGGTTCCAGTCGGCCCCGCCGATCCAGTCGGTCAGGGAGGTCCACTGCCCGGCGGCCGGGTCCCAGCGGTACGCGCCGCCGATGTCGGTGCGCGCGTACAGCAGGTCCTTGCGGGCGGGGTTGAAGACCAGACCGGTGACGAAGCCGCCACCGACGATCTGTGCGTTGTGCCAGGTGTAGCCGCCCGGGCCTGCCGCCTTCACGAGCTTCCACTGCTGGTTGGTGCTGCCCCGGTCGGCGTACTGGATGAGGGGCACGCCGTCGCCGCTCGAGCCACCCCACACGTCCAGGACCAGGCCGCTGCTCCGGGAGACGAACTTGACGGCCGCACCACCGACGTTCTCCATCCTCCACTGCTGCGCGGCGGCCCCGCGGTCGGCCTGCTGCTCGACGGCGGCGGCCGAGGCGGTGGAAGCCCCCCGCACACCAAGGACCTTGCTGCTGTTGCGGTTCACCAGCTCGTAGTAGCCGCCCTCCACGAGCTTCAGCCGCCACTGCTGGCTTGCGGCACCGGCCACCCGACTCTGCTGCCGGGCCCAGGCACCGTCCGCGGTGTCCGCTCCGGGCACGTCCAACACCTTGTCGCTGCGGACGGACACCAACTCGTAGTAGGCGCCGGGGTCCACCGCCGCCGCCTCCGAGTCGGCCTGCACGAACAGCAGGTAGGGGCCGAGGACACCGGGCACGCCCAGTGCCAGAGCCACCACCGTCCGGCGCCGGCGGTGGCGTCCACGCGTCGGTCGCTCGCCATCGGCCACGCGATTGCGCCGGCCGCGACCGTGCGCGGCGGGGCTCGTCTCGTTCATGCGGGGCTACTCCTTGCCTCAGGCATGCCCCGCGCACCGGCTCAGCGGTACGCGGGCATACGGCGTGGGGTCGGACGATCCGTCGTGTGATCGTCTTCGGTCGTCCCTGAGTTGCCACAGCTTCGGAAAAGGT
This sequence comes from Kitasatospora sp. P5_F3, assembly GCF_054049135.1. NCBI lineage: Bacteria > Bacillati > Actinomycetota > Actinomycetes > Kitasatosporales > Streptomycetaceae > Kitasatospora > Kitasatospora sp. P5_F3. Next base: position 35,394 of record NZ_JBFUMY010000045.1, on the reverse strand, counting down.
TGCCGCTCGCCGACATCTCGTCGGTGAACCGGGTCCCGCACTGCCTTACCTGACTGTGTGTCGGGAACGAGGGCCGGCGAGGTGTTGGCCTCAGTCAGTTGCGAACATTCTGTTAACGCTCACATAAATGTCCGCGACCACCAGGCTTTCTGTGAAGAACATGCAGGTCACAGGAGTGGTGAAGACTCCAAGGCGATGTTGACGCTGACAATGGTCACTCATACGCTCCGGGCGCCGGATCCATCCGCCTCCTGATCGGAGCTCGATGAACAAGCATCGCTACCGCCGTTCCCTCGGTACCCGCGTCGCCGGAGCCCTCACCTCGGTCGCCGCGGCCTGCGTCCTCGGTGTCGTGCCCGCACACGCCGCCCCGGCCGCGCCGACGGCTGCCGGCGGGTCGCTCTCCGTCCTGACGTACAACGTGGCCGGTCTGCCCCAGGTGCTGTCCAGTGCCTCCACCGACCGGCAGACCAGTACGACCGCGATCGGTCAGCGGCTCACGCCGTACGACCTGGTGCACGTCCAGGAGGATTTCAACTACCACGCCGCCCTCTACGCCGCCGACTCGCACCCCTTCCGCACCGCCACCAGCGGCGGCGCGGGCATCGGCAGCGGCCTCAACACCCTCTCCGGATCGGCCTACGACAGCGACGACTTCGAGCGGGTGCGGTGGAACGACTGCCAGCTCGACTCCGGTGACTGCCTGACCCCGAAGGGCTTCACCTTCATGCGGGTGCGCCTCGCCGAGGGTGTGTACCTGGACGCGTACAACCTGCACGCCAACGCCGGCACCGAGGACGGCGACGAGAAGGCCCGCGCTGCGAACCTCGCCCAGCTCACCGCGTACATCAAGACCCACTCGGCGGGCAACGCCGTCCTGGTGATGGGCGACACCAACACCCGCTACACCCGTGCCGCCGACACCATCGCCGCCTTCGCCGCCGACAACCGGCTCACCGACGCCTGGGTGGCGCTGGAGCGCGGCGGGGTGGCGCCGAGCCCCGGTGCCGACCCCCTGCTGTGCGACCCGAACGCGGTGACGGACACCTGCGAGATCGTCGACAAGGTCCTCTACCGCAGCAGCAGGCTGCTCTCGCTCACCGCCACCTCGTACACCAACAAGCACGCCGACTTCCTGGACCCGGCCGGCCTGATGCTCTCCGACCACGACCCGGTCGCCGTCGGTCTCACCTGGAGCCGGAACCCGGCCTACCTGGCGAGCGATCAGTTCGGCGGCCCGCACGGCGACTTCCACAACGACATCGACCGGGTCGCGCCGGGGGCCGGGGTGAAGGTGGTCACCCTGCGCGCCGGCTCCCGCGTCGACCAGGTGGGGCTCACTCTCGCGGACGGCACCGTGCTGACCCACGGCGGTAACGGGGGGACCGCCTCCTCGCTCACGCTGGCGAGCGGCGAGTACCTCGACTCGGTCTCCCTCTGCCAGGGCCAGTACAGCGGCCGCACCCGCATCTTCTCCGCGAAGTTCACCACCAACCTGGGCCGGTCGCTGGCAGGCGGCACGACGACGTCCGACTGCGTCACCAGGACCGCGCCGGTGGGGTGGCAGATCGCCGGGTTCACCGGTCGCTCGGGTGACAACGTCGACAAGCTCGGGCTGATCTACACGCAGCGCTGACCCGCCGCCCCCGCTCTCCCCGGTCCGGGCCGCCACCCGGACCGGGGGTCAGGTACGTCCCCACGAGGCGCCCCCACGGCCGCCACAGGAAGAAGAACATGAACGAGCAGAACGCCACGGACCGCCGCCGATTCCTCCGGACCTCCGCCGGTACGGCAGCCGGCCTGTTCGCGGCCCCCACGGCGCTGGGCCTGCTGACGGCCCCTCAGCGGGCGGCGGCGGCCGAGCAGGGCTCCGCCCCGGCGGCCTTCGTCGACGCCTACACGACCAACACCATGGCGGACCTGACCCCGGAGGGGAACGCGGCGGTCCGCATCCTCACCGGGATGAACCGGTTGTGGAAGACGGGGCCCAGCTGGGACACCGGCTCACCGCTGATGGCCGAGATCCTCCGCGCCAACATGGACTACTGCGCGAGGGTCACCACACGGCGGACCGCCGCGCAGGCCCGGGAGGCGTTCATCTACGACCGCCAGCACCAGAGTTACGCCGTCATCGCCGGGCTCGGCCCGCTCGCGGAGTTGTACCGGACCGGCGCCAGGGCCGTCACCTCCATCACCACGGCACCGGACAGCACCCCGCCCGCGAAGGTGGACGACGCCGTCCCCGCGGGCGCACCCGCGGGCTCCGCCGTCGGCCCCGGTGCCGCGGACTCCGAACTGGGGGCGGTGGTCCGGCTGGTGGACACTTTGCGCGGCCCCTACGCCTCCGGCAACCCGTCCAAGTACGCCTACCGGTACCCGCGGCCCTGGCGGTCGGACCGGGACAGCGCGGTGGTCGCGACCGGTGCGACGGACAGTCTCGGCTACCCCGTCTACCGGTCCGAGGTCGTCGTCGCGCCCCAACTGCTGCGCCAGCGCAGCACCTCCCCGGCCGACGACGGCGGCTTCGTGAGCGGCCACACCAACGCCTTCCACCTGGCGGCGATCGCCCTCGCGTACGCGGTGCCCGAGCGCTTCCAGGAGCTGATGGCGCGGGCCACCGAGCTCAGCCACACCCGCATCGTGGCGGGCATGCACTCACCCGTGGACGTCATCGGGGGCCGTACCCTCGCCACCGCCCTCGCCGCCGCGACCCTCGCCGATCCGAGGAACGCCGAACTCAAGGCGGCCGCCCGGGCCCAGGCGGCCGCGTACTTCCGGTCGCACACCGGAGCCACGGCCGACACGCTCCAGACCTTCGCCCACTCGGCCGGCCCCGGCAGCGACCCGTACGGCGACCGGGACACCAACTCCAGGAACGTCACCCCCCGGCTGACCTACATCCTGCAGCGGCGCGGCCGGGAGATCCCGATGGCCGTACCGAAGGGCGCCGAGGTGCTCCTGGAGACCCGCCTGCCCTACCTCGACGCCGCGCAGCGCCGCGAGGTGCTCCGCACCACCGCGCTCGCGTCGGGCTACGTCCTGCTGGACGGCCCGGAGATGTGGGGGCGGCTCAACCTCTTCGCCGCGGCGGACGGTTACGGCGCGTTCGACGAGGACGTGTGCGTCACCATGAATGCCGCGGACGGCGGCTTCGCGGCGGCCGACGCCTGGCGCCACGACATCGGCGGTCGCGGCGGCCTCACCAAGCGGGGCACCGGGACGCTGACCCTCAGCGGCACCAACCGCTACACCGGCGGCACCGTGCTGGAGGCGGGTGTCCTCACCGCCGCCTCGCGCGACGCCCTGGGGCACGGCGACGTCGAGGTCCGGGGCGGTACGTTGCGCGTGGACGCCGCCCGGGGCGGGGCCCGGGTCTGCGGCGACCACCTGCAGTCGGGCGGGTCCCTCGAAGGTACGAGGGACCCGCCGCCTCGAGACCGGGTTCAGGCTGCTCAGGCGCAGGCGGAGCCGTTCAGGGTGAACGGGGCCGGGGTGGCGTTGGTGCCCGAGTAGGTCGCCTGGAAGCCGAAGCTCGCCGTGGCGCCGGGTGCCAGGGTGCCGTTCCAGCCCGAGTCGCGGGCGGTCACCGCGCTGCCCGACTGGGTCACGGTGGCGTTCCATGCGTTGGAGATCTTCTGGTCACCCGCGAAGCTCCAGCCGAGCGTCCAGCCGGAGACGGTCGAGGTGCCGGTGTTCTTGACGGTGACCGTCGCCGTGAAGCCGTTGCCCCAGGCGTTGTCGACCTTGTACGCCACGGAGCACGAGGCCGCCGGGGGCGCGCTGTCGTCGTCCGCCTCGGTGGCGGTGAAGGCCGCGGCTGTCACGCCGGAGCCGCCTGCCGAGAAGACCGCGCTGCCCGCCAAGGTGTCCGCGTCCTGTGCGGCCGACAGCGAAACCTGCTGTGCGGTAGCCCAGTTGGCCGGGGTGAAGACCAGGGCGGAGCCGGACGACACCGCCAGGTCCTGGTCGCCGGAGGAGCGGGCGACTGCCACCGTGACGTTCTGCGCGGGCGCCGAGGAGAGCCGCACGCTGACCGCGGCCGAGCCGCCCTCCGGCACCGTCACGGCTGCCGGGGTCACCTGGACCGTCGGCGTCGCCGGGGTGGCGCGGCGCTCGGCCGCGAAGGCGGCGAGCCAGGTCAGTGAGGCGTTCCAGTTGATCGCGACCTCGTTGGTGGAGTACGAGCCGATGTCGTCGACGTAGCAGGCCGCCGGTGCGCAGCCGGTCAGCTTCTCCTTGGCGACCGGGTCCTCCAGGCCCGCGTTCGGCCCGCCCGCGAAGGAGCCGGCCGGCGGGTGGGGCAGTGCGGCGTCGTTCTGGTGGGCCCAGAAGCGGTGGTGCTGGTTCTCGGAGTAGCGTTCGCCGTAGCCGGTGACGTAGGAGAGGTCGAGCGCGTTGCGGCCGAGCAGGTAGTCCAGGGACTCCAACGCACCGGCTCGGTAGCGCTGTTGGCCGGTGAGCTCGTACGCGACACCCAGCACCATCGCGTTGTTGGCCACCGAGCTGTTGGAGCCCCAGACGTAGGCGTCGGCGGCGATCGGCACCGCGTAGCCCTGGGTGGCCATGGTGGACAGGTGGGTGTCGGCGGCCGAGGTGAGCAGGCCGCGCACCCGGGCGAGGTCGTCGGCGGGCAGGGCGACACCGGGGACGGTGGCGAGGGTGATCCGGCCGAGCGTCGCGGTGCCGCCCCACCAGAAACCGTCGACGGGCTTGGTGTGGTGCGCGGAGGAGGTCACGGCGTCGCGGTACTGCGACTCGCCGGTGGTGGCGAGGAGTTCGGCCGCCGCCCAGTAGAACTCGTCGGAGACGTCGGCGTCCTCGTACGCGCCGCCGCCGGTGTTGTCGGTGGACAGGGCGAGCACGTTGGGGTTGGCCTTGGCGGCCGTCCAGGCCCGCTTGGCGGCAGTGAGCGCCTTTGCGGCGAAGGCCGCGTCGTACGGGGCGTACACCCGAGCGGCCTGGGCCGCGGTGGCGGCCAGGTTGAGGGTTGCGGCAGTCGACGGCTTGTGCAACTCGCGCTGTTCGCCGTCGAGTTCGGGTCGGGTCGGTAGGGCGGTCCACTTGGCGTCGTGCATCTTGTGGAAGGCCATGCCCGCCTGCGGGCGGCCGTCCGGGACCTGCATCCGGAGCAGGAAGTCCAGCTCCCAGCGGGCTTCGTCGAGGACGTCCGGTACGCCGTTGCCGCGTTCGGGCACCCGCAGGGTGGAGTCGCCGAGTGCCGCTTCGGCTCCCGAACGGCGGGCGTGCTCGAAGGAGTTGACGATCTCCCAGGTGGCGATGCCGCCGTTCACCACGTACTTTCCCTGGTCGCCCGCGTCGTACCAGCCGCCACGCACGTCCAGCTGGTAGTCGCAGACACCGGCCTGGCAGGGCACGCTGGTGTCGCCCTTGTTCGGCGCCACGCCCAGGTGACCGGCCGGGCGGGCATAGGCGGAGCCGGCCAGGGCCGCGTCGATCGCGATGCCGCTGCGCTGCTGGTAGAAGAACGACAGGCTGTCGGAGCGCAGGCCGTCGTAGAGCGAGGCCGAGATGTCGAACGGGTGGCTCGCCCGGCCGTCGACCACCAGCGTGTAGCCGTTGCCGGTCCCGGTGTACGTGCCGAAGTCCACCAGGTGCGTGGACTGGCCGGAAGCCCGGTCGGCGCCGCGCACCGTGGTGCTGCCGGAGGCGGCCAACGCGCCTGATCCGTCCCGGAGTTGCCAGGTCAGCGGGGCGGTGGCGGTGCTGATGACGGTGGCCCGCTTGGGGCCGTCGGGCAGATAGCCGAGCTGGTTGACCCGGACCGGGACGTCGGCCGGGGCCGCGACGGCGGCGGTGGTGGCCGCGCCCGCCGGGACGGTGGTGAACACGGCGGCGGTCAGGCCGCCGGCGGCCACGGCCAGACCGGTGACCAGGGCGGCCGCGCGGCGTGACAGGCCGCGGGAGGAGAGGACAGGAGGCACGGGTGGAGCCTTCCTAGGTGGGGTGGGGGATTGTGGGAGCGCTCCCATAGGAAGCCAGAGCCGGACGGCTCGCGTCAAGAGGCCGGATCCAGAAGGCCGTTGACGAACTCCCGGAGGACCTCCCAGGCGCCGGGTCGTGAGGATGCCCTGGGCAGCACGACGTGCTGCCCAGGGCATCGGTCAGTCCGGTGGGGCCTGGACGGCGATCGCGGGGTGCAGTCTGCGGGTGTGGTCGACCCGGCGGACCGGGCCGGTGAGGCGTAGTGGAACGGCGAAGCGGATGTCGGTACTGGAGGCGGAGATCCGCAGTTCCAGGGCACCCGGTTCGACGATCCGGTGGTGGTCGCGGCCGGTGAAGGAGGCCAGTTCGGCGGGCAGTCGGAGGTCGACGCGGCAGGCGTCCCCGGCGTCCAGCGCGATCCGCCGGTAGCCGACCAGCCGTTGCACCGGCTGGACCACGGAGGCCACCGGGTCGTGCAGGTAGAACTGGACGACTTCGGTGCCGGCCCGTTCGCCGGTGTTCAGCAGGTCGAAGGCAATGTGGAACTCGCCGTCGGTGCCGGTCTCGGCGGCCTCCACCACGAGGCCGGACCAGGCGAACTCGCTGTAGCTGAGGCCGTGTCCGAAGCCGTAGGCGGGTGTCGGGTCGGTGCTGGAGACCTCGCCGGCCTGGGCGAGGCGGGCGGCCAGGTAGGTGGAGGGCTGGACGCCGGGATGGGCGGGGACGGAGACCGGGAGCCGGCCGGAGGGGTTGACCCGCCCGCCGAGCACGCCCGCGAGCGCCCGGGTGCCGGCCTCCCCGGGGAAGAAGCACTGCACAACGGCCGCTGCCTCGGTGACGGCGCGCCCGAGTGCGTACGGCCGCCCGGCCAGCAGGGTGAGCACCACCGGCGTGCCGGTGTCCAGCAGTTCGTCGAGCAACTGCTGCTGTCGGCCCGGCAGTTCGAGGGTTGGGGCGTCGCAGCCCTCGCCGCTGGTGCCGCGGCCGAACAGCCCGGCCCGGTCGCCGAGGGCGAGGACCACCACGTCGGCCTCCCGGGCGGCCCGTACCGCCTCGGCGATGCCCTCGGTCTCCGCGCCGTCGACCGTCACCCCGCGCACCGTGCGCAGTTCGCTGCCGGGGAACTCCTCCAGCAACGCCTCGCGCAGGGTGGGCAGTTCGATGCCGAGCGGGGTGTCCGGGTGTTGGCCGCCGACGTGCACGGGGAAGGCGTAGCAGCCCAGTACGGCGGTGGGCTCGTCCGCGTTCGGTCCGATCAGGGCGATCCGCCGGGGCCGGTCCAGCGGCAGCGAGCCGTCGTTGCGCAGCAGTACCACGGCCTGTTCGGCGAGCTCGGCGGCGAGCGCCCGGTTACCGGGCGGGTCGAGGTCGACCAGGCCGCGCAACTTCGCCGGTGTGCTGAGATCGGTGTCGGCGAGGACCTCCGGCACCGGGCTCCAGTCGGCGTCCAGCAGGCCGAGCTGGGCCTTCTGGACGAGGACGCGGCGCAGCGCCCGGTCGATCAGCTCCTCCGGTACGGCGCCGGCCTCGACGGCGTCGAGCAGCGGTCTTCCGAAGGTCTTCACGGTGGGCAGTTCGACGTCGACGCCGCTGGCCAGGGCGAGCCCGGCGGCGTCGGACCAGTCCTCGGCGACGCCGTGCAGCGTCCTGAGGAAGGCGATGCCGAAGTAGTCGGCCACCAGCGTGCCGGTGAAGCCCCAGGTGTCCCGGAGCAGTCCGGTGAGCAGGGCCTCGTCGGCGGCGGAGGGCAGGCCGTCGGTGTCGGTGTAGGCGTGCATGACCGAGCGGGGGAGGCCCTCGCGGACCGCCATCTCGAACGGCGGCAGGATGACGTCCGCCCGCTCGCGCGGCCCCATGCTCACCGGTGCGAGGTTGCGCCCGGCACGTGAGGCGGAGTACCCGGCGAAGTGTTTGAGGGTGGCCACGATCCCGGCGGACTCCAGGCCCTGGACGTAGGCGGTGGCGACGGTGCCGACCAGGTAGGGGTCCTCGCCGATGGTCTCCTCGACCCGGCCCCAGCGGGCGTCGCGGACCACGTCGAGCACCGGGGCGAGGCCCTGGTGCACGCCGACGGCCCGCAGGTCGCGGCCGATCGTGGCGGCCGTCTCCCGGACCAGCGCCGGGTTGAAGGTGGCGCCCCAGGACAGCGGCACGGGGTACGCGGTGGCGCCCCAGGCGGCGAAGCCGGCCAGGCACTCCTCGTGGGCGAGGGCCGGGATGCCGAAGCGGTTCGCGGCGGCGATCCGCTGCTGGCTGCGCAGCAGGGAGAGCGCGCCGAGCGCCGGGTCGACCGGGGCGGTGCCGAACGGCCGGGTCAACTGGCCGAGCCCGTGCGGCAGCAGCTCGTCCAGGTCGGGTGGCTCGTCCATCTCGTGCTGATGCGGGGCGACTTCGCCGCCCTCGTCGCTGGCGCCCACCCAGACGCCGACCAGTTGGGCGGTCTTCTCGCGCAGGGTCATCGCCGCGATCAGGGCATCGGCCCGGGCCTCCGCCGGGAGTGAGGTGTCGTGCCAGGCGGGCCGGGGATTCTGACGGTGGTTCACTTTCCTCCCACACCCATCAGGCCCTGGACCAGGGCGCGACGGGCGAACAGGTAGACGACGAAGATGGGGAGCACGGACAGCACGACGGCGCTGAGCAGGCCGGGGACGTCCACGCCGTGTTCGGTCTGGAACTCGTACAGACCGAGCGTCATGACCTTGGTGGAGTCGGACTGGGTGAGGATCAGCGGGAACAGGAAGCCGTTCCACGCCTGGAGGGCGGAGAAGACCACGATGGAGGACAGCCCACCCTTGGACAGCGGCAGCACCAGCTGCCGGTACACCCGCGCCGGGGTGGCGCCGTCGATGGCCATCGCCTCGTACAGCTCGGGGCTGATGTCGCGCATGGCACCGGTCAGCACCAGGGTGCACACCGGCAGGCAGAACGCGGCGGTCGGCAGGATGACGCCGATCAGGTGGTCGTACAGGCCGGTCTTGCTGATCACGTAGAACATCGGCACGATCACCGCCTGGGCGGGGATGGCGAGGCCGAGCAGGAACAGCCGGAACACCCAGCCGGTCGCCCGGCCGCGGGCGCGGACGATCGCGTAGGCGAGCGGCGGGACCAGCAGCAGCACGATGGCGACCACGCTCACGGTGACGGCCAGGGTGTTGAGGAAGTCCTGCCCGAAGCCGTTGGACAGGTCGGTGAGGTAGTTCTGCACCGTCCACTCGCGGGGCAGGCTGAGCGGGCCCTCGGTGGAGTAGTCGGAGCGGGTCCGCAGGGTGGCGATCAGTAGCACGTAGAGCGGCAGGCCGACCAGCAGCAGCCACACCAGGGAGCCCGACCCGGCCAGGTAGTTGGGTCGTCGACGGAGCATCAGAGGCCTTCTGTCGTGGAGCGCATCCGGTCGTAGCCGGTGAACCGGACCACCGCGAGCGAGATCAGGGTGGCGACCACCACCAGCACCAGGGCTATGGCCGAGCCTGCGCCGAAGTCGAAGCCCTTGAAGGCCTTCTGGTACATGTAGTACGCGCTGACCGTGGTGTCGGTGCCGGGGCCGCCCTGGGTGAGGATCAGTACCGTGTCGAAGGTGGTCAGGCCGCCGACCACCATCAGGACCGTCGAGGTGATCACGGTGTTGCGCAGCTGAGGCAGGGTGATGTGGACGAACTGCCGCACCCGGCCCGCGCCGTCGACCGAGGCAGCCTGGTAGAGCACCTGGGGGATGGCCCGGGCGCCGCCCTGGTAGATCAGCGCGTGCAGTGGGGTGAACTGCCAGACGCCGACGAAGGCCAGCACCCCGATCGCACCGCTGCGGCTGCCGAGCAGGTTGCCGTCGCCGAACAGCCAGGTGAGCTGGGACGGCACACCGAAGTTGGGGTCGAGGACGGCGCGCCACACCACCGAGACGGCGGTCGCCGACAGCAGCAGCGGGACGAAGTAGATCGCAGAGAGCACGGCCCGGTTGCGCTGCCGGCCGGCGGCCCAGACCCCGAGCAGGATGCTGACCGGGGTCTGGACCGCCACGCCGAGAGCGGTGAGCAGCAGGGTGGTCCCGATCGACTCGATCATCACCGGGTCGTGCAGCAGGCCGGTCCAGTTGTCCAGACCGTTGAACGTCGGCTCGTTGATGCCGTTCCAGCTGGTGAAGGAGAGCACGGCGACCAGCAGCAGCGGCACGATCGCGAACAGCAGGAAGAACACGGCAGCGGGCGCCGCCCAGCCGAAGCCCGGGCGGGTCACCCCCGCCCCGGCTGGCTTGGACCCTCCGGCAACTGGGGGGCGGCGTCGCGGCGTCGGGGCACGCACCTCGCCGGCTTCTCGTCGGTCGCCGATGCTGGCCGTCATGAGGTCGGCAAGGCCTGCATGGCCTTGATGAAGCCGTCCGCGTCGGTCTTGCCGTTGAAGAACTGCTGGACGGCGGTGTGGATCGGGGTCATGGCGCTCGGCGGGTAGGCCTGGTCCCAGGAGAGCTGGAACGAGGGCGCGGCCTTGACCAGCTCGTACTGGTACTTGGAGTACGCCGGACTGGCCGCCGTGTCGAGGAAGTTGACGGTGTTGGTGGTGGTCGGCAGGTTGCCGACGGCGAGCTGCGCCTGGACGAACTCGTCGGAGTACATGAGCTTCAGGAAGGCTGCGGCGGCCTCGGGGTGCTTGGTCTTCTTCAGCACCGAGTAGAAGTTGTTGGTGTTGCCGACCACGGCGGCCGGGTCACCCTTGCCGCCGCTGACGGAGGGGAAGTTGGTGTAGCCGAGACCGGACTTGGCGAAGTCGGGGTTGGCGTCCTGCTGGGTGGAGTAGTACCAGGAGCCCATCAGCTCGAAGGCGGCCTTGCCCTTGGCGACCAGGGCGGGAGCGCCGCCGTCGGTGAACTTCACCGAGTCGAAGTTGGTGCCGAAGGCGCCCGCGTCGACCAGCTCCTTCAGGGTGGCCAGTGCCCGGCGGCTGTCCTCGCTCGCCCAGGCGGCCTTGTCGCCGTTGAGTGCCTGCTGGAACAGGCCGGGCCCGGCGATCCGGTCGTACAGGTACTCGAACCACATCAGGGTGGGCCACTTGTCGCCGCCGCCGAGCGCGATCGGGGTGATGCCCTTGGCCTTCAGCGCCTTGGCGTCGGTGACCAGTTCGTCCCAGGTCTTCGGCGCGGCGAGGCCGGCGTCGGCGAGCACCTTCTTGTTGTGGAACAGCAGCACCGGCTGGGTGCCGCGCATCGGTATGCCGTACGGCTTGCCGTCCACCACCGCCGAGTTGAAGACCGACGGCAGGAAGTTGTCCTTCAGGCCGGGCTCCTTGGCGATGAACCCGTCCAGCGGGAGCAGCAGGTCCGCCTTGACGAACGGCTGGATGGAGCCGCCGCCCCAGTTGAAGAAGACGTCGGGGGCCTGCGGGGTGTTGATGACGGTCTGCAGCTTCTGCTGGTAGTCCGCGCCGGGGACCGTGTCGAGGACGACCTTGACCGGGGAGGTCTTGTTGAAGGTGTCGGCGATCTGCTTCTCGACCTTGTTGGTGGCGTCGCCGTAGACCATCACGTGGATCGTCCCGGAGCCTGCGTCGGAGGCGCCGCCGCCGGACCCGCAGGCGGCGGTCATGCCCAGGAGAAGCGCGGTGGCCGCTGCGGTCGCGGCAAATCTCGAACCCATGCCCTGCCCTCGGTTTCGAATGTTGCGGTCATATTGCCGAATGTTGTGGGAAACTTAGGGCCGCGCCCGCCGCCCGTCAAGGGGTTCGACGGGATCGGATCCGGCCCGCCGAGGGGCTAGCATTCGGGCCGTACGCAGGCCAACAACGGTGTTCGCCCAGCAGGGGCAGTGCAGGAGGAACTCGTGACCAGAGCGGCTACGCTCGCCGAGATCGCGCAAGAGGCCGGGGTCTCTGCGCCGACTGTTTCGAAGGTTCTGAACGGGCGGGCCGATGTCGCCCCGGCCACCAGGGAACGGGTGGAGGACCTGCTGCGCCGGCACGGCTACCGGCGCCGGCGCGGCACCGCCCAGGCCGCTCCGCTGCTCGAACTGGTCTTCCACGAGCTGGAGAGCGTCTGGGCGATGGAGGTCATCCGTGGGGTCGAGAACGTGGTGCGTGCGGAGGGCCTGAGCATCGTGCTCTCCGAGTCCTCGGGCCGGCTCAGCCCCGGTCAGTCCTGGGTGGACGGGGTGCTCGCCCGTCGTCCCACCGGCGTCGTGCTGGTGCTCTCCGGCCTGGACCGTTCCCAGCAGCAGCAACTGGCGGGCCGGAACATCCCGTTCGTGGTGCTGGACCCGGCCGGCGACCCCGGCCACGGGGTGCCGGCGGTCGGCACCACCAACTGGGACGGCGGCCTGGCCGCCACCCGCCACCTGCTCGACCTCGGCCACCGCCGGATCGGTCTGATCGGCGGCCCCGGCCGGATGATGTGCAGCCGGGCCCGCGCCGACGGGTACCGGGCGGCGCTCGACATCGCGGGGATCGCCTACGACCCGGAGCTGGTCCGCGAGGGCGACTTCCACCACGAGTCCGGGCGACGGGTCGGCCTGGAACTGCTGAGCCGGCCCGACCGGCCGACCGCCGTGTTCGCGGCCAACGACCTGCAGGCGCTCGGGCTGTACGAGGCCGCCCGTGAGCTGGGCCTGCGTATCCCGGAGGACCTCAGCGTGGTCGGGTTCGACGACCTGCCGCTGGCCCGCTGGGTCGGGCCGCCGCTGACCACCGTGCGCCAGCCGCTGACCGAGATGGCCGAGGTCGCAACCCGCCTGGTCATCGACCTGGCCAGGGGTGTGCAGCCCGGCACGCTGCGGGTGGACCTGGCCACCAGCCTCGTCGAGCGCAGCAGCACCGCCCCGCCCCGGTCGGTCCGCGCGGACGGTTGACGGACGGCCGGACCGGCCCTAGGGTCACCGATCGGAATCGGCAGGGACAGCGAAAGTTTCGAAGACCTCGCCTCCTGCCGGTCTTCCATGCCCCACCGCACGTCCAGCTCTTTCCCCACCCGAGAAGAGAAGGGACCACGCCGGTGCCCGTCCGCATGCTCCGCACCACCCACCCGAGGAACGCCCGTCGCGCCCTCGGCACCGTCGCCGCCACCGTCACCGCTGCCGCCCTGGCGGCGGCCGCCCTGCTGCCGGCCGGCCAGGCCGGCGCGGCGGGGCCCAGTCTGCGCACCCTCGCCGAGTCGAAGGGGATCTACTTCGGTACCGCGATCTCCCAGTTCGACCTGGGCAACGCCACCATCACCGGCCTGGCGAGCAGCCAGTTCGGCGTGCTGACCCCCACCAACGAGATGAAGTGGGACACCGTCGAGTCCTCGCCGGGCAACTTCAACTTCGGCCCCGGTGACCGGCTCGTCTCCTTCGCCCAGGCCAACTCCATGAAGACGCGCGGCCACACGCTGGTCTGGCACAGCCAGCTCCCGTCCTGGGTGAGCAACCTGCCGGACAGTCAGGTGCAGGGCGCGATGCGCAACCACATCACCACCACGGCGACCCACTACAAGGGCAAGCTCTACGCCTGGGACGTGGTGAACGAGATGTTCAACGAGGACGGCAGCTTCCGTAACGACGCCTTCTACCGGGCGATGGGCAGCGGCTTCGTCGCCGACGCGCTGCGCACCGCCCGGGCCGCCGACCCGGGCGCCAAGCTCTACCTCAACGACTACAACACCGAGGGTCTGAACGCGAAGAGCGATGCCATGTACAACCTGGCGAAGTCGCTCAAGAGCCAGGGTGTCCCGCTGGACGGCATCGGTTTCCAGGGCCACTTCATCCTCGGCCAGATCCCGTCCAGCCTGAAGGCCAACCTGGAGCGGTTCACCGCACTCGGCCTCGAGGTCGCCATCACCGAGCTCGACGTCCGCATGCAACTGCCCCCGGACGGCGCAAAGCTGGCCCAGCAGGGACGTGACTACGCGAGCGTGGTCAACACCTGCCTGGCCGTCAAGGGCTGCGTCGGCATCAGCCAGTGGGCCGTCGGCGACCCCGACTCCTGGGTCCCCGGCACCTTCCCCGGCGAGGGCGCCGCCACGCTGTACGACAGCAACTACCAGCCGAAGCCCGCCTACACCGCCACGGTCAACGCCCTCGGCGGCTCCACCTCCAGTCCTTCGCCGTCCACCTCCCCGTCCAACTCGCCGAGCCCGAGCCCGAGCTCCAGCCCGAGCCCGACTTCGAGCCCGAGTCCGACCGGTGGGGCCGCCTGCAAGGTGACCGGCGAGATCAACGCCTGGAACACCGGCCTGACCGAGAACCTCACCGTCACCAACACCGGATCCACCACCGTCAACGGCTGGGCACTGTCCTTCGCCCTGCCCGGCGGTCAGAGCGTCACCAACAGCTGGAACGCGACGGTCAGCCCGGCCACCGGCCAGGTCACCGCCCACAACCTCAGCTACAACGGCACCATCACCCCTGGAGGCTCGGTCTCCTTCGGCTTCCAGGCCACCCACTCCGGCAACGCGGGTCCGGCCGGACAGTTCAGCCTCAACGGCCTTGCCTGCAGCACCGCCTGAGGGTCTGACAGCAGTACTTCGCCCCGTCGCTCCGTGCGGCGGGGCTAAGTGCTGCTGTCAGACCGCTGGGAAGAGGTCGTGCTCGTCGCCCGTGAGCGCGCCCGCGCCCGGCAGGCCGTGATGGTCGAACGCTTCGGACTGTCGGGGGGCGTGCGGTACCACCGGTCGATGGATGACGTGCAACTCCACTTCCTGGTCCGCGACTTGGCACCTACCGCCGAACGGCGCTGACGGGCACCAAAGCCCCAGGGTTACCGGTACTGACCGTCGGATGTCTAACGACAAGCTCAGCGCCCCCGGCAGGGCTGGGGTGTGCAGGTGCACACCCTCAACCACCGCCGGGGGCGCCGCAGTTACGACCGGCGTGCACGCGGTGTCAGGCGAGCGTCCACTGCTGGTTGCTGCCGCCGCTGCAGGTCCACAGCTGGACCGGTGTGCCGTCGGTGGTGGCCAGGCCGGCCACGTCCAGGCAGAGACCCGACTGCACTCCGGTGACGGTGCCGTTGGAGTTCAGCTGCCACTGTTGGTTGGCCTGGCCGTTGCAGGACCAGACGATCGCCTTGGTGCCGGGGGTGGTGGCGTGCGCATTGGCGTCCAGGCACAGCGTGGTGCCGCCCACGGTCACGGTCAGCTGGTTCGACGAGGTACGCGTCCAGGTCTGGTTCGCGCCGCCGTTGCACCCGTAGATCTGCTGCTGCGTGCCCAGCGCGGTGTTCGCATCGGTCAGGCACTTGCCCGCAGCCACCGCACGCAGCGCGCCGGTCGTACCGCCGGAGGACCCCGCGTCCAGGCCCATGAAGCGGATGGCCTGCGCGGCCATCTGGGAGCCCTTGACCGGCAGTTCGTGCCCGAGCCCGGCGAGACTGTACGCCTCGACCTGGGTGGTGCCGGTGCTGTTGTTGTACCGGGTACGGGTCCAGTTGGCCGCGGGGCTGTCCGTGGCCGACGGCGTCTGACTCACGCCGAGGACATCGGTCCACTGCTTGATCTCTTCACCGAGGTTGTTGTGGCTCAGGATGGTGTCGGTGGTCCCGTGCCACAGCTGCACGCGCGGACGTGGACCGGTGTAGCCGGGATACCCCGTGTTGCGCACCAGTCCGCCCCACTGCTGCGGGGTCATGGAGACCTGGCCCTGGGCGCAGGCCGAGTTCCAGCCGCGCACCGAGCCGGTGTAGAAGCAGTGGTAGGGCACTCCCATGAACGCCGCGCCCGCCTTGAACACGTCGGGGTAGTCGGCGAGCATCACGTTCGTCATCATGCCGCCGGACGACTGCCCGGTCACGTACACGGCGTTGGCGTTGCCGCCGTAGTGCTGCTCCGTGTAGGTGATCATCGACATCAGTCCGACCGGGTCGCTGCCGCCGTTGCGGGTCAACGCCTGGTCGGAGGAGACGTCCCAGCAACTTCCGTTGGGGTTCGTCGAGGGATAGATGACGAGGAACCCGTACCGGTCGGCCAGCGACGAGAAGTCCTGGCTCGAGTGCAGGTAGGGACCCGACCCCTGACACCCGTGCAGGGCCAGCAGGATCGGGGGGTTGGCCCTGACGTTGCTCGGCACGTACAGGTGCATGAGCAGACCGGTCGGGTTGGTGCCGAAGTTCGTGATCTGGGTCAGCGAGGCGGCGGTGGCCTGGGGGGCGGCCTGCAGGGTCAGGCCGATGGCAAGGCCGACCGCAGCGGCTATGCCCAGCAGGCGGGACTTGAGAGAGCGGGATCGGAACATGGACCTCTCCGTCGGGGGTGGGGGGTGAGCTGAAGTGTGTTCCGGCGCCGCGCACTCATACTCGTGTCGGTCCCCACCGCGGTCAACGACCCCGGCACGGCCGGTATCGGTCAACCACAGCCCTCAACTCCCCACCACAGCCCCGCCGCAGAGGTCCCGGTAAATCGCCACGTGCTCCTCGACGGCGGCCCGGGTGCCTTCGGTGTGTGAGTATTTACCAACTTACTTTGCTGCCACGCCATTTGACTGCCTCCCTCGCAAGGGTGGAAGTTCACCTGCGTCTGCGAGCATGGACGGCCATGAGCAACCTCAGTCGCCGCATCTTCCTCCTAGGCGGGCTCACCACCGCGGGCGCCGCCGCGCTCCAACTCGGCGCGATGGCCCAGCCGTCGGCCGCCGCCTCCACTCCCTTCCCCTTCACGCTCGGCGTCGCCTCCGGGGAGCCGGACGACAGCAGCGTGGTGCTCTGGACGCGTCTGGCTCCCGCGCCGACCAACGCGGACGGTCAGGGCGGCATGCCCAACGCCGACGTCGCAGTCGACTGGCAGGTATCGACCGACCCGAACTTCACCACCCTCGTCAACTCCGGTACGGTCACCGCCCGCTACGCCCAGGCCCACTCGGTGCACGTACTGGCCGGTGGGCTCGCCCCGGATGCCGAGTACTACTACCGGTTCCGGGCCCAGGGATTCATCTCCCCGGCGGGCCGGACCCGCACCGCGCCGGCGCCGAACACGGTCGGGCGTGACTTCACGATGGCCTTCGCCTCGTGCGCCCACTACGAGTCGGGCTACTACACCGCCTACCGCCGCATGGCCGACGACCGCCCCGACCTGATCCTGCACCTGGGCGACTACATCTACGAGGGCGGCGCCGGCTCCGGTGGCGTGCGCCAGCACCTCGGCAGCGAGATCGTGTCGCTGGCCGACTACCGTCGCCGCTACGCGCTCTATCGCAGCGACCCGGACCTGCAGGCCGCGCACGCGATCGCGCCGTGGTTGGTGGTGCCGGACGACCACGAGGTGGAGAACAACTACGCCAACATGGTCCGCGCCGACAGCAGCCCTTCGTTGACGGCGGCCCAGTGGACCGCGCGACGCACCGCCGCGTACCAGGCCTACTTCGAGAACATGCCGCTGCGGGCCGCCGCGACGCCCTCCGGCAACAGCATCCAGCTCTACCGCCGGGTCCGCTGGGGCACCCTCGCCACGTTCCACATGCTCGACACCCGCCAGTTCCGCGACGACCAGGCCTGCGGCGACGGGACGAAGGTCTGCGCGGACGCCGATCTGGCGGGCCGTTCGATCACCGGCGCGGCCCAGGAGACATGGCTGCTCGACGGACTCGGCCAGCACCTGAGCACCTGGGACCTGATCGGCCAGCAGGTCTTCTTCGCCCGCAACGTGAACTCGTCCGGCGCGATGAACATGGATGCCTGGGACGGGTACCGGGCCGGCCGGGCGCGGATCCAGCAGGGCATCATCGACCGGGCCGTACGCAACCCGGTCGTCCTCACCGGTGACGTGCATGCGTCGTGGGGCAACGACCTCAAGGCCGACTACGCGAATCCGTCGTCGGCGACGATCGGCTCCGAGCTCGTCTGCACCTCGATCACCAGCGGCGGCAACGGAAGCACCACCACGACGATCCCCAACGGATCGCTCAACCCGCATCTGCGCTTCTACTCCAATCAGCGCGGCTACGTCCGTACGCACATCACGCCGTCGCAGCTCACAGCCGACTTCCGGTCGGTGGCGACGGTGACCGAGCACGGCGCGGCGGCGACCACCGCCCGGACCTTTGTCATCCACGACGGACAGCCGGGGTTGGCCGATGCGTAAGCTCTCCGTACTCGGCGCAGCCGTCGCCGGTTTCACCGCGGTCCTCGTCATGGCCGCCCCGGCCTCGGCGGCGGGCCCTTCGTCCTGGGCGACCGCGAACAGCGACTCCACCGGTGACCAGGACTCCGCCTCGATCGCGGCCAATCGCCTCGGCGACGTCGCGGTGGTCTGGGAGGACGACCGCGACTCGACCAACCCGGGCGACAACGCGCACAGCGACGTGTGGGTGCGGATGTTCCGCAACGGCGTCTCGGCCTACGAGGCGAAGCTCTCGGCCGGCGGGACCGCGGGCGTGGCCTGGCGGCATCTCCAGCCCGACGTGGGACTCGACGACCGGGGCAATGCCGTCGTCGTGTGGGCGGAGGACCCGGACGGCAACGGGCTCTACAACATCACCTACCGGGTGCTCTCGCCGACCGGTGCGGTCCTCGGCTCCGGCCAGGCCAACGCGAGCGCCGGCGGCCAGCAGATCCATCCGCGCGTCGCGGTCGATCCGGACGGCGCGCCGGGAAGCACCACCGCAGTCGCGTTCTCCGTGGTGTGGGAGGACATCCAGGGCACCGCGGCGGCGACGGTGAAGGCAGCCGGGTTCACCGGGACCACGACGAAGGCCTACGAGGTGACGGTCAACGCCGCCGGCGGCGCGCACCACAACCCCGACGTCGCGACCTCCGGCTCGGGCGAGGCCGTCGTCGTCTGGGACGAGGACACCGACAACAACGGCTACTACCAGATCGGTCTGGTGAAGCTGGCCAAGGCGAACGGGGCCGTGGCACTCACCCGCCGCAGCGCCAACAGCCTCGGCGGCGGGCAGCAGCAGCGTCCGGCCGTGGCCGCCGACTTCAACGGCGACTTCGCGGTGGCATGGGAGTCCGATCACACCGGCACCCGTGGCGTCTGGGCCCGATCGTTCACCGCGACCGGCACCGCCGGCTCGGCCGAGGTCGAGATCTCCGGCGGAGCCGGAGCCGGCAACCCCACCGTCGGCATCGACGACCAACGCGGCGCCGTGGTCGGCTGGAGCGTCGCCGGCACCGATCCAGCGGTCTGGGCCCGGGGCCTCAACCCCGACGGCACCTTCGCCGGCCGGCTGCCGGCCCAGTCCGTCAGCCAGGTCACGAGCGGTCGGCAGGAGCAGGTCGCGGTGGCTTCCTCCCCGTACGGCACACTCGCGATGTCGTACACCGATGACAACGACGGGAACACCTTCGACCAGGTCCTGCTGAGCCTGGGGGCGACCAACTCGGACTGGTGACGTCCTTTCGATCCGTGGACGTCCGCCGGGCTGCCCCGGGTTGGGTGATCCGACAGGCGGTGCCGGAGTCACGTGAGAACGCGGTTCTCCGGCACCTCTGTTGGGTCACCTCCGCAGGGAGACCCGGTGGCTCACGGAAGCTGTCAGGGGTTCAGTCGGCAGTGCTCGGGACCAGGGTGTTCTCGTTGCGGCGGCCGGCCTCGTAGTCCTCGACGTTCTGCACGGTGGCGTCGATGATCTGGCCGACGGCGGTGCGGGTGAAGTAGGCCTGATGGGACGTCACCAGGACCTGGGGGAAGCTGATCAGCCGAGCCAGTACGTCGTCGGCGATGCCCTCCACCGAGCGGTCGTAGAAGAAGACCCCGGTCTCCTCCTCGTAGACATCCAGGCCGACTCCCGCCAGCCGGCCGTCGCGGAGGGTCTCGACCAGGGCGGCGGTGTCGACCAGGCCGCCCCGGCTGGAGTTGACCAGGATGGCGTCGGGCTTCATCCGGGCCAGCGCGGCGGCGTCGATCAGGTGATGGGTGTCGGGCAGCAGCGGGACGTGCAGGCTGATCAGGTCGGAGCGTTCCAGCAGTTCGGTGCGGTTGACGTAGGTCATGCCGAGTTCGCGGCAGGCGGGGTTCTGGGTGATGTCCCAGCCGAGCAGTTCGGTGCCGAAGCCGTTGGCGATCCGGGCGAAGCACTCGCCGATCTTGCCGGTGCCGATCACCCCGACCGTCATGCCGTGGATGTCACGCCCCATCAGACCGTCCAGCCGGAAGTCGAACTCGCGTGAGCGGTTGGCGGCCCGGGCGAGCCTTCGGTTGACCGCGAGGGCCAGGGTCCAGGCGTGCTCGGCGACGGCGTAGGGGGAGTAGTAGGAGACCCGGGCCACGGTGAGGCCGAGCTCCGCGGCGGTGTCCAGGTCGATGTTGTTGAAGCCGGTGGAGCGCTGGGCGATCAGCCGGGCGCCGCCTGCGGCGAGCAGGCCGAGCACCTCGGCGTCCAGGTCGCAGTTGACGCTGCTGCTCACCACGGGGTACCCGGCGGCGAGCGGGGCGGTGTCGGCGTTGAGGAAGACGGCGAGGGTGCGCAGTTGGTGCCCGTCCTTGAAGGCGGCGCGCAGCAGCGGTTGTTCGTCGGCCTGGACGCCGTAGGCGAGGATCTCCATCGGTCCGTCCCTCCTGATCGCGGCATTGATCATCTCGTACGCTAGCCGCCGGGTGGTGCACGGTCCGTCACCGACGCGCGCCCTGATCAGGTGCCGACGTTGTTGCCCCAGAGGGTCTTGTCGTCGACGTTGTCCTTGGTGACCAGCGGGGCGGGGAGCTGGTCCTCCAGGCCGTTGGGCAGGGAGATGATGGTGGAGCCGTGGTCGGTGGGGCCGGGCTGGAAGGTCTTGCCCTCGGTGGCGGCCTTGGCGTAGTACAGGGCGTATTTGGCGTAGAGGTCGGCCGGCTGGGAGACGGTGGCGTCGATCTGGCCACGTCGGATGGCATCGAGCTCGGCCGGGATGCCGTCGTTGGAGATGATGGTGATGTGCCCGCGCTGGCCGGCGGGCTTGAGCAGGCCCTTCTGCTGGAGCAGGGTGAGGGTGGGCTGCAGGAAGACGCCGCCGGCCTGCAGGTAGACGCCGTTGAGGTCCGGGTGGGTGGCCAGGGTGGACTGGAGCTTGGTGGACGCGACGTCGCCCTTCCAGTCGGTGGCCAGCTCGATCACCTGGATGCCGGGGAACTGCCGCTTCATGCAGAGGGCGAAGGCCTCGGACCGCTCGTAGCCGTTGATGGAGCTCAGTGCGCCCTGGAGTTCGGCGACCTTGCCCCTGCCGCCGAGCTGCTTGCCGAGGAACTCGCAGGCCTTGGTGCCGTAGGCCCTGTTGTCGGTGCGCACCACCATGTAGACGATGCCGTACTCGGGTCTGGTGTCCACGCTGATGGCGTCGATGTTGGCGTTGAACAGGTGGGTCAACGTCGTGTCGGTGGTCATGGTGTTCTGGGGGGCCATGACGACGGCCTTGGGACGCTTGGCGGCCAGTGAGTGGATGTTGGCGGTGAACGTCTGCTCGTCGCCGTTGGACTGCGTCGGCGGCAGGGCGTTGAGCCCTTGGTCGGCGATCTCCGCCGGGACGTACTTCGCGTAAGCCCTCCAGAAGTCGGAGTCGGTCCGGGGCAGGTCGATGCCGATCAGCGGACCGGAGCTGTCCGACGCGGCGTTGCTCCCGCAGGCGGTGAGGCAGGCCGTGATCAGCACTGAAGCGCTGGTCAGGCCGGTGGTTCTGGCAGTTCGTCTCTTCATCTGAAGGACCGTCCTGGGTGGGGGACTCGCGCGCGGGGGCGGAGATGGTCGGAGGTCGAGAGGCGTCGCTAGGAGGACTGCGGGCGATGTTCGGGGGAGTCGGGTCCGGCCCCGGCGGCCAGCCACTCCTCGACGGCGGCGACGTGGACCGCACTCGCGTTCGCTGCGAGCAGGGCGTCCCCGGCGGCCAGGGCCCGCCAGATGGCCTCGTGTTCGCGGTGGGCCTGGTCGCGGGCCGGGGCGTGGCGGGTGCCGCGGACGATGCGCAGCCGTTGGGTGTGGGTGGAGAGGATGGCGAGCAGGGTGGACAGAACGGGGTTGCCGACGGAGTCGGCGATGGTGCGGTGGAACTCGATGTCCAGCTCGATGAACTCCTCGATGCCGATGTCCGTTGCGGCCTCGTCGAGGATGTCCCGGAGCGAGCCGAGTTCCTGCGGGGTGAGCCGGCCGGCTGCGAGGGCGGTGGCCGGTGGCTCCAACAGTCGGCGTACCTGTAGGAGTTGGCCGGCGGAGTGGCCGTGCGAGACGTCGGCGGCGAAGGCCATGGCCTCGAGCAGCAGGTGCGGTTCCAGCCCGGAGACGTAGGTTCCGTCGCCCTGACGGGCGATCAGGATGCGCATCGCGATGAGAGCCCGGACGGCCTCGCGGAGCGAGTTGCGGGACAGGCCGAGCTGGTCGGCGAGGTCGGCCTCGTTGGGGAGCCGGGAGCCGGGCTGGAGCGCGCCGGAGAGGATCATTTCCTTGATCTTCTCGATGGCCTGATCGGTCACCGCCATGGTGCGGTTCACCTCCTGTGTGGGGTGTGGAGCGGTGGGCGATCGGGAACGGCCGGAGCGGCGCGATCGACTGATCCGGCCGTTGTGATCGCGCCGCTCCGGCGGCTCAGGAGGTGATTCGGCGCTCTGTCACTCCTGCTTCTCGCCGGAGACGAAGCGGGAGATGATCAGCGCGAGGATGATGATCGCGCCGTTGAGGAACTGGTTCCACAGCGAAGGCACGCCGCCCAACGTCATGACGTTGAGCACGAGTTGGAGGGTGAGCACGCCGGTGAGGGCGCCGAAGAGGGTGCCGCGGCCGCCGTTGAGGCTGACGCCGCCGATGACGGTGGCGGCGAAGACCTGGAAGATCCAGCCGTTGCCCTGGTCGGCGGAGATGGAGCCGTAGTGGCCGGTGAAGAGGATGCCGGCGAAGGCGGCGAGCAGGCTGCCGAGGATGAGTACGACCCAGGTGATGCGGTCGACCCGGATGCCGGCGGCGCGGGCGGCCTCGGCGTTGCCGCCGATCGCGTACAGGGCGCGGCCGTGGCGCAGCCAGGCGAGCGCGCTGCCGCCGATCAGGAACAGCAGGCCGCAGATCCAGATCGCGGCGGGGACGCCGAGCCAGCTGGTGCGGCCGAGGTAGGTGAAGGAGCCGGGCAGGTCGATGATCGACTGCCCCTTGGAGACGGCGATCTGGAGGCCGCGCAGCATCGTGAGCGCACCGAGGGTGACGATGAAGCCGTTGAGACGCAGCTTGAGGATCAGGAAGCCGTTGAACGCTCCGATGGCCGCGCCGACCAGCAGGCACAGCGGGATGGCCATCCACTCGGGGAACAGCCCCAGGCCGGTGAAGCGCGAGCCGTGGTCGGCCGCGACCAGCCAGATGGCGATGACCGGGGCCACGCCGATGGTGGACTCCAGTGAGAGGTCCATCCGGCCGGCGATCAGGATCAGTGCCTCGGCCAGCACCAGCAGGCTCAGCTCGGTGGACTGCTGGCCGACGCCGAGGAGGTTGGCCGAGGTCAGGAAGGCAGGCGAGACCGCGAACCCGATGATCCCCAGGACGAGCAGGACCGGGACGAGGGACAGGTCGCGGTAGCGGGCCAGCTGGAAGCGGGGTTCGGCGGGTGCGGGGACGGCGGTGGCCGACAGCGCGCGGGCCTCAGTGGTGGGAGACATGGATTTCCTTCGTGTCGGTCGGGCCGGCCATGCCCTCCATGGCTGAGACCAGTTGTTCGTCGCTCCAGCCCGGTGCGTACTCGGCGACGACGCGGCCGTGGAACATGACCAGTACGCGGTCGCAGACCCGTAGGTCGTCGAGTTCGTCGGACACGATGAGAGCGGTCCGGCCGGCGTCGGCGACCTCGCGGACGGTGCCGAGCAGGGATTCCTTGGACTTGACGTCGACGCCGTTGGTCGGGCGGACGGCGACCAGCACGTGCGGCTCGGTCGCCAGTGCCCGGGCGATGACGACCTTCTGCTGGTTGCCGCCGGACAGCGCGGACACCGGAGCGGCGGCACTGGGCGTCTTGATGTCCAGGCCGGTGATCATCCGCTCGGCGAAGGCCCGGGTCCGCGAGGGCAGCATTGTGCCGAACGGGCCGAGCTGGTCGGTGACGGTCAGGGTGGCGTTCTCGGCGACGCTGCGCTGCGGGATCAGGCCCTGGAGGTGTCGGTCCTCGGGTACGAAGCCGATCCCGGCCGCGAGGGCGGCGGGGACCTGGCCGGTGCGCACCTGGCGGCCCGCGACGGTGACCGTGCCGGCCTGCGGGCGGTGCAGTCCGGCGATGGTCTCGCCGAGCCGGACGTTGCCGCTGGCAGCGGCCCCGGCCAGGCCCACGACCTCACCGGGGTGCGCGGTCAGCGAGAAGTCCTGGTAGGCACCGGCCAGGCTGAGCCCGGAGACCTCCAGCAGCGGGGCGCCGTCCTGGCGCTGACGGCCCGTCACCGACCAGGCGGGCTCGGTGGCCCGGGAGCTCTCGCCGGTCATCGCCTCCACCAGGGCCCGCTGGTCCAGCTCGGCGACCGGCGCGGTGACGATATGCCGGGCGTCGCGGTAGACCGTGACGGTGGCGCAGAGGTCGTAGACCTCCTGCAGGTGGTGGGAGATGAACAGGAAGGCGACGCCCTGCTGCTGGAGTGCGCGCAGCTTGTCGAAGAGCTTCTCGATGCCGCGGGCGTCGAGCTTGGCGGTGGGTTCGTCGAGGATGATGAACCGGGCGCCGAACGAGAGCGCGCGGGCGATCTCGACGAACTGGCGCTGCTCGACGGTCAGGTCCCCGGCGCGCGCGGTCGGGTCGACGTCCACGCCGTACTCGGTGAGCAACTCGGTTGCGCGATGGCGCAGTTGCTTCCAGCTGATCGGGCGCAGTGCGCGGGTGCTCTGCCGGTCCAAGAAGAGGTTCTCGGCGACGGTCAGGGCCGGGATGATGGTGGAGCGCTGGTAGACGCAGGCGACCCTGGAGCGCCAGGCGTCGGTGTCGCCGAGCGCGGGTGCGGGCTCGCCGTTGAAGCGCAGCGTGCCGGTGTCGGGGCTCTGCAGTCCGGTGAGGATCGAGACGAGGGTGGACTTGCCCGCACCGTTGCGGCCCACCAGGGCGTGCGACTCGCCCGGCACGACCGAGATACGGGCGTCGCTGAGCGCGACGGTGGCGCCGAAGCGCTTGCTGATTCCGTCGGCCTCGACGACGGGGCCCCGTCCGGGGCTGGGGTCCGCCATGGCGGGGATGTCCTTTCCACTGGTGGATCCCGTGGGCGGCGGTCCGCCAGGGGGAGCGAGCCGCCGCCCACGAGGTTCTTGGTGGTTACTTGCCGACGTTGTTGCCCCAGAGGGTCTTGTCGTCGACGTTGTCCTTGGTGACCAGCGGGGCGGGGAGCTGGTCCTCCAGGCCGTTGGGCAGCTGGATGATGGTGGAGTTGTGGTCGGTCGCGCCGGGCTGGAACGTCTTGCCCTCGGCTGCGGCGTTCGCGTAGAACAGGGCGTACTTGGCGTAGAGGTCTGCGGGCTGCGAGACGGTCGCGTCGATGTCGCCCTTGCGGATCGCGTCGAACTCCTGCGGGATGCCGTCGTTGGAGATGATCGCGATGTGGCCGCTCTGGCCGACGGGCTTGAGCAGGCCCTTCTGCTCAAGCAGGGCGAGGGTGGGCTGCAGGAAGACGCCGCCGGCCTGCATGTAGATGCCGTTCAGGTCCGGGTGGGCGGCCAGGGTGGACTGGAGCTTGGCGGAGGCGACGTCGCCCTTCCAGTCGGTGGCCAGCTCGATCACCTGGATACCGGGGAACTTCTCCTTCATGCAGGCGGCGAACGCCTCGGAGCGGTCGCGGCCGTTGATGGAGCTCAGTGCGCCCTGGAACTCGGCGACCTTGCCCTTGCCACCGAGCTGCTTGCCGAGGAACTCGCAGGCCTTGGTGCCGTACGCCTTGTTGTCGGCGCGCACGACCATGTAGACGTTGCCCTTGTCGGGGCGGGTGTCGACGCTGACCACCGGGATCTTCTTGGTGGCGAGGCTCTCCAGGGTGGAGGCGATCGCGCCGGTGTCCTGAGGAGCCATCACGACGGCCTTGGCGCYGGTGTTCTGGAAGACCTGGACGTTGGCGACCAGCTTGGTCACGTCGTTCTGCGAGTTGCTCACCGGCAGGGTGTTGAGGCCCTGGGCGGTCGCGTCCTGCTTGATGTACTGGGCGTAGGAGTTCCAGAAGTCGGAGTCCGCACGGGGCAGGTCGATGCCGATCGCCGGCTTGCCGCCCGACGCGGACGAGCCCGTGTCGCTGCCGCGGTTGCAGGCGGTGGCGAACCCCGCCAGGACGACCACGGTGGCGGCGATGGCCGCGACTCTGGGGGACCGAAGCTTCATCGTGCTGATCTCCTTGACTGGGATGACCGGCTCCCCTGCGGGGGTGAGGAGAGTCGGTACGGCGGGGGCCGGGGAGAGCCAGCCCTGGCGAGGCGAATCGGGGGAGGGGACCTGCCTCCCTGCCGACCCTCAATCCGGAGGGAGACCGGTCCCCGTGGTGCTGGCGGTCCGGGCAGACGGTTCGGACCGCGGTCCCGCAGTCATCGGATGGCTTGCGGTAATGAGGACCATACGAGTCGGACACGTGACTGACAAGAGGAAACCTCGGATGATTCCCAACCGTGACGCCCGGGTTTCCGCGCCGTGTCTCGAGGGGTCGTCATTCATGCCCTGAGCGGCAGACTTGCGGGCGGATGACCTGAAGTGGCCAGCAGACATCGGAGGACTTCTTGTCATGTGTGGCTGTCGCCCGTATGGTCGAGGTGCGGATCATTCATCCGATGTATCGGCCGGATGGGAACTCACGGCCTGACGAGCGATGACGGGAGACAGGGCATGAAGCTACTGCGTATCGGGGCACCGGGAGAAGAGGTCCCGGCCGTTCTCGACGAGGACGGGCGGACGTTCGCGCTCTCCGGTCTGACCGGTGACATCGACGGGGCGTTTCTCGCCTCCGGCGGGACCGACCGCGTCCGGGCGGCGCTGGCCGCCGGTGAACTGCCCTCGATCGACCCGGCGGGGCTGCGGGTCGGCGCACCGGTCGCCCGCCCAGGCAAGGTGGTGTGCGTCGGCCTGAACTACCGGGACCACGCCGAGGAGACGGGCGCCGCCGTCCCGACCCGCCCGGTGGTCTTCATGAAGGACCCCGCCACCGTGGTCGGCCCCTTCGACCAGGTGCTGATCCCGCGTGGTTCGGCGAAGACGGACTGGGAGGTGGAGCTCGCCGTCGTCATCGGCCGCCGGGCCCGCTACCTGACGAGCGTGGCCGAGGCGGTCGGGCACATCGCGGGCTTCGCGATCAGCAACGACGTGTCCGAGCGCGAGTTCCAGCTCGAGTTCTCCACCCAGTGGGACATCGGCAAGTCGTGCGAGACGTTCAACCCGCTCGGGCCGTGGCTGGTCACCCCGGACGAGGTGACGGACCCTCAGGCGCTGGGCCTGCGGCTGGCCGTCAACGGCGAGAGCCGGCAGAACGGCGACACCAAGAACATGATCTTCGACGTGCCGTACTTGGTCTGGTATCTCAGCCAGTACATGGTGCTCAACCCCGGAGACGTCATCAACACCGGCACCCCGGCCGGTGTGGCCCTCGGCCTGCCCGGCACCCCCTACCTGCGCGCGGGCGACACCGTCGAGCTGACCATCGACGGTCTCGGCACCCAGCGCCAGACCTTCAGCAACGCGTGAAAGGCACCAAGTTGTCCGCAACCATCGCGCGGATCACCGCCGTCGACACCTACGACGTCCGCTTCCCCACCTCGCGGGAGCTGGACGGGTCCGACGCGATGAATCCCGACCCCGACTACTCCGCCGCCTACGTCGTCCTGCGCACCTCCGCGGGCGGCCACGAGGGTCACGGCTTCACCTTCACCATCGGTCGGGGCAACGACGTCCAGGTCGCCGCCATCGAGGCGCTGCGCGAGCACATCGTCGGACGTTCCGTCAGCGACCTCTGCGCCGACCCCGGCGTGCTGTTCCGCGACCTGATCGGCGACAGCCAGCTGCGCTGGCTCGGCCCCGAGAAGGGCGTGATGCACATGGCCATCGGCGCCGTCGTCAACGCCGTCTGGGACCTCGCCGCCAAGCGCGAGGGCAAGCCGCTGTGGCAGTTGCTGGCCGACGCCGACCCGGCGTGGCTGGTCTCGCAGGTCGACTTCCGCTACATCGCCGACGCACTCACTCCCGACGAGGCCCTGGACCTTCTCACCAAGGGCAAGCAGGGCGCCGCCGAGCGCGCCGACGACCTACTTCGGCGCGGGTACCCCGCCTACACCACCTCGCCCGGCTGGCTCGGCTACTCCGACGAGAAGCTCACCCGCCTCGCCAAGCAGGCCGTCGCCGACGGCTTCACCCAGATCAAGCTCAAGGTCGGCGCCGACCTCGCCGACGACATCCGCCGTTGCCGGACCGCCCGCGACGCTGTCGGCCCCGACATCCGGATGGCCATCGACGCCAACCAGCGCTGGAACGTCGCCGAAGCCATCGAATGGACGAACGCCCTCGCCGAGTTCGATCCGTACTGGATCGAGGAGCCCACCAGCCCCGACGACATCCTCGGCCACGCCGCCATCCGGCGCGGCGTCCACCCCATCAAGGTCGCCACCGGCGAGCACGTGCAGAACCGGATCGTCTTCAAGCAGCTCCTCCAGGCCGGTGCGATCGACATCCTCCAACTGGACTCGGCCCGGGTGGCCGGCGTCAACGAGAACCTCGCGATCCTGTTGCTCGCCGCGAAGTTCGGTGTCCCGGTGTGCCCGCACGCGGGGGGCGTGGGTCTGTGCGAGCTGGTCCAGCACCTGTCGATGTTCGACTACGTCGCCCTGTCCGGCACCACCGATGACCGGGTCGTCGAGTTCGTCGACCACCTGCACCAGCACTTCCTCGACCCCGTGCGAATCAGCGGCGGACACTACCTGGCACCCACCATGCCCGGCTTCTCCGCCACCATGCACCAGGCATCCATCGACACCTTCACCTACCCCGACGGTGCGTTCTGGGCCGCCGACCTCGCCGGGGAGGACGGCTCGTGACCACTGACCTCGACGGGCTCACCGCCCTGGTCACCGGCGGCGCCTCCGGCATCGGCCTGGCCACCGCCCGACTGCTCAGAGAGCGCGGCGCGGACGTCGCCGTGCTGGACCTCGACCCGTCGGGCGCCCGGGCCCCGCTGCGCGGTTTCACCGCCGACGTCGGCGACGACCGGTCCGTACGCGCGGCCGTCCAGGAGGCGGCCGAGGCACTCGGCGGCATCGACATCCTGGTCAACAACGCCGGTATCGGCGCCGCCGGGACGGTGGAGGACAACGACGACGAGCTGTGGCACCGGGTGCTGGACATCAACGTTCTCGGCATCGTCCGCACCACCCGCGCAGCCCTGCCCCACCTTCGCCACTCCGCCTTCGCCTCGGTGGTCAACACCTGCTCGATCGCCGCCACCGCCGGGCTGCCGCAGCGTGCGTTGTACTCGGCGAGCAAGGGTGCGGTGTTGTCGCTGACGTTGGCGATGGCCGCTGATCATGTTCGTGAGGGGATTCGGGTCAACTGTGTGAACCCCGGGACGGTGGACACCCCGTGGGTCTCCCGGCTGCTGGACGCCGCCGCCGACCCGGCCGCCGAGCGCGCCGCACTGAACTCCCGTCAGCCCACCGGCCGCCTGGTCACCGCCGAGGAGGTCGCCGCCGCGATCGCCTACCTCGCTTCCCCGGCCGCCGCCTCCGTCACCGGCACCGCGCTCGCCGTCGACGGCGGAATGGCGGGCCTGCGGCTGCGGCCGGAGGCGAAGCCGTGACACTGCGTCAGAACATCCTCGGAAACGGTCAGGTGAAGGTCAGCGAACTCGCCTTCGGTGCGGCGGTCATCGGCAACCTGTTCACGCCGGTGACCGACGCTGAGGCCGAGGCGGCCGTGGTGGCGGCCTGGGAGTGTGGTGTGCGGTACTTCGACACCGCTCCGCACTACGGTCTGGGCCTGTCCGAGCGCAGGCTCGGTGCGGTGCTGCGCGGCGTGCCGCGCGAGGATTACACGATTTCCACGAAGGTCGGGCGGCTGCTGGAGCCCGTTTCGGGCGCGGTGGGTGACGACCTGGCCGCCGGTGGGTTCGCGGTGCCCGCGACCCATCGTCGGCGTTGGGACTTCAGCGCGGAGGGTGTGCGCCGCTCCCTGGAGGGCAGCCTGGAGCGGCTGGGCCTGGACCGGATCGACATCGCCTATCTGCACGACCCGGACGACCATGCCGAATGGGCCCTCACCGAGGCCTACCCCGAGCTGGAACGCCTGCGCGCCGAAGGCGTGCTCGGCGCGATCGGCGTCGGCATGAACCAGGCCGAACTACCCACTCGGTTCGTCCGCGAGACCGATATCGACGCCGTCCTGCTGGCCGGCCGCTACAGCCTCCTCGACCAGCGAGGCCTGGCCGAACTCCTGCCGCTGGCCGCGCGGCGCGGGGTCGGTGTCGTCATCGGCGGCGTCTTCAACTCCGGCCTGCTTGCCGACCCGCGCCCCGGCGCCACCTTCGACTACGCCGCAGCCCCCGCGGACCTGGTGCAGCGGGCGCTCGACCTCAAGTCGGTCTGCGAGCAGCACGGTGTGCCGCTGCGGGCCGCCGCACTTCGGTTCCCGTTCGGGCACCCGGCTGTGGCGAGCGTCCTGGTCGGCACCCGCAGCGCCGACGAGGTTCGGGACGCCGCCGCTATGCTCCGGCACCACATCCCGGCGGCGCTCTGGGCGGACCTCAAGACCCGCGGTCTGCTGCCGCCTGACGTCCCGACACCGGAGGAGGTGAGCTGATGCGCATCGCCCTGTTCATCACCTGCTTCAACGACACCCTGTACCCCGACACCGGCCGGGCGGTGGTGACCGTGCTCGAACGGCTCGGCCACCGCGTCGAGTTCCCGCAGGAGCAGACCTGTTGCGGGCAGATGCACTTCAACACCGGCTACCGCCCCGACGCCGTCCCGCTGGTCGCCCGCTTCGCGCGGACCTTCGCCGACTACGACGCGGTGGTCACCCCGTCCGCGTCCTGCGCCGGGATGGTCCGCGAGAACCATCCGCTGCTCGCCGAGGAGTACAGCCCGCCCGCGCTCCAGCGGCAGGTCGCCGAACTGGTGCCCCGGGTGCACGAGTTCACCGAGTTCCTGACCGACGTGCTCGGCGTCACCGACGTCGGAGCCCGCTTCCCGCACCGGGTCGCCTACCACCCCACCTGTCACTCGCTGCGCGGCCTGCGCCTGGGGGACCGGCCGGAGCGGCTGCTGCGGGCGGTCAAGGACCTCGACCTGGTCGACTTGCCCTCGTCCGACTCGTGCTGTGGGTTCGGCGGGACCTTCGCGGTCAAGAACGCCGACACCTCCGCCGCGATGCTCGCCGACAAGAACGCCGCCGTCCTGGACAGCGGCGCCGAAGTCCTGTGCGCGGCCGACAACTCCTGCCTGATGCACATCGGCGGTGGCCTGTCCCGGCAGGGCTCCGCGGTGCGGACCGTGCACCTCGCCGAGATCCTCGCCGCCACGGAAGGAGCAGCGTGATGGCCAACGATCGAGGCGTGGTCTGGCTCGGCTCCCCCTCCTTCCCCGACGCCGCCCGCGAGGCACTCAAGGACACCCAGCTGCGCGCCAACCTGAAGCGGGCGACCGGCACGATCCGGGACAAGCGGCTCGCGGTGGCCTCGGAGTTGGACGACTGGGAGGCTCTGCGGGAGGCGGGGGCGGCGATCAAGCAGCGGATGGCCCGTCATCTCGACCACTACCTGGTGCAGTTGGAGGAATCGGTCACCGCTGCGGGCGGCACCGTGCACTGGGCTGCCGACGCCACCGAGGCCAACCGGATCGTCTCCGAGCTCGTACAGGCCACCGGGGAGAGCGAGGTGGTGAAGATCAAGTCGATGGCGACGCAGGAGATCGGCCTCAACGAGTACTTGGCCGAGGCCGGGATCACCGCGTACGAGACGGACCTGGCCGAACTCATCGTCCAGCTCGGCGACGACCGGCCCTCGCACATCCTGGTCCCGGCGATCCACAAGAACCGCACCGAGATCCGTGACCTGTTCGCCGCCGAGATGGGCCGCTGGGGGCAGCCCGCCCCCGACGGTCTCACTGACGAACCTCGCGACCTCGCCGAGGCGGCCCGCCGCCACCTGCGGGAGAAGTTCTTGACCGCCAAGGTCGCGGTCTCGGGTGCGAACTTTGCTGTCGCGGACACCGGCACTGTCATGGTGGTGGAGTCGGAGGGCAACGGCCGGATGTGCCTGACCCTGCCCGAAACCCTGATCACCGTCATGGGCATCGAGAAGGTCATCCCCACTTTCACCGACCTGGAGGTGTTCCTCCAGCTGCTGCCCCGCTCATCCACGGGGGAGCGGATGAACCCCTACACGTCCACCTGGACCGGCACCACCGAAGGTGACGGGCCGTCAGCGTTTCATCTGGTGCTGCTCGACAACGGGCGTACCGACACCCTGGCCGACACCGTCGGCCGCCAGGTGCTCGGCTGCATCCGCTGTTCGGCGTGCCTGAACGTCTGCCCCGTCTTCGAGCGCACCGGCGGCCACGCGTACGGCTCCGTCTACCCCGGGCCGATCGGCGCGGTGCTCACCCCGCAGCTGGTCGGCGTCGAGAACGCCGCCACCCTGCCGTTCGCCTCCACGCTGTGCGGGGCCTGCTACGACGCCTGCCCCGTGAAGATCAACATTCCGGAGGTGCTGGCCCACCTGCGGGCCAAGGTAGTTGAGGCCAAGGGCCGCACTCCTGAGGCCCTGGCGATGAAGGCTGCCGCCACCGTCCTGGACTCCCCGCGCCTGCTCGCTGCCGCCCAGAAGGCGGCCTCGGTCGGCGGCCGGGCCCTCGCCCGCAACGGACACATCGGCCGGCTGCCCGGCCCGCTCGCCGGCTGGTCCGACAGCCGCGACACCCCCGCGCCCCCGGCCGAGTCCTTCCGCACCTGGTGGCGCAAGAACAAGGAGAGCCAGTGAGCAGCCGCGAGACCGTCCTCGCCCGCATCCGGGCAGCCCTCGCTGATGTCCCGTCGGACGAGACACCGGGCGACGTCGCCGTACCCCGCACCTACCGCCGCAGCCACACCGAACCGGGCCAGGACACTGTCGCCCTGTTCGCCGAACGGGTCGCCGACTACCGAGCCACCGTCACCCGCACCGACGAAGCCGGCCTGCCGGAGGCGATCGCCGCCGCCCTCACCAACCGCGGTGCCACCCACTTGGCACTTCCCGGCGGCTTCCCGACCGAACTGCTGCCGCCCGGCGGCTGGCAGTGGCACCCCGAACCACTCGGCATCGAGGCCCTCGACACCCTCGACGGCACCGTCACCCTCGCCGCCGCAGGCATCGCCGTCACCGGAACCATCGTCCTGGACACCGGCCCCGGCCAAGGCCGACGCGCCCTCACCCTGGTCCCCGACTACCACCTCTGCGTCATCCACGCCGGGCAGATCGCCGACGACGTCCCCGACGCCCTCGCCAGACTGGACCCCACGCTGCCGCTGACCTTCATCTCCGGCCCCTCCGCCACCAGCGACATCGAACTCGACCGCGTCGAAGGCGTGCACGGCCCCCGCACCCTCGACGTCGTCATCGTGGAGAGAACATGAGGATCGCCCTGCACACCCGCGTCCGCGCCGACAAGGTCGCCGAGTACGAGGCCGCCCACCGGGAGGTGCCGACCGAACTCACCGCCGCCATCCGTGCCGCCGGGGTCTCCGAGTGGACCATCTGGCGCAGCGGCTGCGAGCTGTTCCACCTGCTGGAGTGCGAGGACTACGCTCGCCTGCTCGCCGAGTTGGAGCACCTGCCGGTCAACATCGCCTGGCAGGCACGGATGGGCGAGCTACTTGAGGTCGTCCACGACTACTCCGCAGCCGGTGGTGCGGCCGGACTCCCGGCGGTGTGGGAACTGTGAGCGACCGTGCGCCTCATGGACTCACTGAGCCCCGGCGAGCAGCCGGCAGTCTTCCACCGCAACGCGATCCGGCGGGAGATCCGATGTCATGCCGCGCTGTACGTGGCTGCACGGCCGGTGCGCTACCCATGCCCCACCGGCCGCATCCGGTCGTCGGCCCGGTGTGGGTAGGTGACTTGGACGGTCGGTCGAAGGCGGCCAGGTGACAGCGGAGCGTACCGGGCGCGCGGGTCTATGCTCTACTGATCGGACCATTGGAGGGACAGCACCGTGCCAGTCACCGACGAGGCGATCGAGAAGATCAAAGCGATGATCGTCAGCGGTGAGCTGCGCCCCGGCGCGCGCCTGCCGAAGGAAGCCGACCTCGCCGAGCGGCTCGGCCTCTCCCGCAACTCCCTGCGCGAGGCGGTCAAGGCCCTCTCCCTCATCCGGGTCCTGGATGTGCGTCAGGGCGACGGGACGTATGTGACGAGCCTGGAGCCCCACCTGCTGCTCGACGCGCTGGGTTTCGTCGTCGACTTCCACCAGGACGACACGGTCCTGGAGTTTCTCGAGGTGCGGCGCATCATGGAGCCCGCCGCCGCCGCGATGGCTGCCCGGGTGATGCCCGACGAGGACGTCGCTGCCCTGGCCGAGCTGCTGGACAGCCTGGGCGACGACGCCTCCCTTGAGGAACTGATCGACAACGACTTGGAGTTCCACCGCGCGATCGCGGCCGGCTCGGGCAACACCGTGCTCTGCTCGCTGGTCGACGGCCTGTCCGGCCCGACCGCGCGAGCGCGGGTATGGCGTGGGCTTACCGAGGAGGATGCGGTCGCCCGTACACGTCAGCAGCACCGCGCCATCTACGACGCGATTGCCCACCGCCGCCCAGACCTCGCTCATGCCTGGGCCACCGTGCACGTGGCCGGTGTCGAGCAGTGGCTGCGCGACACCCTCGGCGCGGCCGGATCCGCGCTCGGCTGACCAGGGGCCCCCTCCGTTGCAGGGACAGTGTTGGGAGCGTGGTTGAGGGTTCAGGGTCTGTCGGGGCTGATCGCCTTGGCCACTTCGGTCAGATCGTTGTTCAGCTGGTGATCGCGCCCGGGCAGCCGATGTACCTGAGCCTGTGGAATCACGCGGGCGTAGCGGTCGGCATGTGACGGTGGTGCGGTCTCGTCCTCGAGTCCGTGGAAGACATGCACGCGCGCGCCGTGCGGGAGCCTCGCGCCGAGGTCGCCGGGCAGCTCGAACTCGTCGCCCGGCCAGCCGCCCTGGCCGACGAACGGGGCGGCGATCAGCACGACGGCCGCAAGCCTGCGCTCCGGCGACTGTTCGGCGAGTGCATGGATGAGGATCGTCCCGCCCACCGAATGGCCGGCCACGACCGCGCCGTCCTCCAGGTCCGCCAGCTCGCGCCGGATCACCGGGCCCCACTGCGCGTAACTCGGGTCGCCCTCGTCGGGCATCCGCGGGTAGCGGACCTCGTACTCGTCCCCGAGAGTTCGCCTCAGGCTGTCGACCAGCTTGTCATCCCATGCGTCGTGCGCGCCCGCGCCGCCGCCCTGGATGAACAGGATCTGCCGAGTCCCTGCCATGGCGATCGTCCTTCGCACCCTCGTAACGGCCGGTCTGATACCCGCTGCCGACCGGTGTCAACCCTGGCGGCCCGGCGGCCCGGGGGCACGGCTGGTCGAGCGCCACAACGGCGCCAACGTGATCAGCCCGGTCGGACTCGGCG
>NZ_JBFUMY010000044.1:0-50136 GCF_054049135.1 Kitasatospora sp. P5_F3 | reverse complement strand
GGCGAACATCGCGAACACCACGGTGCCGAACACCACGTAGTGGAAGTGCGCCACCACGAAGTACGAGTCCGAGACGGAGAAGTCGATCGGCGGGGAGGCGAGCAGAACACCCGTCAGACCACCGAACAGGAAGGTCACCAGGAAGCCGATCGACCAGAGCATCGGAGTCTCGAAGCTCAGCGAGCCGCTCCACATGGTGCCGATCCAGTTGAAGAACTTCACCCCGGTCGGGACGGCGATGAGCAGCGTCATGAACGAGAAGAACGGCAGCAGGACCTGGCCCGTGACGAACATGTGGTGTGCCCACACCGTCACCGACAGGCCGGCGATCGCGATCGTCGCCGCGATCAGACCGGTGTACCCGAAGATCGGCTTGCGGCTGAAGACCGGGATCACCTCGGAGACGATGCCGAAGAACGGCAGCGCGATGATGTACACCTCGGGGTGACCGAAGAACCAGAACAGGTGCTGCCAGAGCAGCGCCCCGCCATTGGCCGGGTCGAAGACGTGCGCCCCGAACTTCCGGTCCGCCTCCAGCGCCAGCAGGGCGGCGGCCAGCACCGGGAACGCCATCAGCACCAGCACGCTGGTGAGCAGGACGTTCCACACGAAGATCGACATCCGGAACATCGTCATGCCGGGCGCGCGCATGCAGATGATGGTGGTGATGAAGTTGACCGAACCGAGGATGGTGCCGAAGCCGGACAGCGCCAGGCCCATGATCCACATGTCGGCGCCGATACCCGGCGAGTGCGTCGCGCTGTTCAGCGGCGCGTAGGCGAACCAGCCGAAGTCCGCCGCACCGTCCGGCGTCAGGAAGGCGCCCATCGCGATCAGCGAGCCGAACAGGTAGAACCAGTAGGCCACC
This sequence comes from Kitasatospora sp. P5_F3, assembly GCF_054049135.1. Classification (NCBI taxonomy): domain Bacteria; kingdom Bacillati; phylum Actinomycetota; class Actinomycetes; order Kitasatosporales; family Streptomycetaceae; genus Kitasatospora; species Kitasatospora sp. P5_F3. The sequence goes on along the minus strand of NZ_JBFUMY010000044.1, from coordinate 49,268 downwards.
ATGTTCAGCCGGGGGAACGCCACATCGGGGGCGCCGATCTGCAGTGGCATGATCCAGTTCGCGAAGCCCGCGAACAGCGGCGTCGCGAACATCAGCAGCATCGCCGTGCCGTGCATCGTGAACATCTGGTTGAACTGCTCGTTCGACACCAGTTGCAGGCCCGGCCGGGCGAGCTCGGCGCGCATCACCATCGCCATCAGCCCGGCCGCCAGAAAGAACGCGAACGAGGTGACCAGGTACAGGGTGCCGATCCTCTTGTGGTCGGTGGTCGTCAGCCATGAGACCAGCACCTTGCCCCGGCCCGCCCGCCCCCGCTGCGGCCCGKGCGGTGGCGCCACCGCGACCTCACTCGGCAGAAGTGTCACGTGCCGCACCTTCCGTGCTCGGGTCGGACCTCTCGGCCGACAGCCGGTAGCTGCCCCATGACTACCAGTCAGGAACGGAAGGTGTGCGCGGGCACGCGGGGGGTGTCAGCCCTGAGCGTGACGGATCAGGCTCGTAGGCGGCGGGCCAGCTCAGCAGCTGCGGCGCCGGGGTCCTCGGCGGCGGTGATGGCGCGGACCACGACGACGCGGGTGGCACCCGCAGCGAGCACCTGGTCCAGGTTCCCCAGGTCGATGCCGCCGATCGCGAACCACGGGCGGTCCGTCACGGCCTTGGCCGCGTACGAGACCAGGTCGAGGCCGGGGGCGTGGCGGCCGGGCTTAGTGGGGGTGGGCCAGACGGGGCCGGTGCAGAAGTAGTCGACGCCCGGCTCGGCGACGGCTGCGTCGACCTCGGATTCGGCGTGGCAGGACCGGCCGAAGATCACGTCCTCGCCGAGGATCGCCCGGGCGGCGGGCACCGGCAGGTCGTCCTGGCCGAGGTGCAGGACGTCGGGGCGGGCCGCGTGCGCGACGTCGGCCCGGTCGTTCACCGAGAACAGCTTGCCGTGCCGGCGGGCGGCGTCGGCGAAGACCTCCAGGTACTCCAGCTCCTGCTTCGCCTCCAGGCCCTTGTCCCGGAGCTGGACGATGTCCACCCCGTTGGCCAGCACGGCGTCGAGGAACTCCGGCAGGTCGCCCTGCGCGCGGCGGGCGTCGGTGCACAGGTACAGCCGGGCGTCGGCCAGCCGCGTGCGGGCGTCCGTCATCAGATCAGCTCCGCCTGGGCACGGCGCTTGACCTCGGTGGCACGGTTCTCGCACAGGGCCTGGATCGGGCTGCCGGGCAGCGAGGGCTGCTCGGTGAACATCCACTCCAGCACCTCCTCGTCGGAGAACTGGGCGTCCCGCAGCAGGGTCAGCGTGCCGGAGAGGTGCTTGACCAGGCCAGGACCGTCGATGAAGGCGGCGGGCACCTGGAGGGACTTGTTCGGACCACGGCGGACCGCGATCAGCTTTCCGGACTTCACCATGTCGCGGACCTCGGTGACGGGGACACCCCACTGCTCACTGATGTCGGGCAGGTACATCCACGCGGGGACAAGGGCTTCGATCTTCTCTGACGTCATCTCGCTCACGGCACCAGAATCTCACAGCGGGTTCGGCCCGACCGCCGCCTTCAGCTGCACGGACGGGTCGGCGGCCGCCACCGGGTCCAGTACGACGCCGCGCTCGATCAGCTTCTTGGCCTGGTTGACGTCGCGCGGCCGGTCCACCGAGAGCAGCCCGGTCAGCCGCCCGTCCCGGAGCCAGAGCACCGTCCAGGCCGGGTCCTCGGCCGAGCCGCGCCAGAGCATCAGGTCGGTCTCGGCGTGCCGCCCGGCGTACTGCACCATCCGCCCGAACTGCTCCGACCAGAAGTACGGCACCGGGTCGTACGGCGTGCCCGCCCCGAGCACCGAGGCCGCCACCGCCCGCCCGGACTGCAGCGCGTGGTCCCAGTGCTGGACGTTCACCCGGGTGCCCAGCCGGGCCGACGGGTACGCGACGCAGTCGCCCGCCGCCCAGACCCCGGGCAGCGAGGTACGCAGCTGATCGTCCGTCAGGACCGCCCCGGACCGGTCCAGCTCCACCGGCGAGCCCGCCAGCCAGCCGGTGGCGGGGCGGGCACCGATGCCGACCACCACCTCGTCGGCGGCCAGCTCGGTGCCGTCGGCCAGCAGCACCGCGCCCGGCTCGACCGCCGCCACCCCGACCCCGCAGCGCAGCTCGACCCCGGCGTCCGCGTACCACTGCGTCATCAGGCCGCCGAGTTCGGCGGGCAGCGCTCCGGCCAGCGGCGTCGAGGCGGCCTCGACCACCGTCACCTCGCAACCGAGCTGCCGGGCCACCGTCGCGGTCTCGGCGCCGATCCAGCCCGCCCCGACCAGCACCAGGTGCCGCCCGGGCCGCAGGCTCGCGCGCAGCGCCAGCGCGTCCTCGAGGGTGCGCAGCGTCCGGGCGCCGGGCAGGGTGACCGGCTTGGCGCCGGTGGCGATCACCAGGGCGTCGTACGGCAGCGCGCCCCGGTCGGTGTGCAGCAGGCCGGGCTCCAGGCCGGTGGCCCGCCAACCCGGCATCAGGTCGACACCCGCCCAGTCGATGTCCAGCGTGGTGCTGTCGCGCTGCCCGAGCAGCACGTCCTTGGAGAGCGGCGGCCGGTCGTACGGCAGCTCCCGCTCCGCGCCGAGCAGCCTGATCGGCCCGCCCCAGCCCCCCTGCCGCAGGGCCAGCGCGGTCTGCGCGCCCGCCATGCCGCTGCCGACCACGATCATCTGGTCCCCCGTCAGCTCTGCCACACCGGCCACCCTACCCACCGGTGTCGTCCAGCCCTCGAACAGCGACCTTCGAGCTGCCTGAGCACGGGGATATGGTGGGTGCCGTTACACGGGAGCCCGGTGCACCGGGCTGAGAGGCGGGCTGGGGCAGCCTGCGACCGTCCGAACCTGATCCGGGTCATACCGGCGAAGGGAGAGCGAAGTACTTTGACACGCACCGAGAGCGATGTCCTGGTCATCGGCGGCGGCATCATCGGCCTCGCGGTCGCCTGGCGGACCGCCCAGCGCGGGCTGCAGGTCACCGTGGTGGACCCGGAGCACGGGCGGGGGGCGGCGCAGGTCGCGGCCGGCATGCTGGCCCCGGTCACCGAGCTGCAGTACGGCGAGGAGCCGCTGCTCCGGCTGGGCATGGCCTCCAACGACCGCTACCGCGACTTCGTCGCCGAGCTCGCCGACCTGACCGAGCTGGACACCGGTTACCGGGAGACCGGCACGCTGGCCGTCGCGCTGGACTCCGACGACCGGGCCGAGCTGCGCGAGCTGCACGAGTTCCAGCAGCGGCTCGGCCTGGAGTCGCACTGGCTGACCGGCCGCGAGTGCCGCAGGCTCGAGCCGATGCTGGCCCCGGGCGTCCGGGGCGGCCTGCACGTGACCGGCGACCACCAGGTGGACGGCCGACGGCTGGCCGCCGCCCTGGTGCTGGCCTGCGAACGCTCCGGCGTCACGCTGCACCGGGCCTCGGTCACCGGGCTGCTGGTCGAGCAGGACCGGGCCACCGGCGTCCGGCTGAGCACCGGTGAGCGGCTGACGGCCGCTCAGCTGGTGCTGGCGGCGGGCCCGCAGAGCCACCTGCTGCCCGGTCTGCCCGCCGGGGTGCTGCCGCCGATCCGCCCGGTGAAGGGGCAGGTGCTGCGACTGCGGGTGCCGGAGCGGTACGCGCCGTTCCTGTCCCGCAACGTCCGGGCCGTGGTGCGCGGGCAGCACATCTACCTGGTGCCGCGGGCCGACGGCGAGCTGGTGATCGGCGCGACCAGCGAGGAGCAGGGCTACGACACCACCGTCACGGCGGGCGGGGTCTACGAGCTGCTGCGGGACGCGCACGAGCTGGTCCCCGGGCTGACCGAGCTGCCGCTGGTGGAGACCGGTGCGGGCCTGCGGCCGGGGTCGCCGGACAACGCCCCGCTGCTCGGCCCGACCGCGCTGCCAGGACTGGTGGCCGCCACCGGCCACTACCGCAACGGCGTACTGCTCACCCCGGTGACCGCCGACCTGATCGCCGAGCACCTGGCCACCGGCGCCGTACCGGCCCTGGCCGCCCCGTTCTCCCCCAGTCGCTTCACCCCGAAGGCCGCCGCATGAACGCCATGAACGATATGAACGAGCTGATGCTGACCGTCAACGGCACGCCCCGCCAGGTGTCCCCGAGCACCACCCTGGCCGAGCTGGTCGCCACCCTGAGCACCGCGCCCACCGGCGTGGCCGCCGCGCTGAACGAGGCCGTGGTGCCACGCTCCGCCTGGGAGACCACCGCACTCGACGCGGGCGACCGGGTCGAGATCCTCACCGCAGTCCAGGGAGGCTGACCGACATGGCCGACGACACCCTCACCATCGCCGGGGTCACCTTCGACTCCCGGCTGATCATGGGCACCGGCGGTGCCCCCAGCCTGGAGATCCTGGAGCAGGCGCTCCAGGTCTCCGGCACCGAGCTGACCACCGTCGCGATGCGCCGGGTCGACCCGGGCACCCAGGGTTCGGTACTGGACGTACTGACCCGCAACAACATCCGGGTGCTGCCCAACACGGCCGGCTGCTACACCGCCGGGGAGGCCGTGCTGACCGCCCGGCTGGCCCGTGAGGCGCTCGGCACCGACTGGGTGAAGCTGGAGGTGATCGCCGACGAGCGGACTCTGCTGCCCGACCCGATCGAACTGCTGGACGCCGCCGAGACCCTGGTCGACGACGGCTTCACGGTGCTCCCGTACACCAACGACGACCCGGTGCTGGCCCGCAAGCTGGAGGACGTCGGCTGCGCGGCGATCATGCCGCTCGGCTCGCCGATCGGCTCCGGTCTGGGCATCCGCAACCCGCACAACTTCCAGCTGATCGTGGCGAGCGCGGGCGTCCCGGTGATCCTGGACGCGGGCGCCGGCACCGCCTCCGACGTGGCGCTGGCGATGGAGCTGGGCTGCTCGGCGGTGATGCTGGCCTCCGCCGTGACCCGGGCCCAGGAGCCGGTGCTGATGGCCGACGCGATGCGCCGCGCCACCGAGGCGGGCCGGCTGGCCTTCCGGGCCGGCCGCATCCCGCGCCGCTTCCACGCCGAGGCCTCCTCCGCGATGGCCGGGCGCGCCGACCTCGACACCCGCGAACGGCCCGCTTTCTGACGACGGGTCACCTAGCATCGGCGGGGTGATCCAGCTACCCGTGTCCGGAACCGAGCCCGACGGGGCGCAGGTGGTCCGGCTGCTCAGTTACAACGTCCGTTCGCTGCGGGACGACCGCGAGGCGCTGGTCCGGGTGATCCGGGCCTGCCGCCCCGACCTGGTCTGCATCCAGGAGTCGCCCCGGTACTGGCGGCCCGAGGGCCAGGCCGCCTGGCTGGCCCGGCGGACCGGCACGGTGATCCTCTCCGGTGGCGGCCGGGTCGCCGCCGGCCCGCTGCTGCTCGGGCGGCTGGCGGTGGACGTGCTGGAGACCCGGGACAGGCTGCTGCCGAAGACCCGGGGCCTGCACGCCCGGGGCTTCGCCACCGCGAAGGTCAGGATCGGCCGCTCGGCACCGTTCGTGCTGACCAGCTGTCACCTCAGCCTGGACCAGGACGAGCGGCTGCGGCAGTTCGCACTGCTCCCCGGCCAGGCCGAGGACGGCGAACTCGCCCTGATCGCGGGTGACTTCAACGAGCACCCGGACGGCCCCGGCTGGCAGCGCCTCGCCGCGGCCTACCAGGACGGCCATGTCGTGGCGCCCTGGGGCGGCACCAACACCTCGGTGCCGTCGAACCCGTACCAGCGGATCGACGGCGTCTTCGCCTCCCCCGGCGTCACCGTGCTGGCCTGCGGCGTCCCGCACGAACTCCCGGGCGTGGCCCCGGCCGACCTGCTGGCCGCCACCGACCACCTGCCGCTGCTCGCCGCCGTCCGGCTGCCGCCCGGCTAGCCGTTCTCAGAAAGGGCTGGCCGTTCTCAGACCCGGCGGATGGTGGAGATCTGAATGGCGTCGGCCTTCATCGTCTTCACCACGTCGCCCGCGCGCGGCGCGTGCACCACCAGGCCGTTGCCGATGTACATCCCGACGTGGCGCCGGTCGGAGTGGTAGACCACCAGGTCGCCCGGCAGTGCGTTGCGCCAGTCGGTGCCCACGTTGGCGCCCACGTCGCCCTGCTCCTGCGAGGTGCGCGGCAGCGAGACGCCGGCCTTCTCGTACGCGTACACCATGAGACCGGAGCAGTCGAAGGTGTCCGGGCCGGTGGCGCCCCACTTGTACGGGTCGCCCTGCTGGTCGAGCGCGGTCTTCACCGCGATCGCGGCGTTGCCGCCGGCCGGGGGCAGGGTGGAGGGGTCGATCCGGGAGGAGCTGCGCGAGGCGGTGCCGTCGGTGTCGCGCTGGATCGCTGCCCGGTCCACGGCACTGAGCTGGTTGAGCAGTTGCTGGGCCTCGGCGAGCTTCTTCTGCACCTCGCCCTTGGCGTCGTTCAGCACCTGGGTGTTGTGGTCCAGCTCGGCCAGCACGGCCGCCGCCTCCTGCTTCTGCTGGTCGAGGCGGCGCTGCTGGTCCTGGAGCGACTTCAGGCTCTGCGTCTGGGTCTGGTTCACCTGGTCGACGCTGGACGCCTTGGTCAGATAGTTCTCCGGGTCGGAGGAGAGCATCAACGCGACCGACGGGTCCACCCCACCGTCGCGGTACTCCTGCGCCGCCACCGCCGCCAGGCCGCCCTGAAGCTGCGTCATCTGCTCCTGGCCACGAGCCACCTGGTCCTGCAGCTGGTCGGCCTGCCTGCGCAGCTGCTCGGTCCGCTCCTTGGCACCGTTGTACCGCTCGGCAGCCTGCTCCTGCTCGGCGTAGAGCTGGTCGACCTGGACCTTGACCTCGTCCTTGCTCGGCTTGGCCGGCGCCGCATGCGCACCCGCCTGCGACGACAGCGCGACCGCGGTCGCTGCGGCAGCGGTCAGCACGGACACCCGTGCACGGCTCGACTGCTTGGGACGGCGGTGGGAAGTCAAGGGAGGTGCTCCTTCTTCCTGCTGGACTAACCCGTTGAGGCGATAATCCGGAATATAGGTTTGTCCGCAGACCGTAGTGAAGTCCCTTCTCCGTGTCCACTCCGTGATCTTCCGAACTCGTCCTGCCGACAGCCGAACTGACCGGCCGTCAGCGCGGCACGCCTCTGGCAGAGTGGGCGGATGAGCGAAGCGGTGGCAGCGCAGGACGATCACCGGGCCGGCTGGTTCGAGCTCTTCTTCGACCTGGTCTTCGTGGTGACGGTCAGTGTGCTGGCGCACGGCCTGCACGGCGATCCAGGACCGAAGGACTTCTGGACCTTCCTGGTGCTGTTCTTCCCGGCCTGGTGGGCCTGGGCCAACCTGATGGTGACCGTGAACGTCTTCGGCTCCGGCAGCGGCCGGGTCAGGACCGTCCTGCTCGCCGCGATGCCCGCCCTCGGCCTGATGGCGGCGGCCTCCCCCGAGGGCCTGGGCGACCGGGCCTGGGCGTACGCGCTCGGCGCCGCCTGGATCCGGCTGCTGTTCTTCGTGCTCTGGTTCGGCCGGGCCAGGGAGCCGGGCAGCCCGCTGCCGCTCTGGCGGCCGATGCTCTACTGCCTGGTGCCCGCGCTGCTCTGGGCGGTCTCGGCAGCGGTGCCCAACCCCTGGCGTTTCGTGCTCTGGGGTGTGGCGATGGCCCTGGAGGTCGTGCTGCTGGTGGTGCAGAGCGGGATGACCCAGGGCTTCTACGACCGGCTGACGGTCGAGCACCTGGTCGAGCGGATCGGCCTGTTCGTGGTCATCGTGCTCGGCGAGAGCGTCTTCACCACGGTCGCGGCCCTCGCCGAGCACTTCACCGGACCGTCCGCGGCCGCCGCCCTGTTCGGCTTCCTGGTGGCCGCCGAGCTCGCCCTGATCTTCTTCACCTGGGGCACCGGCAGCGCCGCCGAGGGCCTGACCCGGGCCCAGCGCGGCCACGCCGTCCGGGCGATCAGGGACACCGTGATGTACCTGCCGTTCGTGCTGGTCTCCGGCATCACGGTGATCGCCGCCGCGCTCGGCACCGCCGTCGCCGAGCCGGACCACCACCTGCCGCCCGGCGCCCGCTGGGCGCTCTGCGGCGGGGTGCTGGCCTTCTACACCGCCAACGCCGCCATCTCACTGCGCTACGGCGACGGCCTCGGCACCGTGCTGCGCTGGTACCTGCCGTGCCTGGTGCTGACGCCCGGCCTGCTGCTGCCCGCGACCCTGACCCTGCCGGCCTGGGGCGCGGTGGGCTGTGCGGCGGGGCTGGTCCTGCTGCTGGCCAAGCTCTCCAAGCTCAGCCGGAACCGCGACCACGGCGCGGCGCCGGCCTGACCGGACGTCAGACCACGGCCCCGCCGTGCGGGTCCTCCGGCTCGTCCTCGTCGCGGTCCTTCATCCGGGCCACCAGCGTGACGAAGCCGCCGAGGAAGGCGCTGACGCCGACCCAGGCCGGCCAGCCGGAGACCTCGCGCCAGACCAGCACGTCGAACAGCAGCAGCGCCGGGCCGCCGAGCACCGCGAGCCAGGCGAACCGGGCGGTGGTGTCCATCGGCGGCAGCGGCGGCGGCTCCGGCGGGACGAAGTGGCCCTCGTCCGGGTCCTCGGCGGCCACGTAGGCCCGGGGGTCGCCGCCGGCACCGGCGGCCGGGCGGGGGCGGGGCTGCGGGGCGAAGTCGTCCAGCTCGCCCTTCGGCGCGCGTCGGACCTCCTTGGCCCGGAGGTTCTCGATCTCCGGCCACTCCGGGTTGTTGAGGTCGACCGGGTCGTCGAACTGCGCCACCAGGGCGGCGAAGATCGCGTCCTGCTCGGCCTGGCTGCCGCCCACCGGGCGGCGCGCGGGCGCGTCGGAAGCCCCGGTCGGCTCAGGCTTGGCCTGGCCGTCCAGGGGCAGTTCCTCGTCGTCGCCCGCGGTGTTGTTCATCTGCACTGCCGGCCCTTCAGCCCAGGTGGTCCTCGGCGCTCGCGTCCACGGCACTCGCCTCCACGTGGGCCGCCGGGGTCAGCCGCCGGACGAAGTCGAGGCTTGCCTCGACGATCAGTCCGGCGTCGTGATCCAGCGTGGCCACGTGGTAGCTGCGCTCGCAGAGCAGCTCGGTCACATCGGTCGAGGATATCCGGGCCAGCACCAACTCGGAGTTGGCCGGGGAGACCACGTGGTCCTGCGGGCTGTGCAGCAGCAGCACCGGCCGGCGTACGTCGGGCAGCTCGGCCTGCACGGTCTTCCACAGCCGGGCCAGTGACCAGGCGGCATGCAGCGGCGTCCGGTCGTAGCCGAGCTCGTACGAGCCGGGCTTGGCGATGTCGTTCGCCACCCCGGCCAGGCTCGGGACGAGGTGCCGAATCACCGGCAACAGCACACTTGCGGGGTTGTCGGAACGCACGGACGGGTTGACGAGCACCAGTCCGGCCACCGCCGCACCCTGCCGGGCGGTCAGCCGCAGGGCGAGCGCGCCGCCCATCGAGAGGCCGCAGACGAAGACCTGGTCGCACTCGGCGGCCAGCTCCTTGAACGCCCGCTCGGCCTCGGCGTACCAGTCCTCCCAGCGGGTCAGCTGCATGTCCTGCCAGCGGGTGCCGTGGCCGGGGAGCAGCGGCAGCGAGACCGAGTACCCGGCCGCGGCGAACTCCTCGGCCCAGGACCGGAGCGACTGCGGCGAGCCGGTGAAGCCGTGCACGAACAGCACGCCGGTCCGGCCCCCCTGGTGACGGAACGGCTCGGCTCCGGGCAGCAACGGCATCAGCGGACTCCTTCGCGGTGCGGAGCCGCCCGGGCCCTGACGGGGCGTCGGCGGGGGCTCTGGTGGCGACTTCTGGCACTGGCAGGCGAATCGTCCCATGGTCGGCGGCGACTCGTACAGCCCCGCCGGTGCGTACGGGACCGGCCGGAAGCATTAGGATCGACCGGTCCGCACAACAGGAGGCCCCGGTTGTTCTACCGACTGATGAAGATGATCGTCGCACCGCTGCTGCGAATCTTCTTCCGGCCTTGGATCGAGGGTGCCGACAACATCCCCGACGACGGCCCCGCGATCATCGCGAGCAACCACCTGTCGTTCTCGGACTCGTTCTTCCTGCCTGCCCTGATGAAGCGTCGGGTGACCTTCATCGCCAAGGCGGAGTACTTCAACACCCCCGGCATCAAGGGCAAGCTGACCGCCGCCTTCTTCAAGGGCGTCGGCCAGCTCCCGGTGGACCGCTCGGGTGTCCGGGGCGCCGGTGAGGCCGCGATCCGCAGCGCCGTCGCGGTGATCGAGCGGGGCGAGCTGTTCGGGGTCTACCCCGAGGGCACCCGCTCCCCCGACGGCAAGCTCTACCGGGGCAAGGTCGGCGGCCTGGCCCGGGTCGCGCTGGCCACCGGCGCACCGGTGATCCCGGTCGCGATGATCGACACCGAGAAGGTCCAGCCGCCCGGCCAGGTGATGCCGAACTTCGGCGTCCGCCCCGGCATCCGGATCGGCCGTCCGCTCGACTTCTCCCGCTACCACGGCATGGAGAACGACCGCTTCATCCTCCGCTCCGTGACGGACGAGGTGATGTACGAGATCATGCGGCTGTCCGGCCAGGAGTACGTCGACATCTACGCGACCGCCGCCAAGCGCCAGATGGCCGAGGACAAGAAGCGCACCGACGCGGAGCGCAGGGCCGAGCAGAAGGCCATCAAGGCCCAGCAGGAGGCCGAGAAGAAGGCCGCCGAGGCCGAGGCCGCCGCGCAGGCCGAGAAGGACGCGTCGACCGAGCAGTAGCAGCGAGTGGGGGGACGATGGCCGATCACCGGCCCGGGTACGGCGGCACCGTGGCCGCCGGGGGCATGTCGGTCGAGATGCCGCTCTGGCGGGCCATCTCCTTCTTCCGCGTGATGGCTCTGGCCTACGCGGTGCTCCGCTACGTCGGTTCGTTCCACGACTTCCTGCACCCGGTCTCCGGCTGGATCTTCCTCGGCGCGCTCACCCTCTGGACGCTGGCCAGCTCCCGGGCCTTCGCCGGCCCGCAGCGCTGCACCTGGTACGTGCTCGGCACCGACCTGAGCTTCGCGGTGACCGGCATCGTGATGAGCGGCGTGATCGACACCGCCGCCCGGATCCACGCGGGCGCCCCGACCCTGCCGACCATCTGGGCGGCCGGCACGGTGCTCGGTTTCGCGGGCAAGGGCGGCTGGCGCTGGGCGGCCTTCGCCGGGGCGGTGGTCGGGGTGGCCAACATCGCCGGGCACGGCGGGATCACCCCGGACAACCTGCACAACATCGTGCTGCTGATGGTCGCGGGCTGCGCCATCGGCTACGTGATCGAACTGGCCCGGGCCAGCGAGGCCGCCCTCACCAGGGCGCTCCAGGTCGAGGCCGCCACCCGGGAGCGCGAGCGGCTCTCCCGGGACATCCACGACGGGGTGCTCCAGGTGCTCGCGCTGGTCCAGCGCCGGGAGGGCGACCTCGGCGAGCTGGCCCGGCTGGCGGGCGAACAGGAACGCGCCCTGCGCACCCTGATGACGGGCGGTCAGCCCGGCACCGGCCAGGACGGCGAGCAGGACCTGCTGGCGCTGCTCGGCCCGTACGCCGACGAACGGATCACCCTCTCCGCCCCGGCCACCCCCGTGCAGCTGCCCGGCCAGGTCGCCACCGGGCTGTCCGCCGCCGTCGGTGCCGCCGTGGACAACGTCCGCCGCCACGCGGGCGGGTCGGCCCGGGCCTGGATCCTGGTCGAGGACGAACCGGAGACGGTCACCGTGAGCATCCGCGACGACGGCCCCGGTTACCCGGCCGGGCGGCTGGCCGAGGCGGAGCGGGCCGGCCGGCTCGGCGTCTCCCAGTCCATCCGGGGCCGGCTGCTTGACCTCGGCGGCACCGCCGAGCTGTACTCCGCCCCTGGCGAGGGCGTCGAGATCGAACTCCGGGTGCCCCGCACCCGCCGCTTCGGCGATGGCACCCCAGAGAGACCGGAGGGCTGATGGACGGTCAGGTACGGATCATGGTGGTCGACGACCACCCGATGTGGCGCGAGGCGGTCTCCCGGGACCTGGCCGACGCCGGCTTCGACGTGGTGGCCACCGCCGGGGACGGCGAGGAGGCGGTCCGCCGGGCCCGGGCCAGCACCCCCCAGGTGATCGTGCTCGACCTCAACCTGCCCACCCTGCCCGGCGTCGAGGTCTGCCGCCAGGCCGTCGCCCAGGACCCGACCGTCCGGGTGCTCGTGCTCTCCGCCAGCGGCGAGCACGCCGACGTACTGGAGGCGGTGAAGTCCGGCGCCACCGGCTACCTGGTCAAGTCCGCCCACCGGGACGAACTGATCGACGCCGTCCGCCGCACCGCCCTCGGCGACCCGGTCTTCACCCCGGGCCTGGCCGGCCTGGTGCTCGGCGAGTTCCGCCGCCTGGCCACCGGCCCGTCCGCCCCCTCCGCCCCGCAGCTCACCGCCCGGGAGACCGAGGTGCTCCGGCTGGTCGCCAAGGGCCTGTCGTACCGTCAGATCGCCGACCGCCTGGTGCTCTCCCACCGCACGGTGCAGAACCACGTGCAGAACACCCTCGGCAAACGCTCTGAGAGCGCGTCGTCCCCGGCACCGGTCGGTCAGACCGCCACCACGCCGATGGCCGCCAGCAGTTCGGCGACCAGCACCACACCCTCCCGGGTGAGCACCGACTCGGGATGGAACTGCAGGGTGGCGAAGCCGGGGCCGCGCAGCGCGTGCACGTCGGTGGAGTCGTCGGCCCGGGCCACCTCGATGCCCTCGGCGGCCAGCCGGGCGGCGTCGGCGTCGGTACAGCGCGAGGTGAAGGTGTTGTAGAAGCCGACCGTCCGGCGGGTGCCGAACAGGTCGATGCTCTCCTGGGCGCCCTGGTAGGGGACGTCCTTACGGGCCAGCGGCAGGCCCAGCTCGGCCGAGACCAGCTGGTGGCTGAGGCAGACCGCGAGCAGCGGGGCCGTCCGGGCACCGCTGCGGGCGGCGGCCAGCGCCTCGGCCACGATCGGCCGCAGGATCGCCATCTTGGGGTCCGCCGGGTCGGCCGGGTCGCCGGGGCCCGGGCCGAGCACCAGCGGTCCCTGGTGGGCCGCCACCAGCTCGCGCAGGCCGGGGGTGTCGAAGCGCAGCACCCGGACCCGGTGGCCGAGCGAGGTGAGCAGGTGGGACAGCATCGAGGTGAAGGTGTCCTCCCCGTCCACCACCAGGGTCTCCCGCTCGGCGGTGACGGTGGCGGGCTCCTGCATCCGCAGCCAGAACGGGGCGAGCCTGGTGCGCCGGGAGTCCAGCGCGGCCTGCACCCGGTGGTCGTCGCCCAGCACCGGGCCGCCCTTGCGCGCGGTGCGGTGGGTGGGTGCGGGGCGGGCGCCGATCGCGGTCAGCACCCCGGCGGCCTTGGCGTGCGTCTCGGCCACCTCGGAGTCGGGGTCGGAGTGCCGGACCAGCGTGGCCCCGGCCCGGACCACCAGGCCGCCGGTGGGGTCGATGTCGACGGTGCGGATGCAGATCGGCGAGTCGAGCTGCTGCCCGCCGCTGGCGGTCCGGCCGATCAGGGCCAGCGCGCCGGAGTAGTAGCCGCGCCCGGTGCGCTCGTAGCGTTTGATCACCCGGGTGGCGTTCTGCACCGGGCTGCCGGTCACGGTGGCGGCGAACATGGTCTCCCTGAGCACCTCCCTGACGTCCAGTGAGGTCCGGCCGCGCAGCTCGTACTCGGTGTGCGCGAGGTGCGCCATCTCCTTGAGCCGGGGGCCGAGCACCTGCCCGCCGAGGTCGCCGACGGTGCACATCATCTTGAGTTCCTCGTCGACCACCATGGTGAGCTCCTCGAGCTCCTTGGGGTCGTTCAGGAAGTCCAGCAGCGAGTCGATGCCCGGGCCCGAGGCGGGGTAGCGGTACGTCCCGGAGATCGGGTTCATCACCACGGTGCCGCCGCTCTGCCGGACGTGGACCTCCGGCGAGGCGCCGACCAGGTACCTCTCCCCCGTGTGCACCAGGAAGGTCCAGTACGCCCCGCGCTCCTGGTCCAGCAGGCGGCGGAACAGGCTGAGCGGGGTGGTCGGCCCGAAGTCGTCCAGCCGGGCGGTGAAGTCCCGCCGGATCACGAAGTTGGCGCCCTCGCCCCGGCCGATCTCGTCCGCGATCACCGTACGGACGATCTCCGCGTACTCCCGGTCGTCGATGTCGAACGAACCGCCGACCAGCGAGACCGGCAGCTGCGGCAGCGCGGCCAGCACCTCGGCCAGCGGGAAGGTGTACTGCTCCTCGACCCGGATGCCCTGCAACGGGGTGCCGTCGTCGTGCGCCTCGAAGCCGCGCTCGCGGATCTGCCGGTACGGCACCAGGGCGAGCAGGTCGTGCCGCCCGCCGCCGGCCGGCACGCCGGGCGGCACCGGCAGGTCGGCCAGCTCGTCGTAGGCGCCCGCGGTGCCGATCAGGACCTCGATGGTGTCCGGCGCGTGCCGGGGGGTACGGCGGTGCAGCAAGGCGTACGCCGGAGCGTCGGCGGCGGAGAGGCGGTTCAGCAACGAAGTGAGGCTGGTCACGGTTCGACTGGTCCTTCCGGGAGGCGTGCGGGTGGGATTCCGCTTCCGGGGAGGGCCGTCCGGCTGTCCGAACGCCGACGGCCGCCCCGAGGGGCGGCCGTCGTGTGCGTCTAGGAACGCGCGACTTGTGGACCACCCACGGGGTTGGTCCACCACCAGGAGAAGGTGTGCGGCGTGTTCACGGCGCGAGCCTAACCCAAGTCGGGGACAGGTGAGGCTGTTCGGCTCATTGTCCATCAGGTGTCTCACCCATCGGGCGGTGTGGCCTTATTTCCGGTGGCAACCCGTAGCCTTGACCCCGTGACCGTGACAAATCAGCACTCCTGGCAGTCCCTGCCCGCGGCGCAGCAGCCTGAATGGCCGGATCCTGAGGCGCTGCGCAAGGCTCTTGCAGACCTCGCCTCGTATCCGCCGCTCGTCTTCGCCGGCGAGTGCGACCAGCTGCGCGCCCGGCTCGGTGCCGTCGCGCGTGGTGAGGCGTTCCTGCTGCAGGGCGGCGACTGCGCCGAGGCATTCGACGGCGTCTCCGCCGACCACATCCGCAACAAGCTGAAGACCCTGCTCCAGATGGCCGCCGTACTCACGTACGCGGCCTCGGTGCCGGTCCTGAAGGTCGGCCGGATCGCGGGCCAGTACTCCAAGCCGCGCTCCAAGTCGACCGAGACCCGGGACGGCGTCACGCTGCCGGTCTACCGGGGCGACTCGGTCAACGGCTTCGACTTCACCCCCGAGTCCCGGATTCCGGACCCCGAGCGCCTCAAGCGGATGTACAACGCCTCCGCGGCGACGCTCAACCTGGTCCGGGCCTTCACCACCGGTGGTTACGCCGACCTGCGCCAGGTGCACGCCTGGAACCAGGACTTCGTACGCAACTCCCCGGCCGGGCAGCGCTACGAGCAGCTGGCGCGTGAGATCGACAACGCGCTGGCCTTCATGAACGCCTGCGGGGTGGCCCCGGAGGAGTTCCGGACGGTCGAGTTCTACTCCTCGCACGAGGCGCTGGTGCTGGACTACGAGACGGCCCTGACCCGGGTCGACTCGCGGACCGGTGACCTCTACGACGTCTCGGGCCACATGGTCTGGATCGGTGAGCGCACCCGTCAACTCGACCACGCGCACATCGAGTTCGCCTCGAAGATCCGCAACCCGATCGGCGTGAAGCTCGGCCCGACCACCACGGTCGACGAGGCGCTCACCCTGATCGAGAAGCTCGACCCCGACCGCGAGCCCGGCCGGCTCACCTTCATCACCCGGATGGGCGCGGGCAAGGTCCGCGAGCACCTGCCCACCCTGGTGGAGAAGGTCACCGCCTCCGGCGCCCAGCCGGTGTGGATCTGCGACCCGATGCACGGCAACACCTTCGAGGCGTCCAGCGGTCACAAGACCCGGAAGTTCGACGACGTGCTCGACGAGGTCCGGGGCTTCTTCGAGGTGCACCGCGGCCTCGGCACCCACCCGGGCGGCATCCACGTCGAGCTCACCGGTGACGACGTCACCGAGTGCGTCGGCGGCGGCGACGAGGTGATGGTCGACGACCTGCACCAGCGCTACGAGACGGCCTGCGACCCGCGCCTGAACCGGAGCCAGTCGCTGGACCTCGCCTTCCAGGTGGCCGAGCTGTACCGGGGTCACTGACCCCCGATGTGACGAAGGCCCCTCCGCTTTCCGGGATCCGGAACGCGGAGGGGCTTTTTCGTGCCCGCATTATTGGGTAAGGTAAGCCTTAGCTCAACGCGCCGCACTAGTCCCCGGGAGTCACCGCGATGTACGTGTGCATGTGCCATGCGGTCACCGAGGCCCAGGTCAAGCAGCAGATCGACGACGGCGCGCAGACCCCCCGCGAGATAGCCAAGGGCTGCAAGGCCGGTACGGACTGCGGCTCCTGCGTCCGCCGGATCCAGGCCCTGCTCGGGGAGCACGGGGCCCGCCCCTGCCCGACAGCCAGGCTGGCCGCGAAGCTCGGTCTGGCCGAGCCCGAGCAGCCGGCCGCCCGGGCCGCCTGACCGCCCCTCGGGTCAGCCCTGCGTGATCAGCTCTCCGGCTGCTCGATGAGCTGCGCCAGGTAGAGCGCCTCGCCGAGCTTCTCCAGCAGTTCGAGCTGGGTGTCGAGGTAGTCGATGTGGTGCTCCTCGTCCGCCAGGATCGACTCGAAGAGGTTGGCCGAGGTGACGTCGTTCTTGGCCCGCATCACCACGATGCCGCGCTTGAGCCGGTCGATCGCCTCGACCTCGACCTGACGGTCCGCCTCGAACATCTCCTTGACGGTCTGTCCGACCCGGACATGGAACAGCCGCTGGTAGTTCGGCAGCCCGTCCAGGAAGAGGATCCGGTCGGTCAGCGTCTCCGCGTGCTTCATCTCGTCGAAGGACTCGTGCCGGGTGTACTTGGCGAGCTTCGTCCAGCCGAAGTTCTCCTGCATCTTGGCGTGCAGGAAGTACTGGTTGATGGCGGTCAGCTCGGCGGTGAGCTGCTCGTTGAGGAATTCGATGACCTCGGCGTCGCCCTTCATGGCGGTGCCCTCCTGCTCTTCGTCTACAACACACGCGGAACCACGGCTGACGGCATCGTGGCACTGTCCCGGGCGTAATTTCCAGTAAGTTCACACTTACTGGAACATGTGTCGGAATATCCGATTTATACCGTTCGAGCAATGGTGCGCCGAGGGGCGCGCGCGGCAGGGCGTCCGCCGTCTGTCACCATGGAGTCATGGGTCAGTCAGAACGCGAAGAGGTCCAGCCGCCTGACCCGAGACTCCCTCCCGGCCAGCGTCTGCAGCGCGGCTGGCCGGTGCTGCACTACGGCCCGGTCCCCCGGTTCAAGCCGCTGACCTGGGACTTCCAGGTGTTCGGGGCCACCGCCTCGGCGGAGAAGCACAGTTGGGACTTCGAAGGCTTCCACGCCCTGCCCCGGGTCACCGTGCACGGCGACTTCCACTGCGTGACCCGGTTCTCGATGCTCGACAACGAGTGGAGCGGGATCGCCGCCGCCACCATCCTCGAACGGGTGCCGCCCGCCGACCAGGTCACCCATGTGATGGTCTGGGCCGAGTACGGCTACAGCGCCAACCTCACGCTGGCCGAGTTCGCCGCCCCCTCCACCGTCTTCGCCACCCACCACGACGGCCGGCCGCTCACCGTCGAGCACGGCTTCCCGGTCCGTCTGGTGGTCCCCGGGCGGTACGCCTGGAAGGGCCCCAAGTGGGTCCGCGCGGTGGAGTACATGCGGGCCGACCGCCGGGGCTTCTGGGAGGAGCGCGGCTACCACAACCTGGCCGACCCGTGGGCCGAGCAGCGCTTCTCCTACCAGGAGGAGCCGGGCGACGGCCCGCTGCGCTGACGGCCCCTCAGCGGGTCAGATGAACGGGAAGGTGACGGTGACCGTCGCCCCCTGCTTGGCCGGCTGACCGGCCGCCGGGTTCTGGCTGGTCACCTTGCCGGTGCCGAACAGGTTCAGCCCGGAGGTCTGCGACTTGAACCCGGCGTCCTTGAGCACCTTCTCGGCCTCGTCCTTGGTCAGCCCGACCACGTTCGGCACCGGCTTCATCCCCTTGCTGACCGTCAGCGCCACCGGCGCGTCGACCGCGAGCGAGGTCCCCGCCGCCGGCAGCGTGGCGATCACCGCGCCCTGGGCCACCGTGTCGCTGTACTCCTCGGTGACCGTCCCCGGCGTCAACCGGGCGGCGGTCAGTTCCTTCCTGGCGTCCTCCAGCGGCCTGCCCGACACCCCGGGCACCGACACCCGCTCGGGGCCCTTGGAGAGCGTCACCCGCACCGGGTCGCTCTTCCGCGCCCGCGCACCCACCCCCGGGTCGGTCGCCATCACCTGCCCGGCCGGGACGGTCTCGCTGAACTGCTGGACGAAGCTCCCCTGCAGCCCGGCGGCGTCCAGCGTCTGCACCGCCTGCGCCTGGGTCTGCGCGACGATCGCGGGCACCTCGGCGTACAGCGCGCTGGACAGCGTGTACGTCGTCCCGCCGACCAGCAGCAGCACGGCGGTCAGCACCGCGGTCCAGATCAGCGGCTTGCGCGAACGGCGCGGTCGGGACCGCCTGGCCGGCGCCGGCTCGTCGTACGGGCGGGGCCGGGTGAGCATCATGGTGGGCACGTCCAGCACGCTGGTGCGCTCCACCGGGTTGAGCACCGAGGTGGCCTCGGTGGTCGGGTGCAGCGGGCTGCGCCGGGCGGAGGCGGGCGGCTCGGCGTCCAGCTGAGCGGGCGTCAGACCGCGCCGGGCCCGCTGCAGCGCGGCCAGCAGCTCGACCGCGTCGTACGGCCGCGCGCCGGGGTCGCGGGAGGTCGCGGCGGCGACTATCGCGTCCAGCTCGGCGCCCGCGCCGGGGGCGACCAGGGACGGCGGCGGGACGTCCTCGTGCAGGTGACGGTAGATCACCTGCATCGGGTTCTCGCCCTGGTAGGGCTTGGAGCCGGTGAGCATCTCGTACAGCAGGATGCCCGCCGCGTAGACGTCCACCCGCTGGTCGGTCGGCAGGCCGGGCTGGATCTGCTCGGGAGCGAGGTAGGAGACGGTGCCGAGCACGGTGCCGGCCGAGGTGGTCTCGGTGACCCCGTCCGCGCCGCTGAGCAGCCGGACCAGGCCGAAGTCGGCGACCTTGACCAGGCCGCCGTCGGTGATCAGTACGTTCTCCGGCTTCACGTCACGGTGCACCAGGCCCGCGCGGTGCGCGGCGCCGAGCGCGGCCAGCACCGGTTCGAGCACGTCCAGCGCACCCCGGACGCTCAGCGCGCCCCGGTCCCTGAGCAGGTCCCGCAGGGTCCGCCCGGGCACGTACTCCATCGCCAGGAAGACCGAGCGGCCGTCCGCCCCCTGGTCGAAGACGTTCACCACGTTGGGGTGGGCGAGCCGGGCCACCGCCTTGGCCTCCCGGATGAACCGGCCGGTGAACTCGGCGTCCTGGGCCAGCGAAGGGTGCATCACCTTCACCGCCACCACCCGGTCCAGCCGGGTGTCGGTGGCCCGGTAGACGGTGGCCATCCCGCCGACCGCGATCCGCTGCTCCACCCGGTACCGGGCGTCCAGCAGGGTACCGATCAGCGGGTCGGGCGTGATGTCCATCCGAGGAGTCTAGGGTCTGTCTGACAATTCCCGCCGGATCAGGCCGGGTCGTTCGGTGCGTGCGATCGGCGTGCGGCCGGGGCACCCTCGTAGCGGAGCTACTTGGGTGTTTCGGCCGTGCGGCGAGCGTGCGTGCCGGGCGACCCGGCCCCGGCGGGAATTGTCAGACAGACCCTGGGGGCCGCCCGGGGTGGAACGGCCGGACGGGCGGGCACCCAGTACTTCGGGTACCCGCCCATCGGGGTGATCCAGGGTCAGATCCGGGCCAGGTCGGCCGCGCCCGCGATACCGGCGGCGGAGCCCATGGTGGCGAGCACCACCTCGGCGCGGGGGCGGTGCACTCCGCCGGTGATGTACGTCTCGAAGGCGGCCGCGACCGGGTCGAGCAGCAGGTCGCCGGAGTCGGAGACGCCGCCGCCGAGCACGAAGACGGCGGGGTCGAAGAGCGCGGCCAGGTCGGCCATGCCGCGGCCGAGCCAGTCGGCCAGCTCGGCGTAGCACTCCAGCGCCAGCGGGTCGCCCTCGGCGGCGGCCTCGGTGATGTGGATGCCCCGGATGGTGTCGGCGAGGCCGTCGTTCAGCTCCAGCATCCGCTTGCCCGCGATCGGGTCGCCGGCTGCCTTCTCCCGGCCGTAGCGGCGCAGCGCGCGGCCGGAGCCGTACTGCTCCCAGCAGCCCTTGCCGCCGCAGCCGCAGAGCAGGCCGTCCGGCACCATGTTGAGGTGGCCGATCTCGCCCGCGACGCCGAACCGGCCGCGGTGCAGCCGCCCGTCCAGCACGATGCCGCCGCCGATCCCGGTGCCGACCGTGATCAGCACGGCGTCCTCGTGGGCGGCCGCCGCGCCGAACCTGAACTCGGCCCAGGCCGCGCAGTTGGCGTCGTTCTCGACCACGGTGGTGAGGCCGGTGAGCTCCTCGATCCGGACCTTGAGCGGCTCGTTCTCCCACGCGATGTTCGGCGCGAAGATCACCGTGGACCGGTCCCGGTCGACGAAGCCGGGAGCCCCGACACCGACCGCCGCGACCTCCGGGTGCTGCTCCTTGAGCTCGCGTACGGCCTGCGCGATGGCGTCGACCGCCCACTGGGGGTCGGCCGGGGTGGGTACCCGAGTCCGGGCGAGGATCTCGCCGTTCTCGTCGACCACGCCGGCCGCGATCTTCGTACCGCCGACATCGACGCCGATGGTCAGAACCATGTGTCCCTCAGCTATTCACTCGTTCCCGCTGAGCGGAAACGGTACCCGCCCAGGGGGGCTCCCGTACACACCGCTGCATACATTATTCGAAGACAATTTCCCGGAAGGACCGGAACGAGCATTCAGAAGTCGTACGATTTGCCTCGTTCGGTAACCCCGCGCAGGCGGCCGGTCACCACCTCTGACCAGCGAGTTCACTACTTGTCCGACGCTCCGTCAAGGTCGATGCGCTCGGCGTCGGCGTGTCCGGGCGCGGACCAGCTGCGCTCGTGACCGCTCACGGCCGCGCGGTAGGCGGCCAGCAGTTCGCCCCCGGCAGCGGCCAGGTGGCCGTACACCTCCGGGTTCTGCTCGCGCAGTCGGCCGCCGATCTCCTGGGCCTTCTCCCCCACCACCGCGGCGAACCGGCGCACCTCCTCCACCAGGTCGGCTCCGGCTGCGCGGTCTGACTGCTCGTCGGCCATCGGGCCCTCCTTCAGTGGATGCCTGCCGACGCTACCGGATGGCCCGGGGCCAGAGCTCGGGATCAGGGGCGAAGCGCACGATCAGCACGCCGTCGGTCAGCCCGGCCCCGCTCACCGTGCAGCGGCGCAGCGCGGCGGGCAGTGGCAGCAACCGGCGGTAGGCGCCCAGGCCGACCACCAGCTCGTCGCCGCGCCGGACCAGCTCCAGCTCGGCCCGGTCGGCGCCCGGCAGCGCCAGGTGCCAGAGCAGCAGCCCGTCCTCGGCCAGCCGGTCCTCCACCCACCAGGGGTGCTCGGCCGCCTGCGGGGCGGCGGCGCCGCCGTACAGCTGCTCGGCCACCGCCTCCAGGGCGGGCCCGGGCTGACGGCTGGTCAGCAGCGGTACGTCCAGCTCGTCGGCCAGCTCGGCCAGGGTGTCCCGTTCACGGGCGGCCTGCCCGGCCAGCCAGGGGTCGGCGGATTCGGTGGCGGCAGCGGGCAGCGCCCGGTGGGCGACCACCGCGTCCAGCCGCAGCCGGTGCAGGGCGAGCCCGGCCCGGATCCGGCGCAGCTCCGCCGAGCGAGGGGCGGTCGCGTCCACCACCAGGCGGACGGTGGTGCTGGGAGCCTCGATCACCGCCCGGGCCTCGGCCAGGGCGGCGGCGGCCCGGGTGCGGGCCTCGAACAGCCACTCGGCGGGCATCGGCACCCCGGCGACGGCGGCCAGCAGCGGGCGCAGCGCGCGGGCGGCCTGCCGCTGCTCGGGGAGCAGCCGGGCCAGGTAGCGGTCGAGTTGCTCGGGCAGCGCGAGCGCGGCGATCAGCTCGGCGGGGCGGGGGGCGGCCACCACCAGCACCTGGGCCCGGACGGTGCGCAGCGAGCGGAGCAGGGCGAGCTGGCCGGTGCCGGGCAGCGGGGTGAGCTCCTCCGGGTCCAGCGGGGTGGCGCCGAGCAGGTCGAAGGCGGGGCCCAGGACGCCGGAGAGTCCGTCGACCGCCGCCCGGAAGGCTGACGGTCCGTCGGTCCTGGCCACCGTCAGGGCGTCGGCGTACCGGACGGCCTGGTCGGTCAGCCGGGTGCCGAGCACGTCGTCCAGCACCCGGTGCGGGTCGTCGGCGGCCAGTAGATGGGTGGTCAGCCCCTGCCGCGCGTGGTGCAGGGCGGTGGCGGCGGCGACCTCTTCGGCCCCGTCGCCGCTGACCAGGATGGTCCGCATCGCGGGTATCAGCTCTCGACGCGCTTCTTCAGCCCGGCCAGCGCGCGGTCGATGATGACCTTCTCGGCCTTGCGCTTGATCATGCCGAGCATCGGGATCTTGACGTCCACGGCCAGCTGGTAGGTGACCTCGGTGCCGCTCCCGGCCGGGGCCAGCGCGTACGAGCCGTCCAGCGAACGCAGCATCTGACTCTTCACCAGGGTCCAGCTGACCTCGCGGTCGCCGTCCCAGGTGTAGGCCAGCACGTGCTCGTCGCGGATCGCCCCGGCGTCCAGCAGCAGACGCACCTGCGCGGCCCGGCCGTTCTCGGCGGTCTCCAGGACCTCGATCTCCTTGACCTCGCCGGTCCAGGCCGGGTACGCGGCGAAGTCCGCGATCACCGCCATGACTTCGGCCGGGGTGGCGTCGATGGTGATGCTCGACCTGGTGTGTTCCGCCATGACACGGCCTCCGCTGTCCTGTTACAGGTGTTGCGCCCAGGGAAGGCTATCGCGCTGCCGCCGCCCGCTTGCCCGGCGGGGCATCCGTCCAGGTCACGGCTGTCCGGGCTACCGGCGGGTCACCCGTGCGCTGTCATAGGGTGCGAGTCGGCAGTACCTGGTGAGGTCGCCGGTGTGACTCTTCGAACACCGGGCCGGGCAACTCTGGCCAATCTCACCTACCGGGCAGTAACGTCCTGCCGTCCCGCAGCGTCGCAGACGAGGAGCAGTCTTGCTCGAGTTCAGCCTTCCGGCCCGCTACCAGGTACCGAGCGGCGGTAACCTCTCCGACCTGGTCCACCAGAACGCCGAGCAGCACTCGGACGTGGCGGTTCTCAGCCGCAAGCTGGACGGACAGTGGGTGGATCTGACGGCGTCCCAGTTCCTCGCCGAGGTGCGCCGCACCGCCAAGGGCCTGATCGCGGCGGGCGTGGCCCCCGGCGACCGGGTCGGCGTGATGTCCCGCACCCGCTACGAGTGGACCGTGCTGGACTTCGCCATCTGGTGCGCGGGTGCGATCACCGTGCCGGTGTACGAGACCTCCTCCGCCGAGCAGGTCGCCTGGATCCTCGGCGACTCCGGCGCCGTCGCCGTGGTCACCGAGACCGACACCCACGCCGCCGTGGTGGCCGGGCTGCGCGACCGGCTGCCGGAGCTGGCCCACACCTGGCAGATCGAGCGCGGCGCCCTGGCCGAGCTGGCCGCGGCCGGCACGAAGGTCGCCGACAGCACGGTCACCGAGCGCCGCTCGGTGCCGACCGCCGACTCGATCGCCACCATCGTCTACACCTCGGGCACCACCGGGCGCCCGAAGGGCTGTCAGCTCACCCACGGCAACTTCCTGGCCGAGCTGGGCAATGTGACGGCCCGTCTGGAGCCGCTGTTCCGCACCGGGCACAGCTCGGTGCTGCTCTTCCTGCCGCTGGCCCACGTGCTCGGCCGGATCGCCGAGATCGCCGCCGTGATCGCCCCGATCAAGCTCGGCCACGTCTCCGAGATCAAGGACGTCACCGCCGAGCTGGCCGCGTTCCGGCCCACCCTGATCCTCGGCGTGCCCCGGGTCTTCGAGAAGGTCTACAACACCGCCAGAGCCAAGGCGCAGGCCGACGGCAAGGGCAAGATCTTCGACAAGGCGGCCGACACCGCCATCGCGTACAGCCGCGCCCTCGACCACGGCCGCCCGGGCCTCGGCCTGCGGCTCAAGCACACTGTCTTCGACAAGCTGGTCTACAGCAAGCTGCGGGCCGCCCTCGGCGSCCGGGCCACCCACGCGATCTCCGGCGGCGCCCCGCTCGGCGAGCGGCTCGGCCACTTCTACCGGGGCATCGGCTTCACCGTGCTGGAGGGCTACGGCCTGACCGAGACCTGCGCGGCCACCGCCTTCAACCCGCACGACCGGCCGAAGATCGGCACCGTCGGCCAGCCGCTGCCCGGCTCCGCGGTCCGGATCGCCGAGGACGGCGAGGTGCTGCTCAAGGGCCCGCAGATCTTCACCGGCTACTGGAACAACCCGACCGCCACGGCGGACGCGCTGCGCGACGGCTGGTTCGCCACCGGCGACCTGGGCAGCCTGGACGGCGACGGCTACCTGACCATCACCGGCCGGAAGAAGGAGATCCTGGTCACCGCGGGCGGCAAGAACGTCGCCCCCGCCGTGATCGAGGACCGGATCCGGGCCCACGCACTGATCGGTGAGGTGATGGTGGTCGGCGACCGCAAGCCGTTCATCGCCTGCCTGATCACCATCGACGAGGACTTCTTCCCGAGGTGGAAGGAGCTCACCGGCAAGCCCGCCGACGCGACCCTCGCCGAACTCCGAAACGATCCCGACCTGCTGTCGGCCGTTCAGGCCGCCGTGGACGAGGGCAACCAGGCGGTCTCGCAGGCCGAGGCGGTGAAGAAGTTCCACGTCCTGGACACCGTCTTCTCCGAGGAGAGCGGGCACCTCACGCCCTCGCTCAAGCTCAAGCGCAACGTGGTCATGAAGGACTTCGCCGCCGAAGTAGAGGGCCTCTACCGCCGCTAGACCCTTGGCAGGACGCCCAGTTGGCACACGCCAGGGGCTCGGGGAACTGCGACGCCCGAACGCCAGATCTCCTCGCAGTTCCCCGAGCCCCTGACCGTAGATGCCTGAGCCCCTGCCTAATCTGCTGCGAGCAGTGCCGTCAGCCGCCCCGCCAGGAGGTCCCAGCGCCAGGAGCGTTCGACCCAGCGGCGCCCCGCTTCGCCCATGGTGCGGCGGAGTTCGGGGTCGTGCAGCAGCCGTACGATCCGTTCGGCGACCGCTTCCGGGGAGCCGCCGGGGACGACGTAGCCGGTCTCGCCCTCGAGGACGGCGTCGGGGGCCCCGCCGGAGTCCCCGGCGATCACCGGCAGGCCGGTGGCGCTGGCCTCCAGGTAGACGATGCCCAGGCCCTCGACGTCCAGGCCGCCCCGGCGGGTGCGGCAGGGCATCGCGAAGACGTCGCCCGCGCCGTAGTGGGCGGGCAGCTCCGACCAGGGCACCGCCCCGGTGAAGCGGACCGAGGCGCTGACGCCCGTGGCCTCGGCGAGCTTCTCCAGCTCGCCCTGGTAGGGGCCGCCGCCGACGATCAGCAGCACCGCGTCCGGCACGTCCCGGAGGATCTGCGGCAGCGCGGCGATCAGGGTGTCCTGCCCCTTGCGCGGCACCAGCCGCGAGACGCAGACCACCACCGGACGGTCCGTCAGGCCGAGCCTGGCCCGGATCTCGGCGCCGCCGGAGTCGGGGCGGAAGGTCTGCTCGTCCACACCTGGCGGCAGCTGGACCATCCGGGCGGCCGCCTCGGGGCCGACCGCGGCGGCGATCCGGGAGCGGGTGTACTCGCCGAGGTAGGTCAGGGTGTCGGTGCCGGCGCCGATCCGGCGGAGCAGCTGCCGGGCGACCGGCAGCTGGGCCCAGGCGGCCTCGTGACCGTGCGTCATGCCGAGCAGCCGGCCCGCGCCGGCCCGCCGCAGTGCGGGGGCCATCAGGCCGAGCGGTGCGGCGGCGCCGAACCAGACCGAGTCACAGCCCTCGGCTCGGAGGATCTCGGCGGCCCGCCGGGTGACCCGGGGGGTCGGCAGCATCATCTTCGTCCGGTCCCGGATCACCGGGAACGGCTGCTCGGCGTCGAACTTCGCCACCTCGGAGCCGTCCCGCCAGGTCGAGGCGTACACCACGATGCTGCCGGCGGGCTGGCGCACCGCCATGTTGTGTACGAAGGCCTGGATACCGCCGGGCCGGGGCGGGAAGTCGTTGGTGACGATCAAGGTCTTGTGCATGCCACGGCTCGCTCGGTCGGGGGGTGCTCGGTGTACCGCTCGCTGATCCGTACCATAGGTCAACGCCCCGGTGTGCCGGGAACGCGACCGGCAGGTGCAGCCACGCTATTGATTAGGGTGGGCAGCCCGGGCCGGTCGATGCTTGCGGAGACGGCACGGCGAGAACGGACGGGGGCTCGGGGGTGGATCTGCGCGGCGCGCACCAAGTCGAACGAGGGAGTGCGGTGGAGTTGGCCCCGACCGGGAGCACCGGTATCAGCGCGGGCGGTGCCGACCGCGGCCCGGCGACGTCACCGGCGGGCGGCGCACTCTGGGGCCTGGCGGGCGGCTGGCTGGCCACCCGGGTACTGATCGTGCTGATGGTGCTCGGCCTGGTCAGCATCTCCGGTGCCGACGTGACCGCCGACGTCTCGGTGATCTACCACGGCTGGTACCAGGTGCTGCAGACCGGCACCTTCCCGCTGGACGACGTCACCTGGCAGTACCCGCCGGGCGCCGCCCTGGTGATCCTGCTGCCTGGCCTGCTGCCCTGGTCCTACCTGGTCTCGTTCTGGGTGGTCTGCGGGCTGGTCGACGCCCTCACCATGGGCCTGCTGATGCGGGCCGGGACGCGACGCGGCCGGAGCTTCACCGGCGCCTGGGTCTGGGTCGCGGGAGTGCCGCTGCTCGGGCCGACGGTCTACTGCCGGTACGACATCGTGGTGACCGCGCTGGCGGTCGCCGGGCTGCTGTTGGTGCTGCGGCGACCCGCACTCGGCGGTGTGCTGCTCGGCCTGGGCGGGCTGATCAAGGTCTGGCCGGTGCTGGCGCTGATCGGCACCCCGAAGGGGCGGCGGACCAGGCGCTCCTGGACGGCGGCGGTGGCCTCGTTCAGCGCGCTGGGCTTCCTGCTCGCGGCCGGTATGAACGGCGCCTTCGAGTTCCTCAAGTTCCAGCGGGACCGGGGCATCGAGGTGGAGTCGCTCGGCGCGCTGCCGCTGCACTTCGCCCGGCTGGCCGGTGGCTGGCACGGCGAGGTGAAGATGAACTACGGCTCGGTGGAGATGCTCGGGCCGTGGGTCACGGTGATCTCCAAGGTCTCGGTCGGGGCCAGCGTGATCGGCTTCGCCTGGCTGCTGTTCTGGCGGCTGCGGGCCAAGCGCTGGCAGACCGCGACCACCTTCGACGCGGCGCTGGCCGCGCTGCTGATCTTCACCGTGACCAGCCGGGTGATCAGCCCGCAGTACCTGGTCTGGGTGGTCGGCCTGACGGCGGTCTGTCTGACGGTGCGTGGCACCAGCCAGCGGCCGGTGGCCCTGCTGGTGCTGGCCGCGACGCTGTTCACCACGCTCGAGTTCCCGATGCTGTTCAACCAGGTGGTGAACAGTCAGGTGTGGGGCGTGGTGGCGCTGACGGTGCGAAACCTGCTGCTGCTGGCCGCCGCGATCCTGTCCTGCGTCCGGCTCTGGCGCTCCACCCGGGCCGTGGAGCCGGTCCGGACGCTGGTGCTGCCGCCCGCCCTGGAGGCACCGGTGCCGGCCGGGTATCCGGTCCGGCCCGGCATCGCCTACGAGCAGGACCTGCTGGACGGGATCGACAGCGCGAGCGTCCGTCAGTGACCCCCGCGCTCAGTGCGCGTAGCGCTGGTGCAGGTCCTCGCCCCACTGCCGGGTGAAGTCGGCCAGCCCTAGGCCAAGACGGGCCCGACAGAGCCCGTCCAGCCACTCCTCCCGGCCGCCGACGGGCTCGGTGGCCCCGGCCGCCCGGTAGAAGCCGACCAGCCGCTGCTCGCCGAACCGGCGGGCGATCAGGTCGCAGGCGGACCAGGCGAGTTCGTACGCCAGGCCGATGCCGGCCGAGCCGGCCGCGAAGTCGGCGTCGGTCGGCAGCACCGCCGTGAAGCCCTTGGCCGCGGCCGCCCTGGCGAGCTCCGGCGCGATCTGCCGGGGGCTCCGGCCGGTGCCCCGGTAGCCGGTGTAGTCGGCGACCCCCTCGGAGAGCCAGAGCGGGGTCCACGGCCGGGTGTCGGCCCGGGTCGCGACGTGGGTCGCCTCGTGCACGGTGACCACCCGGCGGCCCAGCTCGCTGAGCCCGGCGTACGCCTGCGGGTTGATCAGTACCCGGTCGGCCGGGCTGTGCAGCGGTGCCCCGGCGGCGGCCGTGGTGACGGCGGCTATGCCCTGGTACCCGGCCGCGGAGACCCCGAGCAGCGCGGCGAACTGCTCGCCGGTGGCCGGGAGGCCGAGCAGCAGCCGGCCCGCCCAGTCCCCGCCCCAGACCTCGGTCACCAGCGGGACGGCCCGGTCGGCGGTGGCCGCCGCCGCGGCCAGCGCGGCCGGTTCGGCCTGGCCCAGCACGATGCTGTGCCCGCCGCGGACCGCCCGGACCTCGCCGAGGTCCCAGAGCGCGGCGCCGCCGACCGGCTGGTCGGTGGTCAGCAGCCACTCGCCGTCCGTCAGCTCGAAGCCGATCCGCCGGGTCAGGACGGCCGGGTGGTCGTCGAAGTCGGCCACCCGCCAGCCGAGTTCGGCGGTCAGGGTCAGGGCGGCACCGACCGGCTCGGTGAAGTCGGTGATCCGGTAGGAGAGTTCGGCCAGCGGGAGCTGGGCCAGCCGGGCCAGCCCGGCCTGCTCGGCGGCCCGGTGGGCCGGGGCGACCCCGGCCGCCAGCGCGCTCCGGTCCAGCCGGAGCAGGGCCGTGGCCCGGTCGGCGAGCAGCGCCTCGATCCGGGGCCGGACCGGGACCGCCTCGGCACCGGCCGAGGTGGCCGGGGCCACAAGGGGCACTGCCACCGGCCGGGCCGACGGCGGCGAGAGCTGCACCAGACCGGCCGCCGCGAGCAGCAGCGCGGCCCGGCGCGACAGCACGGCACCGCCGGCCCGCGCCCCGGCCTCCGGGGTCGGGTCGGCGGCCGACGGCCGGGCACCGCTCAGACCCGCACCACCCCGGAGACGGGCATCGCGCTGACGCTCTCGTAGCGGACCCGCGCGCCCGGGTACGGCGCGTGCACCACCACACCGCCGCCGGCGTACATCCCGACGTGGTGCATGTCCCTGTAGAAGATCACCAGGTCTCCCGGCCGGGCCTCGGCAAGGCTGATCCGCTGCCCCGCGCCGGCCTGCTGCTGCGAGGTGCGCGGCAGGGTCACTCCGGCCTGCCGCCAGGCCCAGTACATCAGACCGGAGCAGTCGAACGTACGGGGCCCGGTCGAGCCGTAGACGTACGGCGAGCCGATCTTGCCGCTGGCGGCCGCCAGCGCTGCGGCGGCCCGGTCGGAGGCGGCGGGCAGGTTACCGAGGTCGAGCCGCTCGGCCCCCCGGGCGGCCCGCTTGGCGGCGTCCCTGGCGTCGTCGTCGACCATCCTGGCCCGCTCCCCCGCACCCAGCGAGTTCAGCAGCCGCTGGGCCTTGGCCAGCCTCTGCTTGACCTCCTGCTT
Organism: Kitasatospora sp. P5_F3; assembly: GCF_054049135.1. Lineage (NCBI taxonomy): Bacteria > Bacillati > Actinomycetota > Actinomycetes > Kitasatosporales > Streptomycetaceae > Kitasatospora > Kitasatospora sp. P5_F3. Next base: position 19,761 of record NZ_JBFUMY010000044.1, on the reverse strand, counting down.
GCTCTCGTTCAGGGTGCGCCGGACGGACTCCAGCTCGGCCAGCTTGGCCGTGGTCTCGGCCCGCCGCTGGTCGAGCCGCCGCTGACTGTCGATCACCTGGCGCAGGGTGTCGTTCTGCCGCTCCGCCGACTGGTCCAGGGTGCGGGCCCGGTACAGGTAGCCGGCCGGATCGGAGTCCAGCATCAGCTGGACCGCCGGGTCGATGCCGCCCGCCCGGTACTGGGCGGCAGCCACCGAGCCGAGCCCGGAACGCAGTCTGTTCAGCTCGTCCTGGCCGGCCGCCACCTGGTTCTGCAGCGAGCCGGTGTCGGCCTGCAGTTGACGCTGCTGCTCCAGGGCCGCGTTGAACTTCTCCGAGGCCTGCTCGGCCTCCTCGTAGAGCTGGTCGACCTGGGCCTTGACGTCCTTACGGGTCGGCGGCTCGGCCGGGGTGCCGGGAGCGGCCCCGGCGGCACCGGCCGCGGCCATTCCGAGCACCGTGGTGGCCGCGGCGGTGAACACCAGCGCCCGGGTGAACCGGCGGGCACCTGGCAGGGGAGAACGACTGTACGTCGACATACCGGCGGCGGCTCCGTTCCTGCGCCGGGCCACCGCCGCCGCCCCGGTCGGGCGGCTGTCCTTGCGAAGGTCCGGGGGCAGACGTTAGCGAGTCGCAGCGATCTAGTCCAAACCCCTACAGTGCCGAATATTTGACCACCAATCGGACATCTGCTCGGCCCCCCGGAAACGCCGCAGGCCCGGCACGGGGCCGGGCCTGCGGGTGGGGCCTGTCTGACGGGGGGTCAGACCCGGACGATGCGGGTGATCGGCATCACCGTGGCGGACTCGTGCCGGACCAGGGTGCCGGTGCGCGGCGCGTGCACGATCTGACCGTTGCCCACGTAGAGGCCGACGTGGCCACCCCCGCGGTAGATGATCAGGTCACCCGGCTTGGCGTCGGCGATGTTGGTGCCGATGTTCTGGCCGGCGCCCATCTGCGACTCCGACGTGCGCGGCAGCGAGATCCCGGCCTTGTTGAAGGACCAGACCATCAGGCCGGAGCAGTCGAAGCTGTTCGGGCCGACGGAACCGTAGCCGTACGGCTTGCCGATCTGCGCCTCGGCGGCGGCGATCACGATGGCGGCGTAGGAGCCGGCCGGCAGACCACTCAGGTCGGTCCGGGTCTCCGAGCGGGAGGCCCGGGCGGAGTCGTCCGTCTTGGGGGCGGCGGCGGCAGCCTTGGCGGCCGAGTCGGCGGCGGCCTTGGCCTCGGCGGCCCGCAGCTCGTCCTGCTCCTTCTTGCTGAGCGTGTCGAGCAGGGCCTGCGCGGAGGCCAGCTTCGCCTGGATCTCGTCCTTGCCCGCCTTGAGCTCCTGGGTGGTCCGCTCCAGGTCGGCGAGCTTGTTCTGGGCCTCGGACTTCTGCTGGTCGAGCTTGGTCTGCTCGCCCTTCAGCGTCTTGAGGGTGTCGGCCTGCGAGGTACCGAGCTGGCTCAGCGAGTCGGCCTGGCCGAGGAAGGCGTCCGGGCTGCTGGAGAGCATCAGCTGGACGGTCGGCGATATCCCGCCGGTCCGGTACTGCTCGGCAGCGATCTCACCCAGGGTGCCCTGAAGGGTGGTCACCTGGGCCTGCTGCCGGGCCACCTCGTCCTGGAGGCCGGCGACCTGCTTCTGCAGGGTCTGCTGCTTCTCCGTGGCCGCGTTGAACTTCTCGGTCGCGTCCTCGGCCTGCTCGTGCAGCTGGTCGACCTGGGACTTGACCTCGTCCTTGGTGGGAGTCGGGTCGGCATGCGCACCGGTCTGGGCGGACAGTGCCACTGCAGCAGCAGCGGCCGCCGTGATGATCGAGACGCGGGTGCGGCTGGCAGGCTTGGGACGACGATGGGACGCCACGAAGGCCGGCTCCTTCTTCCTACGTCCGCCTACCGGGTGAGCTGACGGGTTCGGGCTGGAAGAGATGCCCTACGACGCCTCACCGCCGAGCCGTCTTGCGACGGTCCGTCAGCCTGGCGCCGATTCACCCCGAGGAACGTGGTTCCCCGGCTCCGATCGACAGCGCCCTCGCTGGGGCTTCCCCGTAAGGCAGTTGGACTGCCTCGCTGTGTCTCGGACTCGGCGGTAACCCCCGCCGCCACCCAGGCTGGGTGATCGACTGTGCGGTGGTTCGAGAAGGACCCTAGTAACCCAACCGTGATCGGTTCAAATCCTTGTAGGAAAAAAGTCGGAATGAAGTCGTGATTCTTTGGTGATTACGACCGAGCGTGATCGAAAATGTACGCTGCGCCGATGAATTCTCAGGATGTGGTCACAGCGAGGCCCGCCAAAGGTGTCCCAGATCACAGGGAGGTTTTGGCGGGCCCGCGCGTGTCACAAGGCGTCAGTTGTGAGCCTTGATGGGGAGATGTCCGTTATGCCGTATCAGGCTGACGGTGGATCAGACCCGACGGATGGTCTTGATCGTCATCGCGTCGGCCTTCATCACCTTCACCACGTCACCGGTGTGCGGCGCGTGCACCACCAGGCCGTTGCCGATGTACATCCCGACGTGGTGCGCGTCGGAGTGGTAGATCACCAGGTCGCCCGGCTGCGCGTTGGCGATGTTGGTGCCGACGTTGGTGCCGACCGAGGCCTGCTCCTGCGAGGTGCGCGGCAGCGAGACGCCGGCCTGCGCGTACGCCCAGACCATCAGGCCGGAGCAGTCGAAGGAGTTCGGTCCGGTGGCGCCCCAGACGTACGGCTTGCCCTGCTTGCCCATCGCGGCGCCGACCGCCACGCCCGCGTAGCCGGCTGCGCGCGGCAGCGAGCCGACGTCGATCCGCTCGGCGCCGCGCGAGGAGCGCTCGCCCTGGATCGCCGCCCGGTCGGCCGCGCTCAGCGAGTTGAGCAACTGCTGGGCCTCGGCGAGCTTCTTCTGGACCTCGGCCTTGGCGTCGTTCAGGACCTTGGTGTTGCGGTCCAGCTCGGCCAGCGTCTCCGCGGCCTCGACCTTCTGCTGGTCGAGGCGGCGCTGCTGGTCCTGGAGCGACTTCAGGGTCTGCGTCTGGGTCTGGTTCACCTGGTCGACGCTGGACGCCTTGGTCAGGTAGTTCTCCGGGTCGGAGGAGAGCATCAACGCGACCGAGGGATCCACCCCACCGTCGCGGTACTCCTGCGCCGCCACCGCCGCCAGGCCACCCTGAAGCTGCGTCATCTGCTCCTGCCCACGAGCCACCTGGTCCTGCAGCTGGTCGGCCTGCTTGCGCAGCTGCTCGGTCCGCTCCTTGGCGCCGTTGAAGCGCTCGGCAGCCTGCTCCTGCTCGTTGAAGAGCTGGTCGACCTGGACCTTGACCTCGTCCTTGCTCGGCTTGGCCGGCGCCGCATACGCACCCGCCTGCGCCGAGAGCGCGACCGCGGTCGCTGCGGCAGCGGTCAGCACGGACACCCGTGCACGGCTCGCCTGCTTGGGACGACGGTGGGAAGCCAAAGGAAGAGCTCCTTCATCACTCCTGGACCCGATCTCACCCGTTCGGGTGCATGTCCAGAATATAGGTTTGACGCCAGACCCTAGTGAAGTTGTCACGGGTGCGCCACTCCCCTACCGCCACGAACTTCCGTCCGCAGACCGGAATTCACCGGACCGACACAAGCCGGTCACCCTGCCCTGACCAGCCGTCAGCCACATTCACGGCCTGGCCAGCCGCTTCAGCAGGAGCAGCGAGGCCACCGGGCGCGCGCCGGCCTTCTTCACGCCGTCGGCGACCTCCTTGTCGGTGGAGACCACCACCACCGCACGCCCCTGGGGCTCGGCCCTGACCAGCCGCCGGATCAGCTCGTCCGCGGTCTCGCCGGTCCGGCTGAACCGGACCCGGACCCCGCGCGGCGGTGCCAGGATAACCGGCACGTCCAGGTCCTGGCCGTCGAAGACACAGGTCACCTCGGCCTGGGTGCGCTGGGCCAGCATCGCCAGACCGCCGAGCAGCCGGATCCGCTGCTGCTCCAGCGGCAGCGTCGGGTACCCGGTCTTGGTCACGTTGTAGCCGTCCACCACCAGGTGGACCTGAGGGATCGCCAGCAACTGGTCCAGCAGCGCCGGGTCGTCCTCGGCCAGCGCCCGGCGGGCCACGTCGTGCGGCGAGGCCGAGGCCGGTGCCACCGCGTCCACCAGATCGGCCGGGTGGATCTGCGCCACCGGCAGCGCCAGCTCCCGCTGGAGTCCCTGGGCGGACTGCAGCACGGTGTCCAGCAGCAGCCGCAGCCGCATGTCCTCGACACTGCGGCCCTCCCGGGCCGAACGGCGGCCCGCCTCCAGGGCGGTCTCCAACTCGGCGATCCGGTGCCGGAGCCGACGGGCCTCGGCCTCGGCCGTACCGTGCTCGACGGCCGCCGCGGCCCGCACCTCGGTCAGCTCCGCCTGCACCTTGCGGGCCTCGGCCTGCGCCCGCCGGGTGTCGCTCTCCAGCGTGCGGACCTTCTTCCGGAGCGATTCGGCCTCGCGCCGTACGCCCTCGGAGTCGGCCCGGTGCCGGTCCAGGTCGGCCCTGGACTGGGTACGCAGCTCGGCCAGCTCCTCCTGGAGCTTCTCGACCAGCCGGGCCGCCTCGGCCGCCGCGCCCTCGGCGCCGGCCCGCTCGACCTGCTCGCCCGCCTCGGTGACCAGCCGGGCCCAGCCCGTCGGCCGGAGCAGATAGGCGGCCGCCGCGACGTCCATCGGGTCGGCGGCGCCCGGCACACTGCCCGCCTCCAGCGCCTTCACCAGATCCGGCTGCCCGAGCCGGAGCCGATCGGCTATCCGCACCCGGAAGGCCGGGTCCGCCTCCAGCGCGGCGGCCAGTGCGGTGGCCGCGTACTTGGCCCGCCGGGCCGGGGTGAACTTCGCGTACTGGCGCAGTGAGACCGGCAGTTCGGCGGCCGGCAGGCCACCGAGCGCGTCGGCGGCGATCCCCACCACCCGGTGCCGCACGCCCTCGGGCAGCGGCCGGCCGAGCTGTTCGGGGCCGCCGGCGGGAGCAGCGTCGTCCATGGGAGCGGCGTCGGCCGTGGGAGCGGGACTGCCGGCCGGAGCGGGTGGCAGGGCGTCGGCCGGTCCCTGGGCGGCCGGGGTCGTGGCCGCGGGAGGCTGCTCCTGCGACTCGGCCGCCCCCCTTGCTGCGTCCACCACGTCCTCGGCTCCGATCCTGCTGCGCGGGGTCCGTACGGCTGGTTGCCGCTGCCCTCAAACACACCGCTCTCTGCAATTGTCGCGGTTACCGTGCCCCGACCCGACCCGCGCCACACTCCGCGCGGGCCCGGCCGGTGCACTGCGTCAGGACTCCTGCTGCTCCTGGGCCGCCTGCTCGGCGTCCGGACGGGCCACCAGCTCGACCTGGTCGACCGCGTTGCACCAGCGGCAGCGGACCGACTCCAGCGTCTCCGTCAGCACCTCGGTCTCCTCCACCTTGGAGTCACCCGCCAGGTCGAAGTGCAGGAACTCCACCACCTTGGAGGACCGGGTCACGTCGAAGCGGGTCAGGTTGCCACAGAGGGTGCAGCGCCAGCGGGTCTCAGCGGTCGGGGCGGCGATCGTCATTCTGCCAAGTCCTCTCGTTGGTGCCGCCTTACGGCGGTCACCCAGGGTCCGGAGGGCCAAGCCTATTGCCTGCCGGTTCTCCCAGGTCCACCTGGTCCGTGATGCGGGCAGTAGGCCACCCGCAGTACCGGACGGTGTCGGCCGGCCCGCCCGGAGGAATGCTGTTCGCTATGGCCACCCCTGTCCTGGACCACCTCGACGCTCCGGACGGCAGGACACCGGAGCGCCCGCCGGTCGTCACCTTCACGCTGATCGGGCTGAGCGTGCTGACCCTGCTGACCGGCCCGAGCTTCGGTCTCAACCCCCGCTACGGCACCGGCCCGGCCCGGGTCTGCGCCGAGCAGCGGTACGAGCAGCGGTGGGGCGCGGTGCCCGCCGAGCTGCTGTCCAACCGGCCGCTGACGGCGGGTCAGCTGGCGCAGCTGCCCCCGGCCACCGCGGACTGCCCACCGCCGGGGACGCCCCGGAAGATCCCGGTGCTCTCGGTGCTCAGCTCGCTGTTCGTGCACGCGGGGTGGCTGCATCTGCTCGGGAACATGCTGTTCCTGTTCGTCTTCGGCCCCGGCGTCGAGCAGCGGTTCGGCCGGGTTCGGTTCCTGCTCGGCTACCTGACGGTCGGTTACCTGGCCACCTACGGCTGGGCGCTGGCGGAGGCGCACGGGGCGGAGTCGGTCCGGGCGCTGGTCGGGGCCTCCGGCGCGATCGCCGGGGTGCTCGGCAGCTACCTGCGGCTGTACCCCCGGGCCAGGGTCACCACCTTGGTGCCGCTGCTGCTCTTCCTGCCGCTGCGCTTCCCGGCCTGGCTGGTGCTCGGGCTCTGGTTCCTGCTGCAGTGGCTCTCGGTCCGGCAGGACGGCCCCGGGGTGGCCTACCCGGTGCACGTCATCGGCTTCGCCGCCGGGTACCTGGCCACCTGGGTCACCGTTACGCTGGCCCGGAACCCACGGACAGGAGCGACAGAGTGATCACCGCGATCGTGCTCATCAGGACCAGCGTCGACCGGATTCCCGAGATCGCCGAGGCGATCGCCTCGATCGAGGGCGTCAGCGAGGTCTACTCGGTGACAGGTGGCTACGACCTGGTCGCGATGGTCCGGGTCCGGCACCACGACGACCTCGCCGCAGTGATCCCCGGCCGCCTCAACAAGATCCCGGGCGTCGAGCACACCGAGACCCAGATCGCCTTCCGCACCTACTCCAAGCACGACCTCGAAGCCGCCTTCGCCCTCGGCCTGGACGAATAGAGCAGACAGCAGGTTGCACTACCCAGGGGCTCGGGGAACTGCGAGGAGATCTGGCGCCGGGGTCACTGCGAAAGTGCCTGCCCACCTACGCGACGATCACCTTGCACGAGGTCGGCGTCGCCCCGCGGCGGAGCCGCCAATCAGCAGGGCCCCGAGCCCCTGGTAGTGCACCTCTTACCGCCGGGTGTCGGCCACGCAGCGCCCGCCTTCGTTGCGGTAGGTCCAGGCCGCCCCGTCGGAGACCAGGTCGCGGACGGCCGCCAGGAAGCGGTCCAGGTGCTCGTCCGGGGTCCCGGCGCCGAAGCTGACCCGGATCGCGTTCAGGCTGCGCTCGCCGGGCAGCGACGGCTCCGGCGCCCCGCACTCGGACGGTGCGGTCTCCTCGCCGCCGAGCAGGGTCCGCACCAGCGGGTGGGCGCAGAACAGCCCGTCCCGGACGCCGATCCCGTACTCGGCCGAGAGCGCCGCCGAGAAGTGCGAGCTGTTCCACCCCTGCACCACGAACGAGAGCACCCCGACCCGGGCCGCCTGCTCGCCGAACAGGCTGAGCACCCGGACCTCGGGGATCGCGGCCAGACCGGCCTGCAGACGGTCGATCAGCTGCTGTTCGCGCGCCTCCAGCGCGTCGAACCCGGCCTCGGTCAGCGCCCGGCAGGCGGAGGCGATGGAGTAGGCGCCGATCACGTTCGGGGAGCCGGCCTCGTGCCGGGCCGGACCGGTCTGCCACTCGACCGCGACCGAGCCGTCCAGCTCGCGGGCCACCGTCCGGCTGGCGCCGCCGCCGGCCAGGTACGGCTCGGCCGCGTCCAGCCAGTCGCTGCGCCCGGCCAGCACCCCGGCGCCGAACGGGGCGTACAGCTTGTGGCCGGAGAAGGCGATCCAGTCCACGCCCAACTCCCGCACCGAGACCCGGTGGTGGGGCGCGAGCTGGGCGGCGTCCAGCACCACCCGGGCGCCGTGCCGGTGGGCGACCTCGGTCAGCTCGGCGACCGGCCAGAGCTCGCCGGTGACGTTGGAGGCGCCGGTGACGCAGAACAGCCGGTGCTCGGCGGGCTGCTCGGCCAGCGCGGCGTCCAGTGCGGCGACGGCCTCGGCGTGCGAGCGCGGGGCCCGGAGGTAACTGACGGTCAGGCCGTCCCGGCGCCAGGGCAGCAGCGAGGCGTGGTGCTCGGTCTCGAAGGCGAACACCCGGGTGCCCGCCGGCAGCACACCGGCCAGCAGGTTGAGCGAGTCGGTGGTGGCCCGGGTGAAGACCACCTGGTCGCCCTCGCGCAGGTCGAGGAACTCCTCGACGGTGCGGCGGCTCTGCTCGAACAGGTCGGTGGAGAGCTGGGAGAGGTAGCCGGCGCCGCGGTGCACGCTGCCGTAGTACGGGGCGTAAGCGGCGACGTCGTCCCAGACCCGCTGGAGCGCCGGGGAGCTGGCGGCGTAGTCCAGGGCGGCGTAGGAGACCTTCTCGCCGGAGACCAGCGGGACCTGGACGTCGTGGCCGAGGACGGCGAGCGGGGCGCAGATTTCGGTGGAAACGGACATGAGGGTGCACTCCTGGAAAGGTCCGGGACCTCGGGGTGCAGCTGTGCCGCCGACGTCCGCGCTTGCCACGCGGACGGTTCGCCGCGGAGCCCGGTCCTCACCCAGGGCACCCCGCCACGGACGGAGGGTTGCCGGACAGCAAGCTGGGGCTTGTCGCTGTCACTCATGACCTGCCGAGGACTCTAGGCGAGCCGCCGAGAAGTGGTCAAACAGATGTCCGCCATCCGGACAGCAGGAAGGCCCGGCAGACAGTCTGCCGGGCCCTCAACTCGCTGTTCAGGAACGGGTGGTGGCCGCCGCCCAGTCCTTCAGCAGGGCCTCCGCCGCACCCGAGTCGATGGCGGCCGCGGCCCGTACCATCCCGGCCGCGAGCTGCTCGGGCAGCGGGGCGTCGGTCAGCTCCAGCGCGGTCAGCGCGGCGGCGCTGTTCAGCAGGACGGCGTCCCGGACCGGGCCGCGCTCCCCCGCCAGCATCCGGCGGGCCACGTCCGCGTTGAACTGCGGGTCGCCGCCGCGCAGCGCCTCGATGCCGACCGGCTCGATGCCGACCTCACGCGGGTCGAAGGTGGTCTCGGCGACCTGACCGTCCTTCACCAGCCAGACGTGCGAGGTGGTGGAGATGGTCAGCTCGTCCAGGCCGTCGTCGCCCCGGAAGACCAGTGCGGTGGCGCCGCGCCGGGCCAGCACACCGGCGATCAGCCCGGCCAGCCGGGTGTCGAAGCAGCCGATCGCGTGCGCGGTGACCCGGGCCGGGTTGGTCAGCGGGCCGAGGATGTTGAAGGCCGTCGGCACCCCGAGGTCACGGCGGGCCGGGGCGGCGTGCCGCATCGCCGGGTGGAACATCGGCGCCGGACAGAAGGTCAGGCCGACCTCCTCGGCGATCTCGGCCACCCGGGCGGGCGTCACGTCCGGGCTGATGCCGAGCTTCTCCAGCACGTCGGTGGCACCACTGGCGGAGGAGGCGGCGCGGTTGCCGTGCTTGACCACCTTGGCTCCGGCGGCGGCCGCGACGATCGCCGACATGGTGGAGATGTTCACCGTCTTGGCGCGGTCGCCACCGGTGCCGACGATGTCCACCGCCGGTCCTGGGATGTGCAGTTGCACGGCGTGCGCGTACATCGAGTCGACCAGGCCGGCGATCTCGTCCACGGTCTCGCCCTTGGCCCGGAGCGCGACCACGAAGCCGGCCACCTGGACGGGGGTGGCCTCGCCGCCCATGATCCGGTCCATCGCCCAGGCGGTGTCGCCCTGGCCGAGGTCCTGCCCGGCCAGCAGTGCGCTCAGCAGGTCCGGCCAGGTGCGGACCACCTGCGTGGGGTCGCTACCGCCGTTCGCAGGTTGTGCGTTCACCATGGCTGACTCCAGCTCTCGATCGGGGATGCTGGAGCCAGCCTAGCGATCCGGGGTACCCGGATGCGGGGTGCTTCTCTACAGGTGAGACACCGGGCTGACGGCCCCTCAGCGGTGGGCCGGGGTGCGCTTGGCCACCCGGGCCCGGAGCAGGGTGGCGGCGGCCTCCGCCAGCGCCACCGGGTCGACCGGGTGGGAGATCGCGGCCTCGGCCCGGCTCCAGGCGGCCAGCCAGGAGTCCTGCGGGCGCCCGATCAGCACCAGCACCGGCGGGCAGCCGTAGATCTCGTCCTTGACCTGCCGGGCCACCCCGAGGCCGCCGGCCGGGACGGCCTCGCCGTCCAGCACGCAGAGGTCGATCCCGCCCTTCTCCAGAGCGCGGAGCACGGCGGGCACCGTGGCGCACTCCAGCACGTCGACCTCGGGGAGGTCGGCGGCGGGGCGGCGGCCCAGCGCGAGGGTGACCTGCTCACGGGTGTTCCGGTCGTCGCTGTAGACGAGGACGGTGAGCGTCTCGTCGGTCGTGTGCGCCATGGGCCCTGCTCCCGGGTACTCGTCCTCTTATATGGCTGTACTCCGGCCCGGTGTGACCCGGACCACGTTCACCTCCGGATGCTACTCCCGCACACCCCTCGTGGTGACCCTCTGGCGCGATCTCCCTCGGACGAGCCGCCACGCCCGTCGCGCACACGGGCGACGGATCGTCACCCCAGAAGTGCTGTTCCACTCGTACGGCGGACCCGCTAGCCGACCGGCACCCCCGCGCCCCGCAGGGACACGCGGAGCGAACGGGTACACCTGCCGTCAATGAACCGTCAGAAATGGGACACCACCTCCTCGGAGCCCTCGTCCGACGCCCCGTCGGCTGCCAACAGGGCATACCGCACGCACCGGACACTCCGAGGTACACCCCCCGGCGTGAAGACGGAATAAGGGACCGACATAATGTCCGTCGTGGCGACAGCAACAGCAACAGAAACCGGACACGCGCACGGAGCGGTCAACAGGCCGAACCTGGTCAGCGTCGGAACCATCGTCTGGCTGAGCTCGGAGCTGATGTTCTTCGCGGCCCTGTTCGCGATGTACTTCACGCTCCGCTCGGTCAAGGGCGCGGAGTTCTGGGCCGAGAAGGCTCACGCCCTCAACGTGCCCTTCTCCTCGGTGAACACCACGATCCTGGTGCTCTCCTCCCTCACCTGCCAGCTCGGCGTCTTCGCCGCCGAGCGCGGTGACGTGAAGAAGCTCCGCTCGTGGTTCATCATCACCTTCGTGATGGGCGCGATCTTCATCGGCGGCCAGATCTTCGAGTACACCGAGCTGGTCAAGAAGGACGGCCTCTCGCTGTCCTCGGACGCGTACGGCACGGTGTTCTACCTGACCACCGGCTTTCACGGCATGCACGTGACGGGTGGTCTGATCGCGTTCCTGCTGGTCCTGGCACGGACGTACGCAGCCAAGCGGTTCACGCACGAGCAGGCCACCGCCGCGATCGTGGTGTCGTACTACTGGCACTTCGTCGATGTCGTGTGGATCGCCCTGTTCGCGACCATCTACCTGATCAAGTAACCAGCTGATCAGGTCGCTGGCCGACGGCCGGAGCCGTACCCGCACCGACCGACCGCGCGCGTCCCCGCAGCCGACCCGGGCAGACCGGGCCGCGAGGCACGCCCACCAGCCGACCAGATCCTGACCCCGGGGTTAATCCGTGAAAAAGCTCTCCGCACGACGGCGCCATCCACTGGCGGCGCTGGTCGTCCTACTCTTCGCCCTGGCGGCCACCGGGGGGCTGTACGCCGCGTTCGCGCCCGCCGAGAAGGCGCAGGCCGACAGCTCGGTGCAGACGCTCGCGATCGAGGAGGGCAAGAAGCTCTTCGCCGTGGGCTGCTCCTCCTGCCATGGTCTCAACGGCGAGGGCAGCTCGGACGGTCCGAGCCTGGTCGGCGTCGGCTCCGCGGCGGTGGACTTCCAGGTCGGCACCGGCCGGATGCCGGCCCAGCAGCCCGGCGCCCAGGTGCCGAAGAAGAAGACCATCTACTCCCAGCCCGAGATCGACCAGATGGCCGCCTTCGTGGCCTCGCTCGGCCCCGGCCCGGTCGCTCCGACCAAGGAGCAGTACACCTCCACCAACCCGGACGACATCGCCAAGGGCGGCGAGCTGTTCCGTACCAACTGCGCCCAGTGCCACAACTTCGCGGGCCAGGGCGGTGCCCTCTCGCAGGGCAAGTACGCTCCCGCCCTCGACAACGTGGACCCCAAGCACATCTACGAGGCCCTGCAGACCGGCCCGCAGAACATGCCCTCCTTCCCCGAGGGCATCATGCCCGAGGAGCAGAAGCGGCAGATCGTGGCCTTCGTCCGCCACACCACCAACGACGAGCCCAACCCCGGCGGTCTGACCCTGGGCAGCCTCGGCCCGGTGACCGAGGGTCTGTTCGGTTGGATCTTCGGACTCGGCAGCCTGATCGCGATCGCGATCTGGGTCGCCGCCCACACCACCAAGGCCAAGAAGTCATGAGCCACGACATGTCCAAGGACACTCTGCCGGAGTCGCACGACTCCCACGGCACCGAAGTCGCCGCCCACGGTGACCCGTTCGCCGACCCGGGCCTGCCGGCCCACGAGCCGCGTCGCACCGACATCGACGAGCGGGCTGCCCAGCGGGCCGAGCGTCAGGTCTCGCTGCTCTTCATCCTGTCGATGCTGTCGACCGTCGGGTTCATCGCGTCCTTCGTGATCTTCCCGATCGACAAGATCGTCTACATCTTCCCGATCGGTCACGTCAGCGCGCTGAACTTCGCGCTCGGCCTGACCCTCGGGGTGGCGCTCTTCTGCATCGGCGCGGGCGCGGTCCACTGGGCCCGCACCCTGATGTCGGACCACGAGCTGCCGGCCGAGCGCCACGCGATCGAGGCCGACGACGAGGTCCGCGCGGACGTCATCGAGCAGTTCAAGACCGGCGCCGCCGAGTCCGGCTTCGGCCGCCGCAAGATGATCCGCAACACCCTGATCGGGTCGATGGCCCTGGTGCCGCTCTCCGGTGTGGTGCTGCTCCGCGACCTCGGGCCGCTGCCCGAGGACAAGTTGGAGCACACCGGCTGGAACGAGGCCACCCCGGCCAAGCCGATCCAGCTGATCAACATGAACACCGACGAGCCGATGAAGCCCGAGGACATCACCGTCGGCTCGCTGAGCTTCGCGAAGCCCGAGGGCCTCGAAGAGGACGCCGAGGACTTCCAGGTCCAGATCGCCAAGGACGCCCTGATGCTCGTCCGGATCGCTCCGGGGGACCTCAAGGACAAGCAGTCCGCCGAACTGGGCTTCGAGGGCATCCTCGCCTACTCGAAGATCTGCACCCACGTCGGCTGCCCGGTCAGCCTCTACGAGCAGCAGACCCACCACGCGCTCTGCCCCTGCCACCAGTCGACCTTCGACCTGGCGGACGGCGCCCGCGTCATCTTCGGCCCGGCCGGTCACCCGCTGCCGCAGCTGAAGATCACTGTTGACGAGAAGGGCTTCCTGGTCGCCACCGGCGACTTCGACGAGCCCGTTGGCCCGAGTTACTGGGAGCGCAGCCGATGACCGCGAGCAGCACCAAGGGTGCCGCAAAGCCGGCCAGCACCCGTGCCAAGCCCGCCAACAAGGCGGAGTCGGCCGCGGACTGGGTGGACGGCCGGCTCGGCCTCTACACCCTGGCCAAGTCCAACCTGCGGAAGATCTTCCCGGACCACTGGTCCTTCATGCTCGGTGAGATCTGCCTCTACACCTTCATCATCATCATCCTGACCGGCGTCTACCTGACGCTGTTCTTCACCCCGAGCATGGGCGAGACCGTCTACCACGGCTCCTACGCCCCGCTCGACGGCATCCGGATGTCGGAGGCGTACGCCTCCACCCTGCGCATCTCGTTCGAGGTCCGTGGTGGCCTGCTGATCCGTCAGATCCACCACTGGGCCGCGATCGTCTTCGTCGCCGCGATGCTCGTGCACATGATGCGCGTCTTCTTCACGGGCGCGTTCCGCAAGCCGCGCGAGATCAACTGGCTGTTCGGGTTCCTGCTGCTGTTCCTCGGCATGTTCGACGGCTTCATGGGCTACTCGCTCCCCGACGACCTGCTCTCGGGTACGGGTGTCCGCTTCATGGAGGGCGCGGTCCTGGCCGTGCCGCTGGTCGGCACCTACCTGCAGATGTTCCTGTACGGCGGGGAGTTCCCCGGCACCGACATCGTGCCGCGGTTCTTCACCATCCACGTGCTGCTGATCCCCGGCATCATGCTCGGCCTGCTGGTCGCGCACCTGATCCTGGTCTTCTACCACAAGCACACCCAGTGGGCGGGCCCGGGCAAGACCGAGAAGAACGTCGTCGGCATGCCGCTGATGCCGGTCTACATGGCCAAGGCCGGTGGCTTCTTCTTCCTGGTCTTCGGCATCATCGCGGCCGTCTCGGCGATCGCCACGGTCAACCCGATCTGGGCGTACGGCCCGTACCGCCCCGACCAGGTGTCCACGGACGCCCAGCCGGACTGGTACATGGGCTTCTCCGAGGGTCTGATCCGCATCATGCCGGGCTGGGAGATCGGCCTCTGGGGCCACACCCTCAACCTGGGTGTGTTCGTGCCGCTGATGATCTTCCCGCTGGTGCTGGTCGCCATCGCGGTCTACCCGTTCATCGAGAGCTGGGCGACCGGCGACAAGCGCGAGCACCACATCCTGGACCGCCCGCGCAACGCCCCGGTCCGCACCGGTCTCGGCGCGGCCTGGATCAGCCTGTACCTGGTACTGCTGATCGGTGGTGGCAACGACCTGCTCGCCACCCACCTGCACCTCTCGCTGAACGACATCACGTACTTCGTGCGGGTCGGTTTCTTCGTGGTGCCGGTGATCACCTTCTTCGTCACCAAGCGCTGGTGCCTCGGCCTCCAGCGTCGCGACAAGGACAAGGTGCTGCACGGTCGCGAGACCGGCGTCATCAAGCGCCTGCCGCACGGTGAGTTCGTCGAGGTGCACGCCCAGCTGCCCGCGGCCAAGCTGCACACGTACACCGCTCACGAGCAGCCGCAGCCGATCGAGCTGCCGGCCGAGTTCGACGAGAACGGCGTCAAGCGCAAGGTCGGCGTCCCGGATTCCCGGTGCGGGCCGTCGGCCTTTGTACGCGCCAGTATGTTGAGACCAACGAACCGTCAGGAGACCCCGTGCAGCTGTCCGTCGACCACGATGCCGCCACTCCCCCGTACGAGCAGGTCCGGGCCCAGATCGCCGACCAGGCACGGAGCGGGGCCCTGCCGACCGGACTCAAGCTCCCCACCGTCCGGGCCCTCGCCGAGGAACTCGGCCTGGCCGCCAACACGGTGGCCCGCGCCTACCGCGAGCTGGAGGCCGACGGCGTGGTCGAGACCCACGGCCGCCGCGGCACCCTGATCGCCGCCACCGGCGACACCGCCCACCGCCTCGCCGCCGCAGCCGCCACCGAGTACGCCGAACGCGCCGCCCGCCTCGGCCTCAGCCACACCGACGCCTTCGCGGCCGTCACCACCGCACTGGGGCTCGCCTACCGCTGAGCCTCCGTCAGGGGGTACTCGGGCAGCGCGATGTCCCCCGCCTTGGCGAACTGGGCGGCCATCAGGTTCCGCATCGGCCAGCGGTTCATCGAGCGCATCGAGGCGTCCCGCAGCCGGATGGCCAGCGCGCCGGCCGGCGCGTAGCCCTTCACCCCGCCGGGCGGCAGCTGCTGAGCCCTGGTCACGTACGGGCGGAGCACCCGGTCGTACCGGGCGAAGGCCACCCGGTGGTCGCCACCGGCGGCGCCCAGCTCGCCCGCCAGCACATAGGCGCCGACCAGGGCCAGGCTGGTGCCGAGCCCGGTGAGCGGGGTCGGGCAGTACCCGGCGTCGCCGAGCAGCACGGCCCGGCCCCGGGACCAGCTCTCCAGGTGCACCTGGCCGACCGAGTCGAAGTAGAAGTCCGGCGCGTCGGCCATCCCCGCCAGCAGCCGTGGCACCTGCCAGCCCGCCCCGGCGAACCGCCGGGCCACCAACTCCCGCTGCCCGGCGATGTCGTGCCGGTCGTGGTCGACCGGCCCCGACCGGAAGCTCAGCCCGGCCTGCACCTCGCCCGGCAGCCGCCCTGGCCGGACGGTCGCCACCCGGCCGCCGGGGGTGTTGTACATCTGCGTCCAGCCGTCCAGCCCCAGCTCCTCGGTGACGGTGAACCAGGCCGTGTACAGCTCCAGCGGCCGGACGTACCCGGCCTCCGGGCCGAAGGCCAGTGCCCGGACCACCGAGTGCAGCCCGTCCGCGCCGACCACCAGCCCGAACCGGCGGGTGGCGGACCGCTCGAAGGTGACGGTCACTCCGTCCGCATCCTCCGTCAGCCCGGTGACGGTGTCGCCGAACAGGTACTCGGTGTCCGGCAGGGTCGCCTCGTACAGCAGCCGGGCCAGATCGCCACGGAGGATCTCGACCTCGGAGACGATCCCCTCCCCACCGAAGCTGTCGGCCGGCATCCGGGAAGTGACCCGCCCGGCCGTGTCGACGGTCAGCAGGCCGCGCTGCTCAAGACTCAGCTCCCGGGCCCGGTCCATCAGCCCCATCCGGGTGATCACCTCCCGGCCCGCGCCGCGCAGGTCGACGGCCTGGCCGCCCGGCCGCAGGGCGGGGGCGCGTTCGACCACGGTGGCGGTGAAGCCGGCCCGGCGCAGCCAGTAGGCCAGTGCGGGGCCGGCGATACCGGCCCCGGAAACAAGGATGTCGGTGTTCTCCATGCGGTCGAATGTACGGCGTACGCCGCACTACTCGCAAGCCTCCAACTACCCTTCCCAACAGGGATATTCGAGCGAAAGCGCACTAGTGCACGGGTGACCAGGGACGGAGTACGGCATACTCAGGTG
Source organism: Kitasatospora sp. P5_F3 (assembly GCF_054049135.1). Classification (NCBI taxonomy): domain Bacteria; kingdom Bacillati; phylum Actinomycetota; class Actinomycetes; order Kitasatosporales; family Streptomycetaceae; genus Kitasatospora; species Kitasatospora sp. P5_F3. The sequence continues at coordinate 3,230 of NZ_JBFUMY010000044.1, read as the reverse complement.
CACTAGTACGGAGGAGCGCGCGTGACCCAGCAGGAACTGCCTCGCTACAGCCGGATCGTCGCCGAGCTGCGGCAGCGGATCGAGACCGGCGAGCTGGCCCCCGGCGACCGGGTGCCCTCGACCCGGGAGATCACCCGGCAGTGGGGCGTCGCGATGGCGACCGCCACCAAGGTGCTCACCGAACTGCGCCTGGCGGGGCTGGTGCACGCCGTCCCGGGCGTCGGCACCGTGGTCGCGGCCCGGCACCGTCCGGTGAGCGCCTCGGTTGCGGTGCCCACCCCGGCACGGACCGCCCCCGCACAGACCCTCACCCTCGAACGGATCGTCAGCACCGCGACCGTCGTCGCCGACCGGGAGGGTCTGGCCGCCGCCTCGATGCGCCGGGTCGCCGCCGAGCTCGGCGTGGCGACCATGTCGCTCTACCGCCATGTCGCCGACAAGGACGAGCTGCTGACCCGGATGATGGACGCGGCCTTCGCCGAGTGGCCGCTGCCCGCCACCGCGCCGGACGGCTGGCGGGACCGGCTCGAACTGGCCGGCCGGCAGCTCTGGCGGATCTTCCGCTGCCACCCCTGGCTGGCCCCGGTGCTCTCGCTGACCCGCCCGCGACCGGTGCCGGCCGCGCTCCCGTTCACCGAATGGGTACTGGCCTCGCTGGAGGGGCGCGGGCTCGACACCTCGACGGTCTTCACCGCGCACCTGACCCTGTTCAACTACATCCGGGGCACCGCCGTGACCATCGAGGCGGAGACCGAGGCCGAGGCCGCCAGCGGCCTGGACGCCGACGAGTGGCTGGACTCCCAGGAGCCCGCGTTGCTGACCGCGCTGGCCGACGGCCGGTACCCGTCCTTCGAGCGGCTGATCGACACCGCGTACGACTTCGACCTGGACGGGCTGTTCGAGTTCGGTCTGCAGCGCCTGCTGGACGGTTTCGCGACCCTGTTGGACGAAGCCGCCTGAGCGCGCGTCAGCCGAGCAGCGGAGCGCCGGCGGCTGCCTGGCTGCCCAGGGCCCCCGCCGTGGTGACCGGTTGGCCGAGGGCGGAGTGCTTGAGCCACTCGTCCCAGGGGACGTTCCAGTCGCCGAAGCCGTTGCCGAAGCGCTCCATGGTGGCGCCCTTGCTGTTGACGACCTGGACCAGGTCGCCGATCCGGGTCTGGTCGTAGAACCACTTGGCGTTGTCGGTGCTCATGCCGGTGCAGCCGTGGCTGACGTTCTCCTCGCCCTGGGAGCCGACCGACCACGGGGCGGCGTGCACGTACTCGCCGCTCCAGGTGACCCGGGTGGCCCACTGCACCTGGAGGTCGTACGCCTCGGTGCTGCCCTCCCGGATGCCGATCGACTCGCCGTTCATCCGGACCTGGGACTCCTGCCCCAGCACCACCTTGACGCCGTTGCGGGTGTCGAAGCCGGGCTTGCCGGTGGTGACCGGGATGGACCTGATCTCCTGGCCGTTGCGACGGTACGTCAGGTAGTGCGAGGCGGCGTCCACCACCACCTCGACCCGGTCGCCGGTCCGCAGTGAGCGGGTGACCGCCTCGCCGCCGTACAGGCCGTCGGCGACCGGCACGCCCTGCAGGTCGTAGCTCAGCCGGATCTTCGCGTTGGCGGGCCAGTACTCCTTCGGCCGGAAGTGCAGGTTCTTGTCGTCCACCCAGTACCAGGCACCCGTCACGGCGGGCTCGGAGACCACCGTCAGGCCGCGTTCGACCTCCTGGCGCCCCGCGGGGTCCTTGACCGCCTCGGAGAGCTTCACGGTGAGCGGCTGGCCCACGCCGTAGAGACCGCTGCCCGAGGAGTCGGGGCCCAGCTCGGCGGTGAGCAGCTGCTGCGCGGCCGCGGTGCCGAACTCGCTGCTGGTCTCGCCCCGCCCGCCCCGGCCGTCGTCGGCGGCCACCCGCACCGTGTACTTGGTGCCCGCCTTGAGCCGGCTGGTGCTCTGCCAGCTCTTCAGGTCGGCCGCCAGCTGCCCGGCCACCACCCGGCCGTCGGCTCCGGTGACGGTGACGTCGGTGAGGTGGCCGCCCTGGTCCGCGGTGATGCTGAAAGGTTTCGCCGGGTCCACCTCGCCGCCGGCCGAGGTGTGCACCAGCCCGCTCACGTCCACCGGTCCCTCCGGCTGTATCGCGGCCGGGGCACTCCCGGAGGAGCAGCCGGCCACCGGGGCCAGCATCAGTACGGCCGTCAGTGCGACTCCGTGCCTGGTTTTCACGGGCTGCCTCCTCGAACGGACGACCTATCAGATCGTAAGAACAGTCAGCCCCGGGCGGCCCGCGCCCGCAGTCCGGGTTGGCCCGACCGGGTGAGCGGACCACCTGGCAGGCCGTAACGCGAACGGCCGGACACCCCGTCAGGGATGCCCGGCCGCCCGGTGCGGAGGAGGGGAACCTACTGGTTCTGGTCCTCACCGCGGTAGAACTCGAAGACCCAGCCGAACAGGCCGATCAGGATGATCGGGATCGACCAGTACAGCAGCCACCAGCCGAAGATGACGCCCATGAACGCGAGCGCGCCACCGATCGCCAGCGAGAGCGGCTGCCAGCTGTGCGGGGCGAAGAAGCCCAGCTCGCCGGAGTCGTCCGCGACCTCGGCCTCGGGGTTGTCGCCCGCGCCGGTGTCGACCCGCTTGGCCGTGTAGGCGAGGTAGTAGCCGACCATCGCGCACAGGCCGAAGGCGAGGAAGAGCGCCGTGGTACCGGCGGCCTCCACACCGAGGTCGGAGTGGTTGGTCCACACCCCGTAGGTGATGGCCATCGCCAGGATGAAGATGGCGAAACCGATGAAGATCCTGCCCTGTTCCTTCATCAGGCGTCACCCTCCTTCTTCAGGCCCTTGCCCAGCTCGGGGGCGTCGTACTTCGCGGGCGTGACGCCCTCGAAGTGCTTGGCCGGCTCACCGTGGTACTCGAGGTAGTCGAGCGCGGCGATGTCCGGGTGGTGCAGGTCGAACGCCGGGGATTCCGAACGGATCCGGGGCAGGGTGAGGAAGTTGTGCCGCGGCGGCGGGCAGGAGGTCGCCCACTCCAGCGAACGGCCGTAGCCCCACGGGTCGTCGACCTCGATCTTCTCGCCGTACTTCGCGGTCTTCCAGACGTTGTAGAGGAACGGCAGGATCGACAGACCGAGCAGGAACGACCCGATGGTCGAGACGGTGTTCAGCGTGGTGAAGCCGTCCGAGGCCAGGTAGTCGGCGTAGCGGCGGGGCATGCCCTCCGCGCCGAGCCAGTGCTG